>VBOT01000138.1:7924-16199 GCA_005893225.1 Candidatus Eiseniibacteriota bacterium
AGTGCTCCCCGTACAGTTCTCCGCGGCGTCGCACGGCCCAGCCGACTCCCGGCAGGTCGTCGTGGCGGGTGAGAGGGCATCGTCCGGACACTGCCGGTCCGTACCGTTGCAGGTCTCGGCCGGGTCGCACACGCCCGCCGACTCCCGGCATATCGTCCCCGCGTTACCCGGTGTATTCACGCAGAAGTTCCTCCCGCCGGTGCCGGTTACGCACGCGTCGGTGGTGCAGAGGTTCCTGTCGTCGCAGTCCGTGTTCACCGTGCAATTGGGCGGGGAGATCACGCAGTCCGACGGATCCGAGTTCGGCTGCTGGGACGGGTAGGAGCAGACGTCGATCAGGTCACCGCCGGTCCCGGTGTCGCCGCCTGTGATGCAGCAGCTGACCGCAGCGTCATCGTTCGTGCAGGTCGTTCCTGAGCACTTGTTGGACGTGTGAGCCGGGTTCGTCCTGAACGGATCGGCGTTCGTGGCGACTACGACGCTGCACGTCGACGTACAGGCTACCGGTACGGAGCCGGTGCAGCGGTTGGCCCTGAGGTCCGTGCAGGTGTAGCATCTCGGGGTGCCCGTGTTGTTCGTGGGAAAAACGCAGGTGTCGCCGCCGGGGCAGTCTTGATTCGTGGTGCAGCCGAGAGTCGTGTCGTTGGAGCACTTGCCAGCCATCCGCGTGCCGTCGAAGATCGTCACGCACACGGCCCGGTTCGCCAACCCGTCGCCGTCGGTGTCGAAAAGGGCACAGGCATCGCCCGTATTCGCGCCCGTCCACTGCAGATCGTCCATCTGCCACGCGAGGGCGAGGTCGGTACACGTCTGGGAGCCACCCTCGCACAACCGATTGAGGTCCTTCTGACCCGCCTCGTCGTCGGGACCCTGCAGGTCGTCGATGCAAGCGGCTAGCACCGGCGCGGCACCCAGGAGCAGGCCCACCAAGGCGACGGCTGCCGCCGACACAAGGTAACGGCGCACGCTACGACGAAGCACGTTCCCCGTCTGATCCATGCGATTTTTCCCTTTTTCCCGAGTTGCGGACTCGTGCGTTATCCGCACCGCGATTTCGACAGGGCGTCACGCCGAAGAACGCACAGCACACGGCGGTCCGCCATGCACCTTAAGTTGCCACACGTGGCCCATGGCCGGGTAGCGGTGCGGATACTCGGCGTATTCCTTGTCATCTGTCAAGATGGATAATGTGGAACCTTTTGACGGTACGTAATAAAACATGCTTTGGGCATTGAAATGACTCATGAAGGCAAACCCTGTGGCTTTGAGGCTTGCCGCCTCCGGGGCTCACCCTCCTCGCGCGGGACCATCGGGAGAGTCCCGGTCGAGTTGCGGGGGGCCCAGCGTCATCCGCCTCGCGCTCCGGGTTCGGCGCGGCACGCCCGTTCGCCGGGCCGAGCTGGCACGGTGCCCGTCTTCAGGCCGCTGGCCTCACTGGCCGGGGCGGGGGCCGGAGGCCGGGCCATCTGCTCCAGGCGATATTGAAGCCCCTCGTCCTTCCCGCGGAGGCACCCCGAACTGCGGCCGCCTCGCTCGCGTCCTACCTAGGGTGCCTATCCTGCCCTCGATCTGCCAAAGTGACAAAATGCAGTTCTTTCCGCGGCGTCACGCCGAGGCATCCCGGCTGAGCGCGAGCTGGCCCCTCGGCCGGCCGGCGCCCGCGGCCGGACCCCCACCCCTCGACTTCCGGCCCCGACCCGGCCGCGGATTCCCCGCAGCCCTCGGCGACATCGCAGACGTGGGATCCCACCCGGCAGATCGTCCCTGAAGGGCTCTTAGCGTCGGTCGGAAAGATGCTGCTCGACCCGGCGCACCCGCTGACGGGTCTCACACGCGCGCTGAGGGATTTGCAGACCGCGCCGGCGGCCGGGCAGTTCGGGCCGTCGGGGGCGCGGTTCTCGGCCACATCGCATTGACGCTGGGGCGCGGCGGACGGTGTCTGAGGAGGCGAAGCCGTCGGCGGGCAAACCGTGCTGGTGCAGGTGTTGGCGACGAGTCCGGCCGCAGGACGGCCTTGCCTGCGGGGTGCTGACAAGAGCATTGGGTGCCGAGGCAGCCCGCCGTCCACGCGTTGCATCGTCGGAACACGGTGCGTTTACCGGCTGACCTGCACAGGGGTTCGGGGCGGCGTCAGTAAACGTCGCCTGAGCGCTAAGCCCGTACGAGACGTCTGTCGCGGTGAGCGTGAACGTGACGCCCAGGTCATGTGCCTCGTCAGTGAGAGCGGTGTCCGCGCGCACCTCCAAGGACGGATGCGCGCCCATGCGTAGTCGTGGTCTCTGATGAGTTAGATCTGCCAAGGCGGTGACGCCTGCGTCCGCGCGCGTACATTCGCGCGCGTGCGGATCGTATATCGCGATTCGCCGCGGGGCAGCCTTCGCGGGCGCGCCCGGAACGCCGCTTGCAGCGTCCATCCGCGCCCGCGATCGCCATCGCGGAGAAGGAGGGAACGGACGATGCGCGCCCGCTCGGTGTAATCCCTGCGCGGTGCTCGACTCCTGGTGGCCTGCCTGCTGGTCAGCGGTCCCGCCTTCGCCGCCCGCCGCGAGCCGGTCGAGGTCGTCGGGCGCCTTGAGGTGATCCAGGTCGACGACTTCGTCGGCGGCGGCTCGCGGGTCGTCCATCACGTCCGGGACAGCGCGACGGGACGGCGCTTCGAGCTCGCGCTGCCCGGGGACGCGCCCGCGCTGCGGACCGGCATGGTGGTCCGGGTTCGGGGTGAGGCGAGCCGCGGGCGCGGCCGACGTAGGCTCTCCGCCACGAGCGTCGAGGTGCTCGCGGCGCCCGCGGTCGCGGCAACGGTCGTCGGCCAGCGGCGCGCGGCCGTCATCGTCGTCGACTTCCTGCAGGACGGGAAGACCGTCGCGTGCATCGATGCTGCGATCGGCGCCACGATGTTCACCGGCGATCCGTCGGTCAACAAGCTCTACCAGGTGGCGTCGTACGGGCAGGTCTCCTGGCCCAGCGACACGGACGGCAACGGCCAGGTCGACGTCTTCCGCGTCCAGATCAACGACGCCGGCAACGATTGCGCCAGCGACACCTGGCGTGCCGAGGCGGACAGCGCGGCCGGAGCGGGAGGCGTCAACCTCGGCCTTTATCAGCACCGGGTGTACGTCTTCCCCAGCACGGTGGCGTGCAGCTGGGCCGGCCGCGGGCTGATCGGCTGCGGCGACGCCTGCTGGGCGATGGTCGCCACCTGCGACCGGGGCGACGTCTTCGCCCACGAGCTTGGCCACAACCTCGGCATGCGCCACGCTTCCTTCGACGCCGACAACAACGGCGTGATCGACTCCAGTTGCCCGTGGGGCAGCTGGCCGGGCGAGGGCGAGTACTGCGACGACTCCGACTTCATGGGCATCAGCACGAACGTCTGGCGGCTCGTGAACGGGCTGCACGAGAACGAGATGGGGTGGCTGGCGGCGGCCCGCATCTCCGACGCGACGGACGGCGGCACCTACACCCTGGCGCCGCTCGAGACGGTGCCCTCCGATCCGGCCGCCCGCCAGCTCGTCCGGGTCGCCAAGCCGGACACCGCCAGCATGTACTACCTCTCCTATCGGCGCCGGGTCGGCTACGACACCAACCTGCGCCCGAGCTACGCCGACCGCACCAGCATCCACACCCAGAGCAGCTCGGGGAACACGCTCCTGGTCGGGTTCCTCGCCGACGGCGAGTCGTTCCACGACGCGGCCAACGGCATCGCCTTCACCCAGATCGGCCACGACGCGGCGTCGGCGACGATCGTGATCGACCTCACCTGCGGTAACGGCGTCCTCGACCCGGGCGAGGAGTGCGATGGCGCCAACCTCGGCGGGGCCACCTGCGGCGGCTGCACCGGGCAGCCGAGCTGCAACACGGGCTGCCGGATCGACTTCCTCAGCTGCAGCGATGGCGTGTGCCAGGAGGGCGAGACCTGCGACGGCTGCCCGCAGGACTGCGTGCACCCTGCGGCCCCGAGCCTCACCGTGTGCTGCGGCGACGGCGTGTGCAACGGCGGCGAGACGGGCGCGAACTGCGCCCGCGACTGCGGCTCCTGCACCGACGCCGACGGCGACGGCTACTGCGCCCAGACCGACTGCAACGACGCCGACGCCAGCATCCACCCCGGCGCCGTCGAGCTATGCACCGGCGGCCGCGATGAGAACTGCGACGGCCTCGTCGACTGCGCCGATCCCTCGTGCGCGACCGATCCGGCCTGCACGTGCCTCGCCGGGGGCGCGAATTGCACGTTCGCCAGCCAGTGCTGCTCGGGGAGCTGCCGCGCCAAGGGGCGGAAGAAGACCTGCCGGTAGACGGGTAGCGCCGGCATCGTCTTCGCGGCGCACCACGTGGCAGCCCGCCCTATCGGTGTCTGCATCGTCGCGCTCTCTTTCCTCCCCGGCTTCGGGGTCCGCCGCCGCTGCT
The DNA here is from genome assembly GCA_005893225.1 of Candidatus Eiseniibacteriota bacterium. GTDB lineage: Bacteria > Eisenbacteria > RBG-16-71-46 > RBG-16-71-46 > RBG-16-71-46 > WS-3. The sequence goes on from VBOT01000138.1 coordinate 12,332, forward strand.
GGCGCAATGGTCACCACTCGCGAAGATGCGCACCCATCCAGACCAGCTCGGCTCACCCTGTGAGCCGCCGAGCACGATCTCGCGGGGAGACGCCGGCATATTCTCAACAGTTTCTGAAAGTTACCGGGATCAGTTGACTGGAGTGAATTTTTGGCTCATTTACTCATTTCGTGCAACCACTCGCCGACGCGCCCGACTCCCCGACCCGTCGACGCATCCTCGCCGCCGCGGAGAAGCGCTTCGCGGCCTTCGGCTACCGCCGCACCGGCATCGCCGAGATCGCGCGCGAGGCCGGCGTCGCGGCGGGCACGCTCTATCGCTACTTCGAGAACAAGGAGGAGATCTTTCGCGCCGTCATGCGCGATCTCCTCGACGCCTGGCTCGATACGGCGCGTCAGGTCCTGGGCGAGGGCGGCACCGCCGTCGAGCGCCTCGGACGCCTCGGCCAGGCGAGCGTCGACTTCAACCGCGAGAACGATCTGATCAACTCCGTCTATCGCCGCGACGGGGAGATCATCTTCGCCCCCCTGCTCGAAGAGCTCCACGAGCATCTCCTCACGCAGAACGTTGCCATGATCGCCGACGTCATCCGTGACGGCATCCGTGAGGGGACCCTCCGAGACGTCGATCCGGAGCGGGCCGCCTTCATCCTGTTCCTCGGCGGCGACGCGCTCTCGAACCAGAGATACCATCCCTATCAGGACGTGCTACCGCTCTACGGAGAGATCACCATGAACGGGCTCCTGCCACGCTAGCCAAAGGGAGGGCATCATGCAGGCTTCCGAGACCCGGCTCGCACCAGAAGCGCCCGCGTCGCCGCGCCTGACCGCCATGCCCGGCGGAGTTTCCCCGCGGAGAGCGCTGCCGCGGGGACCGCGGACACCGCGCCTCTTCCAGAGTCTGCGCTACTCGCTCTGGCCCTACGCGTCGCTCGACATCTCCACCCGTCGGTACGGCGACTGCTACACGGCCTACCCGCTCGGTGGGCCCCCGATGGTCGTGTTCACCGACCCCGAGGCCATCAAGGAGATCTTCACCAGCGACGGGGCGGAGCTTCGCGCCGGCGAGGCCGCCGGCCCGATCCTCGGTCCCATCCTCGGGTGGCACTCGATCCTGCTGCTGGACGGCGAGCGCCATCACCGCGAGCGACGCCTGATGGCACCGCCGTTCCACGGCGAGCGGATGCACGTCTACGGCCGCATCATGCGCGAGATCGCCGACCGCGTGGTCGACGGCTGGCCCCTCGGGCAACCCTTCCCGATCCATCACGAGATGCAGGCGATCACCCTCGACATCATCCTCCGCGCCGTGTTCGGGGTGGACGAGGGCGCGCGCTTCGCCCGCATCCGGGAGCGCATCGTCCGCTTCCTCGCGCAGGCCGACGGCCCCGCCGCAGCCTTCCTCGCCATCCGGCCCTTCCAGATCGAGCTCCGGGGTCTCACGCCCTGGGGTCGCTTCGTCCGCGACCGGGAGGCGATCCGCGCCGAGCTCGTCGCCGAGATCGCCCGCCGCCGGAGCGAGGGCACGGAGGGCCGGACCGACATCCTCTCGATGCTGGTCGAGGCACGCGACGAGCAGGGCGAGCCGATGACCGACGCGGAGCTGATCGACGAGATGTTCACGCTCCTCATGGCCGGACACGAGACGACCGCCACCTCGCTCGCCTGGGTGTTCCATCACGTGCTCGACCGCCCCGACGTGCTGGCGAAGCTCCGCGCGGAGCTCGGGCGCGTGGTCGGTGACGGCCCCGTCGAGGCGCAGCACGTCCCCCAGCTCGAGTACCTAGACGCGGTCCTCAAGGAGTCGCAGCGCCTCACCCCCGTGGCGACCAACGTCATCCGGCGCCTGACGGGGCCGATGCGGATCGCCGGCCGCGATCTGCCGGCCGGCATCACCGTCTCCGCCTGCATCTACGCGACGCACCGCCGGCCCGACCTCTGGCCCGAGCCCGAACGCTTCGACCCCGAGCGATTCGTCGGCGCGCGCCCCGCCCCGTACACCTTCTTCCCGTTCGGCGGCGGCATCCGACGCTGCATCGGAGCGGCCTTCGCCACCTACGAGATGAAGATCGTGCTCGCCCAGGTGCTGTCGCGGGTCGAGCTCGGGAGCGCACCGGGCTATCGCATGCGCCCGGTGCTGCGCACGATCACGATCGCCCCGTCGGGCGGCATGCCGGTGGTGGCCGAGCGTCGGCGCTAGGAGACCGGCAGCGGTGGCGACCCCGGATCGGGCTCCACACCGAGCGAGTTCACCAGGAAAGCGACCATGTGGTACTGGCCGACCACCATCGGCACCTCGATCAGCTGCCGCTCCTGGTAACGCGCCGCGAGCGCCGTCCAGCTGGCCTCGGAGAGCACCGCGTCGGCGTGGAGCTCATCGGCGGCACGGAGGAGCGCCGCGTCGAAGGCGCTCCAGCCCGCCGCGGCCGGGCCGCGTGGCACCCGGGCGATCTCCTCGTCGGTGAGCCCCGCGGCGCGCCCGATGGTGACGTGGTGGCCCCACTCGTAGGCGGCCCGGCAGTTCCAGGCCGTCCGGAGGATCAGGATCTCGCGGTCGCGACCCGGGAGCTCGCCCGACAGCAACGCGGTGCCGAAGGGGAGCCAGCGCCGCATGAGGGCGGAATGGTGTGCGAAGGTGGTGAAGATGTTGAAGGGGGCGTCGAGACCCCCCGGCACGCGCTCGAGGAGCGTGCGGACCTCGTCGGTCCATGCGGTCCGGGGGAGCGGCCGGATGCGAGGGGTCGCGGGGCGCGATGCCATACGCGGTTCCTCCTGGGCGCACGCTTGTCGCCGCGCGCCCGGGCTTGATAGCGTGGCGGCCGGAGCGCGTCCACCGGAGCCACGAACGTCAGGAGGCACGTGATGCAGGTCGGGATGGCAGCAGTCTTCCAGAACCCCTTCGACACCCGGGCCGATCGCGAGGTCTACCAGAGCGACCTCCGCCTCGCCGATCTCGCCGAGCCGCTCGGCTTCGAGTCGATCTGGGGCGTCGAGCACCACTTCACCGACTACACCATGTGCCCCGACGTGCTGCAGTTCCTCACCTACATGGCCGGCCGCACCCGGACGGTCGGCCTCGGCTCCATGGTGGTGGTGCTCCCCTGGCACGACCCGCTGCGCGTCGCCGAGCAGGTGGCGATGCTCGACCACATGAGCAACGGCCGACTCATCCTGGGCCTCGGACGGGGCCTCGGCCGCGTCGAGTTCGAGGGCTTCCGCGTGCCGATGGAGGAGTCGCGCCAGCGCTTCGTCGAGAGCGCCGAGATGCTGCTCCGCGGGCTCGAGGAGGGCCATTGCGAGTACGACGGCACCTTCATCAAGCAGCCGCGGAAGGCGATCCGCCCGAAGCCCTTCCGGACGTTCCGCGGGCGTACCTACGCGGCCGCCGTGTCCCCCGAGTCGATGCGGATCATGGCCGAGCTCGGCGTCGGCATCCTCATCATCCCGCAGAAGCCCTGGGACACCGTCACGGCGGAGCTCGACGAGTACCGGACCATCTACCGCCAGGTGAACCGCGCCGAGGCGCCGCCGACCGTCTGCGCCGGCTGGACGTTCTGCGACCCGGACGCCGGCCGCGCGCGGGAGATGGCCGTCCGCTACATCGGCGGCTACTGGGACACGGTCCTCCGGCACTACGAGCTCGACAAGGGCCACCTCACGAAGACCAAGGGCTACGAGTACTACGGCCGCATGGCCCAGATCGCGCAGGAGAAGGGCGGAACGGACGTGCTCAGCGAGTTCTTCCTGAGCCTCCAGATCTGGGGGACGCCCGAGCAGTGCTTCGAGAAGATCCTCGCCGTCCGCGCGCGCGTCGGGTGCGACACCTTCATCCCCGTGTTCAGCTACGCCGGCATGCCGCACGAGGAGGC
>VBOT01000139.1 GCA_005893225.1 Candidatus Eiseniibacteriota bacterium
GTGCTCCAGACCTTCGAGTTCAGCCGCATCACCCAGAAGAACCAGTACGCGGGGACGCCGATGTCCGTGAGCCTCACCGCGCGTGATCCGAATGGCCTCGTCGTCTCGGGCTTCTCCGGCTGGGTGCGGATCAAGGAGATCACCAGCTTCGGGGACGGGCGTTGCGGCCCGGACAGCGTGCTCCTGTCGGGCGGCTCGTGGAACGGCTCGATCTCCATGTACCGCGCCGACGAGACCAGCATCAACCGCGGCAACGTGAACCTCTACGCGTGGCTCCCGGCCGCGCCCGCGAAGAACGGGACCAGCGATCCCTTCACCGTTCATCCCGCGACGTTCGCCCGGCTCCAGATCGTGGTCCCCGGCCAGACGCCTCTGCCGGGAAGCCTGAGCGGGCTCAGTGGAACCCCGGCCACCCAGGGCGCGGGCCGCACCTTCCCGGTCACGGTGTACGGGACGGATTCCTACTGGAACCCGGTGCCGAGCGGCGACAACGTGCGCGTCATCTCCAGCGATCCGGCCGCCAACACACCGCTCACCGGCGCGCTATCGAACGGATCGATCCAGTTCAGCGTCCGGCTCGGCACCGTCGGCACCCAGACGCTCACGGCCTCCGATCTCACCAGCAGCACGATCGCGAGCATGACGAGCCTCGGCATCCAGGTCATCCCCGACGCCTTCCACCACTTCGCCGTGAGCACGGTGCCTTCGCCCATGGTCGCCGGGGCGCCGACCCCCGTCACCATCTCGGCCGCCGACGCCAACGGCAACGCGGTGACGGGATTCTCGGGCGCGGCGCGGCTCTCGGCGAACACCGGTCCGGGGAGCTTCTCGCCCGAGGACATCACGCTCACGAACGGGGTCTGGATCGGGCCGGTGACGTTCTTCGGCGCCGGTGGGGCGGTCTCGTTCACGGTCTCCGACTACGCCGCGCCGCCTCACACCGGCGCCAGCAACACCGTCACGGTGCAACCGGGGCCGCTGGCCGGACTCCAGGTCTTGCTGCCGGGCGAGAGCCCGCTGGGCGGCACGTCGGCGGGCAAGACCGGAACGCCGGTGACGCAGTCGGCGGGGAGCGCGTTCACCCTCACGGTGCGGGCGGTGGACGCGTATTGGAACCTGGTTCCCACGGCCGGCCCGCTGGTCTCGCTCGGCTCCAGCGACGCCTTCGCCGCCATCCCGGCCGAGACCACGCTCGCGAGCGGGCAGCGGCTGATCCAGGCCAAGCTGTTCCGCTCCGGTCCGCAGCGGATCTGGGTCTCGGACCTGGATGACGCCGCGATCGTGCCCGACACCTCGTCGGTGGTGCAGGTGGTGGGTGGGCCGTTCGCGCGGGTGCTGGTCCTCGCCCCCGGCGAGTCGCCGGCCCCGGGGCTGCCGAACGGGCGTACCGGTAACGCCACCGACCAGTCCATCAACTACTCGTTCAACGTCACCGTGCTCTCGACCGACAGCTGGTGGAACCCGGTCGGCGGCGTCACCGACGTGGTGCACATCACCTCGGACGACCCGCTCGCCCAGCTTCCGGCCGACACACCGCTCGTGGACGGGCGCGTGGAGCTGCCGGTGCGGCTCGCGCGCGGCGGCTACAACCAGATCACGGTGGGCGACGTCACGCGGCCCGCGATCCAGGGGAGCTCGACCCAGGTGCGCGCGATCTCGAGCGGCTTCCACCTCGAGGCCTCGGCGAGCCCGGCGAGCGTGCGCGCCGGCGACGCCTTCACCCTCAACGTGCGCGTCACCAACGACGCCGGCTCGACCATCCAGGAGATCAACTCCTTCGTCACCCTCGAGGTGCGCAACGCCTCGACCAACCGGGCCGGCCGCGGGACGCTCCTCACCATGCAGTTCCAGCTGCTGCAGGGCCAGCGCATCGTGTCCGAGACCTACACCTTCGCCGAGCCCATCGTCGTGATCGCCCGCGACGACGCCGGGAACGCTCCGGCCACCTCGAACCCCGTGGTGGTGACCCCGGGGCCGCCGGCCGCGATCGCGCTCACCAGCCTCCCGCTGTGGGTGGGCGGCAACAAGCACGCCGAAGTGCGCGCCCGGCTGGTGGACGCCTACGACAACGGCGTCCCCGATCAGCCCATGAGCTTCGCGATCCTGAGCGGTAACGGGACGCTAGGATCCTTCCCGGATGATCCGCAACGCCGGACGACGGTGGACACCACCTTCACCGATTCGTCCGGGGTCGCGCACTGCGACTTCCTGAGCCCGCGCCAGCCCGAGCATGATCTGCTGCGCGCCGACTCCGGCCCTATCACGGCCCAACTCGACGTCGAGACCGCGTTCGTGGATCCCAACGCCCAGGGCGGCACCGTCACCAACTACCCGAACCCGTTCCATCCGCCCGACCAGCCCACGACGATCGCCTACAAGCTCGACGACAACGCCGCCGTCACCATCCGGATCTTCACCCAGAGCGGCGACCTGGTGATGAGCAAGACCTTCGACCGGGGGACGGCGGGCGGTCAGGCGGGACTCAACCAGTTCGTCTGGGACGGCCGCAACGGCGCTCACCAGCCGGTCGCGAGCGGCGGGTACCTGGCTCTCATCGAGGCCCAGGGGACCGGCGAGACGCTTCACGTGATGCGGCGCAAGATCGCCGCGGTGCGCTAAGGAGGCCCCATTGATCTCCACCTTGAAGTCACGGTCTCTGGCCGCGTGGGCGGCGATCGCGCTCCTCGGCGCCGTCCCCGACCGGATCGCCCGCGCGGAGGACGCCACGGCGGGTACGCCCGGCGAGTGGCTCGCGCAGTACACCAGCGCCCGCACGCTCGGCATGGGCAGCGCGTTCGTGGCCAGCGCCGACGATCCGCTCGGATGCCTGTGGAACCCGGCCGGGCTGTCGTTCATGAACCGGAACGAGCTGCGCTTCGAGAGCGCGCGGATGTTCGAGGGCACCACGCTCAATGCCGCCGGGTTCGCGGTCCCGGGCAGCCGGCTGCCGAGCCTCGGGATCGCCATGGTGTCGCTCGGCTCGGGTGATTTCGAGCGCACCAACGAGATGAACGACGCGCTCGGGTCGTTCCGCGAATCCGAGACCGCCTACTTCGTCACCGCCGCGAAGTCGCTCTCGCCCTCGCTCGCGCTGGGGGTGAACTTCAAGTTCGTCCAGCAGGGGCTCGAGGATTTCCACGCCGGAGGCTTCGGGATGGACGCCGGGGCGGCCATGCACGTGACGCCGGCGGTGTGGCTCGGCGCCTCGGTGATGAACCTCGGCGGGCCGAAGCTCCAGCTGCGGAGCGTGAGCGAGTCGTACCCCACGCTGATGCGCGGCGGCGTCGCGATGAGCGTGCTCGGCGGGCGCGGGCTCCTGTCGACGGAATTCGACCACTCGGAAGGGCTCGGCTCGCAGCTGCGCGCCGGCGCCGAGTACTGGATCCAGCCCGTGCTCGCGATGCGCTTCGGGTACCAGGACGGACAGGGGAGCGGCGGGTTCAGCTACCGCTTCACCCCGCATTACCAGCTCGACTACGGGGTGATCGATCACCCGCTGGGCATGGCTCATCGCGTGGGAGTCAGCTACGGCTTCGGCGGGTTCTTCGCCAGCGCGGCGGCCGAGCCCTCGATCTTCTCGCCGACGGGAGAGAAGCCGGTGACCAAGATCTCGCTCAACGCCCGGACCAAGGCCGAGCCCAAGACCTGGAGCCTCGAGATCGTCAACAAGTCCGACGAGGTGGTGCGCCACTTCGGCGGGCAGGGTCAACCTCCTTCGCACCTCGAGTGGGACGGCAAGGACGACAGCGGCCTCCCGCTCCCGGACGGAACCTACCGCTACCGGATGACGGTGCGGGACGCGGCCGAGCGGCATCTCGACGCTCCCACCCGCAGCGTCGTCATCAAGTCCACGGGGCCCGAGGTCGTCGTGCCCGTGGAGGAGACGAAGTGACCTCGCCGGATGCCAAGATGAATCGCAGCCGGCGGGGTCTCGTCGCCCTCGTGGCCCTCCTGGCCGTCGCGAGGGCGCCGGCCGCGGCCGCGGGCCGGCAATCCCAGGCAGCCCCCGAGGCCGCCACACCATGGAAGGAGATCGGAGATGCATACGAATCTAGCCGCCTTCGGGCGGAGGGGGAGCGCCTCCCTGCGCTCGAGCGCCTCCAGGCATCCGTTGCGCAGGTGCTGCGAGGCCCTGTGGATGACGATGAGCGAGCCGCCGCGCGTTTCCTCTCGGCCCGCATCCACTGGGACCGCGGCGAGTTCGAGCGCGCCGCCGAGGAGTTCGGGGAAGCGTCCCGCTCCGCCGGCAAGGGGCCCTTCGCCGACGATGGCGCCTTCGCCGCCATCGAGGCCCTCGAAGCAAGCGGCAAGGACGCGGAAGCGGCCAGGGAGTGGAAGCACTGGCTGAGCCGCTACCCCGAGAGCCCGCTGGTCCCGGCCGTCCACCTCAAGCGGGCGTGGAACGCGCTGCGGCGGAACGCTCCCGACGAGGCGCGCGACTGCCTCGCCCAGTGCGAGCGCTCGGCGCCCTGGATCGCCCGGCAATCCCGCTTCGTCCTCGCCCGGGCGACCTGGCTTCACTACTCCGGGCACGAAGACGAGGCGCTGGCGCTCCTCGGAGACCGGCCGGCGGAGATCGAGACGCAGTACCTGCGAGCGCTGTGCCTGGCCGGTCAGGGCCAGGTGCTCAAGGCCGCCTCCGCCTTCCAGGATGTGGCCGCCCGGGCCGGCGATACCCCGATCGCCGACCGGGCCGCGCTCGCGAAGGCGAACCTGTTCCTGGCCGCGGGCGATCCGCGGAGCGCCGCCGAGGAGATGGCCCGCGTGGCCGCCACGGCCCGCGACCCCGAGGTGCAGGCCGAGGCCGAGCTCCGCGCGGCGGGAGCGGTGTTCCTGGCCGGAGGGACCGACTCGGCGCTGGCGCAGTTCCACGTCCTCGTCGAGCGCCACGACGGCACCGACGTCGCGGCCCGGGCCCAGTTCCTGATCGGCGAGGCCCTGGCGCGCCAGAACAAGTGCGAGGACGCGATCGTGGAGTACAACCGGGTCCTGGCGCGGTACTTCGAGCACCGCGTGGCCGCCAGCGCGCAGTATCGAGTGGCGCGTTGCCTCGACGCCCTCGGCCGGCGCCAGGAGGCGACCGGGAGCTACATGGCGGTGGTGAGCGGTTATCCGCTCGCCCCCGAGGCCCCGGCCGCCGCTTACCTTGCCGGGCTGGGCCTTCTGGACCAGCGAAAGCCGAGAGCCGCCGCACCCCTGTTCCAGCTCGTGCTCGACCGTTACGCGAAGCGCGGCGCGCAGGGCGCAGTGGTGTTTGCTTCACCCGAGCATCGGGAGCTCGTGGAAGCGGCCCTGTGCATGCTCGAGTACTCCTATCATCTCGCCGGGGACCCGGGTCAGCTCGCCGGGGCGCCGCACCTCCTGCTCCAGCAGATGCCCCCCAGCCGCTCGCCCTGGCGGGCCTACGCGCTCCTGATCGACGCCGACGCCCAGGCGGCGCTCGGCCGCTACCCCGAGGCCCAGGCGACGCTCGAGCGCCTGGCTCGCGAGCTTCCCGATCATCCGGTGAGTGCCGCGGCGCAGAAGCTCCTGGCCTGGACCTGCGCCAAGCAGGGACGCGACAGCCTCGCGGTCGCGACCGAGGAGCGTCTGCTCACCCTCTACGGCGCCTCCGGCCGCGAGGACATCGTGAGCGCCGCGGTGCTCGACATCGCCCACGCGCGCTTCAACCAGAAGCGCTATCGCGACGCGGCGGGCGCCTACGAGGACTTCCTGCGCCGCTGGCCCACGCACCCGCGCCGGCAGATCGCGCTCTACCAGGCCGGCCTGTGCTACCTCAGGCTCGACCGCGCCGGCGACGCGGTGGATCGCTGGGAGGCGCTGGTGAGGGACAGCGCCGACTCGCCGCTGGCCGAGCGCGCCTGGGCCCGGGCGGGCGACGTCTACTTCCAGGCCGAGCGCTACGGCGACGCGCAGCGCAGCTACCGGGGCCTGCTCGAGCACTTCGCGCAGAGCTCCGCCGCCGGGCTCGCCCGCCTGCGCCTGGCGCAGTGCGAGTACAACGCCGGGCGCGACGCGGAGGCGCTCAAGGCGTACTCCGCGGTCATCGAGCGCTCGCCGAACTCGGTGTACGCCCGCGAGGCCCAGCGCGGGACCGAGCGCACGCTCTACCGGCTGAGCCAAAAGCCGGGCGGGGGCGCCTTGCTGGCGCGGCTGGTGGATCAGTACCCCACCAGCCCGTTCGCGGCGGACGCGCTGTTCCAGATCGGCAAGCGCTGCTACCAGCAGAAGCAGTGGGCCGAGGCCGCGGATCGCCTGCGTCAGGTGGTGACGCGCTTCCCTTCCTATTCGGCGGCCGATCAGGCGCAGTTCCTGATCGCCGACGCCTACGCTCAGGCCGGCTCGCGCGATGAGGCCCGCCAGGCCTACGAGCGCTTCCTCGCCTACTTCCCGGAGAGCCGCCTCGCGCCCACGGTGGGCTTCCGCCTCGGGCTCCTGCGCTTCGAGGCGAAGGAGTTCTTGCCGGCGGCGGCGGCCTTCGAGCGCGCGCTGGCCGACAGCCTGGCGCCCGAGCTCCACTCGGCGGCCCGATACGATCTCGCGCTCTGCCATCGCCAGCTCGGCGACCAGGACAAGGCGCGCGCCGAGCTGGAGCGTTACCGGGCTGAGTCGCCGAGCGGGGCGCAGGCGGCCGACGCCACGTTCCAGCTCGCCGATCTCGACGAGGGCGCCGGGCATCTCGAGGATGCCGCGCGCGGCTTCGGCCGCACGCTCGCGCTCTCGCCGGCGCCGTCCCTGGCCCTCGAGGCGGCCTTCCGTCTCGGCCGCTGCCGCGAGCAGCTCCACGACGGACCCGGGGCGCTCAAGGCTTACCAGGTGGCGACTCAGAGCGCGGAGCGCGCTCATCCGATGCGGCTCTCGGCGCTGGCGCGGGTCGCCGCGCTCCACGAGGCCCGCGGGGAAACCACGCTGGCGGTCGCGGCCTACCGCGACATCATGCGCAACGCCAAGGACCAGGAGCTGGTGGCCGCGGCGGCCGACCGCGTGTCGGCGCTCGCGGGATCCCAGCGCCGGCGCTGATTCCGAAGTCGAGACGACGAGAACCGAGGAGGGAGACGAGCCATGTTCGAGAACTTTGACTGGATCGGCGCCATGCGCAATAGCCCGGTGATGATCATCATCATGGGCTGCAGCGTGGTGACGCTGGGATTCGCGATCGAGCGCGCGCTTTGCTTCTGGAAGCGCAGGCAGGACCCCGAGCCCTTGTGCCGGCGGGTCTCCGACCTGCTCAAGGCGGGCCAGACCAAGGAGGCCGCCTGGGCCTGCCGCACCACGATGCATCCCGTCGGTCCGGTGGCCTCGCAGGTGCTCGAGCACGCGCACCTCGGCCCGGAGGCGGTCGAGGAGAAGCTCCAGATCACCCTCAGCGAGCAGCGGCTGCTGCTCGAGCGGAACCTCGGCTTCCTGGGAACGATGGGGAGCACCGCCCCTCTCATCGGTCTGCTCGGAACGGTGTGGGGGATCATGCGCGCGTTCCACGACATGGCCCAGACCGGGTCGGCCGGACCCTCGGTGGTGGCGGCCGGAGTGGCGGAGGCGCTGTTCACGACCGCGGCCGGCCTGCTGGTGGCGGTCCCGGCGGTGTTCCTCTACAACCACTTCGCCCGTCGCATCGCGGTGATGCTCACGGTGGCGGAGAACCAGGCGCGCTCGCTGCGTCTGGTCCTCGAGCAGACCCAAGGCGGCGCGCGCGACGCCACCCGCGCCGCCGTCCGCATGGCGTAGGGAAACGCATGGCGATTCGACGCGCACGCCGCAGCCCCGCCGAGGGGATCTACGAGCCCAACATGACGCCGCTCGTCGACGTCTCGCTGGTGCTGGTGGTCATCCTGCTGGTCGCGACTCCGCTGGCGTTCCAGTCGGGGATCGCGGTGAGCGCTGCCGCGAAGAGCGGGCGCTCGGGGCCGAAGCAGGAACGGGTGGAGCAGATCGAGATCGAGGTGCTGGCGGACGGCGGCCTGCGCGTGAACCGGCAGGCGGTACCCCGCTCGGGCCTCGCGACCGCGCTCAGGCCGCTGATCCAGGAGAGCCCCACGCGCCGCGTCGTGGTGCACTGCGCCGACGCCGTGCCCCACGGCGGCCTGGTGTCGGTGCTCGACGAGGCCAAACAGCTCGGCGCGTCTCACATCGCGCTGGTGGGGGAGTGAGATGAGACGACAAGCTCATGCCGTCCCGCTCATCACCAAGTTCAATGTCACGCCCATCATCGACGTGGCGCTGGTGCTGGTCATCATCCTGCTCGTCACGGCGCCGATGCTTCCGGCCTCGGACCTCTCGGTGAACCTGCCGAGCGCCCGCACCCGCGAGGCCGAGGACGAGCGCAACGTCAGCATCACACTCAGCGCGAACGGCGACATCGCACTGGATCATCGACCCCTGGGGCGGGGCCAGCTGCGCTCGGCCCTGGCCGAGCGGCTCGAGGCGCCGGGCAACCGGGGCGTGCTGGTGGTCCTGAGGGCCGACACGGCGGCGCCCTACTGGCAAGTGCGCGGCGTGCTCTCCGAGGCGCGCGCGGCGGGCGCCAAGCGGCTCGCGATCGCGACGCGCCAGCACGTGGAGGGACACTCGTGAGCGCCGCGGCCACGACCTGGACGCCCGCGATCGAGCGGGTCGAGACGCGGAACCGGACGCGATGGGCCATGGCGGCGAGCGCCGTGCT
>VBOT01000088.1 GCA_005893225.1 Candidatus Eiseniibacteriota bacterium
TAACGCCATCTAGACTGATCTGTTCGGCAACAGTAAGCTTGCGCATACTCTTCTCCAAGCTCGTCCTCGTGAAAGCTCTCGTACGGGGAATGACTGCAATCACTGCGACCAATCAGTTGTTCGCGGGGTTATCGAAGCGTGTCGACTTGAAGCTCGCGCGAGCGGGAGTTTCACGCTGCCGGTTCCTGCGGCCAGATCGCGGGCGTGCTGGGCCCGCACCCGCTCGAGCTGTGCGGCAAGCGCTGGCACGAGTCGCACGGGAAGCATGGTCACCCGATCGCGGGCGCCCTTGCTATCGCGCACCACGATCTCGCCGAGCTCCAGATCGACGTCCTTCACCCTAGCCGGCAGCATTCGAGCAGCCGCAGTCCGGCGCCGTAAAGCAGCGAGGCCATGAGATGCCCGTTGCCATCGAGTTGACCGAGCACGGCCCGTACCTCTTCTCGAGTCAATACGACGGGTACGCGGGCGGGGCGCTTTGCTCGAATCAGTTCGTCGCACACCCAGCCCCCGAAGCCGCACACCGCCGGAGGCGGCGAAGAACCCCCGGAAACCTCGAACATCTCGATTTCTCCACAGGAGCGCCGAACCGGGGGAATGTGCACCGCCGATCCTCCATTGCACATTGGGGCGAAGTCAATCCGTTGCTGGGACCACGCCTTCGGTTGGGGCGCTCGATCTGGCGACGGCAGTGAGCAAGAAGCCGGGCGTCACGCTCGAGCTACTCCATCACAATACCTGGAGCGGCACCGCGACGGCTACGCCTACACCCAGTTCTGCGAACACTACCGGCGCTGGTGCCAAGATCGGCGGCTGTCGATGAGCCAGGTCCACCACGCCGGCGAGAAGCTGTTCGTCGACTACGCGGGCCACAAGCCGCAGCTGGTCGATCCCGAGACCGGCGAGGTGTGTGAGGCCGAGCTGTTCGTCGCGGTGCTCGGTGCTTCCAACTTCACCTTCGCCGGGGCCAGCGCCACCCAGCAGATCGCCGACTGGATCCTGAGACATGTCCATGTCTTCGAGTACATCAATGGCTCGGACATCTCGATTCCTCCACGGGAGCGCCGAACCGGGGGGAAATAGGCACCGCCGATCATCCGTTGCACATTGGGCCAAGTCAATCAGTTGCTGGGACTACGAGCTTCGGTTGCGACGCTCGATCTAGCGACGGCTGTGAGTAGTCTCCGAGGATAGCTCGAAGCCGCCGAGTGCTGAGGGCGCTGGGCATGTGTTTTCCCGTCTCCGCGTTCCGCACGGTCCGGACGTCGACCCCTGCCCGCCGGGCCAGTTCTTTCTGCGTCAGCCCCAGCCGGAGCCGAGCCATCCGAACTCGTGCCGGGAATCCGTCCCGCTCGGAGACGAGCCCCGGCCCAAGGACGGCTTCGATCGACGGCCAGCGGCCCGCCAGAGGGACCGACTCGTCCCTTTCCGCTTTGGCGACGTCTAACGATCCGGTCTAGCGGCGGGCCGCGCAGTGGACCGTCCGCTCCCATCGGTTGTTAGGCGGCACCGCGGGGCACGGCTTCACCCGCGATTCTCCGAATGGGGCGCCACTCCCTACCGTGAGGTAGGCTCGAACAACTCGATCGGATTGCCGTCCGGATCCTCCACCTGAATTTGCTTGCCGCCAGGACCGACTTCCATCTCGTTCCGAAACCGCGCTCCTTGATTCTCGAGCTCTGTAATGAGTGCGGGCAAGTCCTTCACTCGGAGGACCACCCGGTTCCATCCGCCAGGTTCCTGCTGGCTGCCATCGGGCATCGGTCGAGAGCCCGACGCCCCTGGGCCACTGAGGATCAGTTTGAGATCGCCGATTGAGACCTGTCCGAAAGCGGGCAGATGTGCCGGTCCAATTTGAAACCAAGCGTCTGCGTATAGAAGAGAATCGAGCGCTGGACATCTCTGACCTGATATCTAACTAACTCCCCAAAGTCCCAGTAGGAAGTGCTGTTCCTTCGTTGATGAATCCATCGGATGTTCTTCGCTTTGCACCATAACGATTCTCCTTTCTGATCCGGCAGGGCCGGGCCTTGCGCACGGAAGGCCCGCGCCCGAACGGACCGACGGGTTCACGCAGTGGTTGGACGTCATGCCTCCACGATACATGTTCTCCACGCAGCATGAACGTACGGCGCCGGATCGAATGCGACCGGGATTTCGGCATATGCCTGGGACCAGCGCGCGCCTGCCTCGCACGCCCACGCCGCCACGAACTCTGGCTTCATGTCCCCGATCGGACCGAGCCCCTCCCCTTCTCCAGCCGCGCCGCGATCCTCTCGTCCGCCGACGCCCACCCCGCGTCGAAGGGATGCCCAGGCTCATCCAGGTCCATCACCAGCGGCGCGTGATCCGAAGGGATGGGCTTCCCCTTCCGAGCCTCGCGATCGATCTCCGCCCACACCGTGCGCTCCGCAACCGGCCGCGTCGCGACCAGATGATCGATCCGCATCCCAAAGTTCTTGTGAAAGTCTCCGGCCCGGTAGTCCCACCAGGTGTAGCGGCCGGGCTCGGAGTGATGGAGGCGGTAGATGTCGACCAGCCCCCAGCGGACGAGGTTGAAGAATGCCTCCCGCTCGCGGGGGGAGACGTGGGTCCCGCCGTGGGCGGCCTGTGCGTCCCACACGTCGGCGTCCCCGGGGGCGACGTTGAAGTCGCCTCCGATCACGAGCGGCTCCGCGGGACTCGCAGACTCCTCGAGCCATCGGGCGAGACGCTCGTACCAGGCGAGCTTGGCCTCGTAGAAAGGCGAGCCCACGGTCCTTCCGTTGGGCGCGTACACCGAAACGACGCGAACTCCGCCGCACGTGGCGGCGATCATCCGGGCTTCGGCGAGCGGCTCGTCGTCCCCGGCATCCTCGGTCTTCGCGGGGGCCAGGGGCACGCCGAAGTTGGTCACGACATCGACGATGCCCAGGCGGCTCGCGATGGCCACGCCGTTCCAGCGGCCCTCGCCATGATGGGCCAGCTCGTAGCCCGCTTCGCGGAACGCCGCCACCGGCGCGCTGGCATCGGTGAGCTTGGTCTCCTGCATCAGCAGCACGTCAGGCCTTGCCCGCTCGAGCCACCAAGAGACCTTCTCGAGACGCGCCTTCAGAGAGTTGACGTTCCAGGTGGCGATCCGCATCAGCGATCGGCCCGACGGGCCGCCAGCTCCGACTCCCAGTTGAGCACCACCGTGACCGACGGCGCGGCGGCCTTGCCTTCGGGGACCGGCATCAGAAAGCGCTGGCCGTCACGAGTCATGGCAAACCCGAGGACGTTGGGCGGGACGCGGAACAGGAGCCGGGGAACGCTCGCGCGGAAGGCCGGCCCCGATTCGAGGACCTCGGCCCCGAGGATGCTCTGGGTGTCCAATCCGACCAGGACGATCTCCTTGCCATCGGGCCTCCACAGACCGTACAGGCAGCCGCCGGTCGTGACCTGGTACTTGTGACCGGGAGTCGGGAACGATTGCACGTAGGCCTCGGGCCTTCCCGACTCGTCGGAGACGTAAAGCATCCAGCGCCCGTCCGGGGAGATGTTCGGGAACTGCTCCCGGAACGGCGTTCTGAGGTAGGGCACGGGCGGGCCCGATCCGTCGGTGGGAACCAGCCAGATGTCGAACCCGGTCCCGGGATCCAGCTCATAGAACGCGAGCAGCCGGCCGTCCGGCGACCAGCTGGAAGGATGCTTGAACTGGCTTCGCCCCACGACCAGCGAGGTCTCGGGAAGAGCCCCGCTGGAGGGCTTGATGAAAATATCGAAAGGACCGTTGCGGTTGCTCTCGAACGCGATGCGGCTGCCGTCCGGGGACCAGCTGCTGAAGGTGTTCAGGCGCGGGCCGTAGGTGAAGCGGGTGCCGACGCCGCGGGCGAGATCCACGAGCATGATGTCCGCTTCGTTGGGACCCGTGTAACGATCCACGGACACCGTGCGCTGGTCCGGAGAAAGCGTGGGAAGCTGGTACTGGGCCGCAGGCACCGGCACCGTTCCCAACGTGCGCCCCGAGCGGTCGTACCAGACGAGCCGGCTGTTCGTCACGGCGCCGTTCATGTACGCCAGGACGCCGTTCGTGGAAACGGTCGCCGCGCGGAGCCCGGTGGTCTGGGACGGGGCAGGCGTGTCCGGCAGCGCCACGGGATCGCCTTGCAGACGCATCGAGCCCGGATCGAAGCGCTGGGCCACGAGATTGCGGTCGCGAAGGAACACCAGAAGTCCGGGCTCCGCATACACCGGCGCGCTGTCGGCGGTCATGACCGGGCGTTCCTTGCCCCCGTCGATCGAACCCTCCATCACCTGGAACCCTCGCGATCCTCCAGGGAGCGCCACGAACAGGAAGTGCCGCCCGTCCGGCAAGAAGCACGGGAAGCGATGGGCGGTCTCGCGCCGCGTGGAGTCGAGGGTCGTGACCTGCCGTGGCTCGCCCCCCGAAGCGCTCACCGCGAAGATCGGCCCCTCGCCCGAGGGCGTGAAGACGATGGTTCCGCTCGAGGACCAGGTGCCGCCGCGCCCGTTCGGCGCATCGCAAACGTTCTCCGCGCCCCCACCCACACGCACCTTCTTGAGCTTGCCGTCGGCAAAGAATCCGATCCAGCGGCTGTCGCTGGACCAGAACGGCTTCGCGGCATTGTCGGTGCCTGGGATCGGCCGGCCGCCGAGGGTCTCGAGCGGCCGCGACCAGAGCTGGACCGTTCCCGACGAATCCGAGGCGACGAAGACGATCGTCCGCCCGTCGGGCGAGATCGCGCAGTCCAGGGCGTCGCCGTTCAAGCTCGCTCCCTCGGGCTCGGAGACCGAGAGCCTCACGACCGGCTTCGGTTCCGTGCGGAGCAGCGGCCTGAGGAGGAGGAGCGCTCCGAGGACGGGCACGGCCGCTCCGGCGACATAAATCCACCGGGGCCGGCGGGTGCGCGCGGCGCCCCTCACCGCCGATAGCTCGGCCGCCGCGATCCGGCTCTTCGAGGTACGGGCCGCGACCGCTTCCTCCAGCTCGATCCGCGCATCGCCGATGTCGCGGAGGCGCTTGCGCGCGTCTTTCTCGAGACAGCGCCGGAGGAGCTCGCGGACCCTTTCCGGAACCGAGGCGGGGATGGCGTTCCAGTCCGGCTCGCGCTCCAGGATCCTGGCAATGGTGTCCGACACGGTCTCGCCGCCGAAGAGCGGGCGTCCGGTGAACATCTCGTAGAGCACGCAGCCGAACGACCAGATGTCGGTCCGGCGGTCCAGCGCCTTGCCGCGCGCCTGTTCAGGGCTCATGTAGGCAGCGGTCCCCAGGATCACTCCCGCCCCCGCGGTGGTCGCGTACATGAGAGTCGGGGACTGGGAGAGATCGGGGCTCGAGTCGGCGGTGCCGGCGCCCTTGGCGAGACCGAAGTCCAGCACCTTGACCTCGCCCGCGGGCGTGAGCTTCACGTTCCCGGGCTTCAGGTCGCGGTGGATGATGCCGGCCTCGTGCGCCGCTTCGAGCGCGGCGGCGATCTGCCGCCCGACGTCCAGACACTCGTCGAGCGGGAGCGGCCCGCGCGCCAGACGCTCGGAGAGGGTCGGTCCCTCCACATACTCGAGCACCAGGAGGCGCCGCCCCCCGGCCTCCTCGAGCCCGTGGATCCCCGCGATGTTGGGGTGATGGAGAGAGGCGAGCAGCCTGGCCTCGCGCTCGAAGCGGGCCAGGCGCTCGGGATCGCCGGCAAAGGCCTCGGGCAGCACCTTGATCGCCACCGGACGATCGAGCCGGGCATCGCGGCCGAGGTAGACGATGCCCATGCCTCCGCGTCCCAGCTCGCGCTCGATCGGGTAGGCGCCGATACGTTGAGGGTCGCTCATGGGGGCGGGACGATAGCATGGAAGCACCGATTCGCGCGGACCGGACTCAAGAAGATAGATCGAAACCCGAAGCTTTTCGGGTAGCTTGGACCCCGACATGAGACTGCGCCGCTCGCTCTCGACGCTCCCGCTGGTCTTCGTGCTGTATTTCAATGTCTCCGGCGGTCCGTTCACCATCGAATCGCTAGTGGCAGAAGTCGGCCCGGGCCTCGCGCTTCTCATTCTCGTGGCGATCCCGCTGCTCTGGTCGCTGCCCGAGACCCTGATCGTTGCCGAGCTGGCCAGCATGCTGCCCGAGGAAGGCGGCTACTACCGCTGGGTACACCGCGCCTTCGGACCCTTCTGGGCCTTCCAGAACGGCTGGTGGACCTGGGTCTACTCGCTCGTGGACATGGCGATCTATCCGGTCCTCTTCAATCAGTACCTCGGATTCTTCTTCCCGAATCTTGGCACCGCCGCCCGCTGGGGCGTCTCCCTCGCGGTGATCTGGGGAGCGACGGCGATCAACCTGCGGGGCGCGAGACCCGTGGGCCGGAGCTCGATTCTCTGCGGCCTGTTCGTGATGGCGGGCTTCATGGCCCTGACGCTCGCCGCCCTGCCGCACGCGAATCACGCGCCGTGGTCCCCCTTCCTCGCGCCGGGCAAGAACCCGCTCGGCGCCTTGGGCCTTGGACTCTCGATCGCGCTGTGGAATTACATCGGCTGGGACAATGCCTCAACGGTCCAGGGCGAGGTGATCGATCCGTCGCGGACCTACCCGCGGGCTTTGGCCTTCGCCCTTCCACTCGTCACCGCCGGCTACCTGGTCTCTGCGTTGTCGGCGGCGGCCGCCAGCGACTGGTCGAAGTGGCACGAGGGCGGCTGGCCCGACATCGCGCTGGCCGCAGCGGGCGCGCTCGGCCGCCCGCTCGCGATCTGGCTGGCGCTCGCCGGCATGGTCAGCGCTCTCGCCCTCTTCAACGCGTTGCTGCTCTCCTACTCGAGAATCCCGCTCGCGATGGCGAGCGACGGCCTGCTGCCCCGCTTCCTCGCCGCCACCGACTCACGCGGCACTCCGGGGAACGCGGTACTGGTGTCGGCGGCGTTCTACTCGCTCTTCGCCCTCGTCTCGTTCAGCGGCCTCGTGGTGGCGGACGTCCTGCTGTACGCCATGGCGTTGCTGCTCGAGTTCGGCTCGCTGATCCTCCTGCGCAGGCGCGAGCCCGCCTTGCGCGGCGCCTATCGCATCCCGCTCGGCCTCGGGGCCGTGACGGCGCTGGCCGCCGTCCCCGCGGTCGTCCTTCTCGTCATCGTCGGTCTCTCGCTCCAGGACCCGGAGTACGGAACTCCGGCCATCGTGAGCGCGCTGCTGGGTGCCGGTCTTGGGCCACCCCTCTACTGGCTCGCGACGCGTTTCAAGCGGGAGCCGCTCGGCGACCGATCGAGCGAGTGACCGGCCTATCGTCCGCTCACCCCGTACGCCATCGGGCGATTTGCCGCCACTCCCCAGCCCTTGCGATCCACCGCGATCAGCCCCAGATCCCACTGCTCCGGAAAGGCGCGCACCGCCTCCTCCACTGCGCGCCGCGCCGGGGTGCCACTCGCGATCCGCTCGTAGACCGACCGCGCCATGGCGCGCTTGATGATCTCCTCCCCTTCCCCGGTGCAGGCCACCGCGCCAGCGGGGCCCGCGAACAGGCCCGCGCCGTAGACCGGCACGTCGCCCACGCGCCCGTAGAGCGTCACCGAGGTGCCGCCGGTCGAGAGCGTGGCCGCGAAGCGTCCCAGCGAGTCCCGCGTCACGGTCCCGACCGTGTCGCCGTGCTTTCTCCACTCGAGCACGTCGGGAGACATCGGGTTAGGGAAGTTCCAGTAGCGCCTCCAGTCGAAGAACGTGGTGTCGGTGCGCCCGAACACCTCGGCCTGGCGTTTCATCCTCGCCCGGTACTTGGCCTCGGCCTCGGGACAGGTCGGCACCACGTCCTCGAAGCCGATCCGGTGGGCGAAACGAGTGGCGCCCTCCCCCGCGAGCAGGAGGTGCGGCGTGCTGTCCATCACGGCGCGCGCCACCAGGACCGGATTGCGCACGCGCTCGATCACCGCGACCGCAGCGAAGCGGCCCTCGCCGGTCATGAGCGAGGCATCCATCTGGATGGTCTTGCCGTCGAGCCGGATGTTCGCGCCGGTGCCGGCATTGAAGCGCGGGTCGTTCTCGAGATGGACGGTTCCCGCGACCGCGCCATCCACGCTCGATCCTCCCGAGAGCATGACGCGGAGCGCCGTATCGGCC
>VBOT01000089.1 GCA_005893225.1 Candidatus Eiseniibacteriota bacterium
CTCACCTCCAGGTCAGCGCCCATGCTGGGCATACAAACGCCAGGGGCGGCGTCCCTTCGGACACCGCCCCCACGGCGCGAGGTGGTACCTCGGGCATTAGGCCTTGCGAACGTTTGCCGCCTGCAGCCCCTTCGGGCCACGCGTCACATCGAACTCGAGGGCCTCGCCCTCGGCGAGGGTCTTGAATCCCTCACCGCTGATGGCCGAGAAATGGACGAACACGTCCTCGCCCTCCGGCTGGGAGATAAAACCAAAGCCCTTCGCCTCGTTGAACCACTTCACGGTGCCACTAGCCACTTGAAACTCCTGTACCCGGGTCCGAAGACCCGCACTTGCCGCGTATCACGCCGCGGGCGGCGTCCGATCTCCATGACCGATGCCTCGATCGATCGCGGGCGACCGACCAACAAAAAAAACCGCCGGAGAAGTCTCTGGCGGAATTTGATGGCTGGCAGCACATGCACAAGCAACCGAAGACAAACGCAATATGGACCAAGTCTCGGAACAATGCCAGTCAAATCGCTGTGAAGTTCGGCCGCCTCGTAGCCCCGACCCGACTCACTCCAGGTTCGTCCAGGTCCGAAGCGGGTGCCGGATGGTGCCGAAGACGAAGCTTGCGGACAGGCCCCCTCCGAAGCCGATCAGGCCGAACCTCTTGCCCAGCCGCAGCGCATCCGGGTTCAACGCCAATGCCAGCGGGATCGACGCGCTCGTCGTGTTGCCGAACCGGCCTCCCGCGTCCAGCACCCGACCGCGAAACCCACGCTCGCGCCACATCCTGACGATCGACGCATTGAGCGCGAGGTTGGCTTCGTGCAGCGAGACCAGGTCGAGCTCGTCCATGCGCCACCCGGCCTTGGCCAGTGCGGCGTCGATGGCGGGTCCGCCGACGAAGGGCACGAGGATCTTTCGCACCGCGGCGCCGTCCATGGTGAGCCGATGTTCCCCCGCCTCGAGCTCCTCGGGAGTGGGAGAGGGCCGCCGTGATCCCCCCGCCGGCGTGCGTATGATCTCGGCGTGGCTGCCGTCCAGCCAGCTCCAGAACTGCGACGGCGAGAACCAATCTTCCGCTTCGGGAACGGCAGTGCACAGCGTGGCGGTACCCGCATCGCCGAGCACGGTGGCGAAGCTCCGGTCTCGCCAGTTGATCGCGGCGCTCATCCGGTCGGCTCCGATCAACAGGATGCGCTGCGCCAGGCCCGCGCGGATCAGGGCATAGCAGAACATCAGCGACGTCGCCCAGCTGCTGCACGCCAACGATACGTCGGCGCCCGTCACCTCGCGCGGCACCGATCCCTGCCAGATCGGAATGCCCAGCTCGTGCTGCAGCAGGGCAGCGTCCGGCGGACTGTAGAGGTAGGAGGGCGTGACGCTGCCCACCACGATGGCGTCGACGTCACGGGCAAGATGGCCGGATCGCTCGAAGAGCTGGCGGGCCGCTCGGGCCGCGAGGTCGATGGTCCCCATTCCCTCGCCGCAGAAACGCCGCTCGCTGAACCCGATGAATCGCCGTACCCAGCGGTCGCTGGTCTGGAAGAGCTTGGCCTCCTCGGCGCCGAGTTGGCCATTCCCGGTGTCGCGCATCCTGGCGCTCATGCGCATGCGTTCGAGCCGCAGACGGGCGGCCACCCGCGCATTACTCCACACCTGCTCAGGCGCGTAGGCTGAAACTCCATCGAGACGCATGCCGTGGGCGCTGGAACTCATGCGATCCTCTCCGATTGTAGCCGCTCAAGATACGCCATCCGCCTCCACCCGCAACTCGCCCTGGAGGGTACGTCGGTCCATCGAAGTCATCGGCCTGCCCCGGCCGTTGCCCTCAGCTAAAAAGACTGCGCCGTGCGCTCTCGGTGATGGCGATGGTTGCTGGATGCTTGAGCCGCCGTTCGACGGAGATGGCGTAAAATCGCTCCCGCGCATCACCCATCTTCCCGACGACCCCCACGCCGTACTGGCGGCAAACGCTCGATTCTATGACCGAAGGGGCAGCGAAGATCCCGCCCCCAGCCTGGCCAAAGACTTTGATCAGCGCGCTGTCGTCAAACTCCCCCACGACGCGAGGTCGAATCCGGTTCTTCTCCAGCCACTGCTCCACCGCGCTCCGTAGCGTGCTGGCCATACCCGGGAGCAGGAAGGGAGCGCCGTCAAGAGCGCGCGGGAAACGACGGCGGTACTTGGCAGCGAGCTTGGGCGCCGCAAACAGGGTCACTCCGCAGTCGCCGAGTAGGTGGTTGAAGACACGCATGCGCACGCCCGGCCCGGCCAACCTGTCCGTCAAAACCACGTCCAGCTCATTCAGCACCAGAGCCGCCAGGAGTTTCTCGGTGCTTTGCGCATGGACAGCAAGCCGCACCGGCTCCGGCAGGGCGAGAGCCGGCTCGATGAGGCGATAGGCGACAAGCTTAGGCAAGCCATCGGCCACCCCCACGGCGAGCCGCAACGGTCGCCCGGTTGCCCGCCCTTTCACCGAGTCCAGGAGCTCGCGCCCCAAGGAGAAGATTTCGTCGGCGTAACGGAACACCACCCGGCCCATCTCGGTGAGACGAAGCTTCCTTCCCGCGCGTTCGAACAGTTTCTCGTCGAAGGCAACCTCGAGGGCGCGGATCTGCCCGCTAAGGGTCGGCTGGGCCAGCCGGAGCTTCTCGGACGCACGGGCCACCGTTCCTTCGCGGGCCACCATCCAGAAATAGAGCAGGTGATGGTAGTTGAGCCGTTCCACGGGCCGAGGATACATCGTATTAGCCGAAGGATCAGCTCCAAACTTCCTATTTTCCCGGGTAAGGCTCCCCGCTGATAATGCACGAGTTGCAGGGAAGCCCAGTGGACCAGTGGCTCCAACAACA
Organism: Candidatus Eiseniibacteriota bacterium; assembly: GCA_005893225.1. Lineage (GTDB taxonomy): Bacteria > Eisenbacteria > RBG-16-71-46 > RBG-16-71-46 > RBG-16-71-46 > WS-3. Next base: position 2,844 of record VBOT01000089.1, read on the forward strand.
ACACGTGAGCAATCTCTGCTCACGATCTTCCCGTCAAGGGAAAAGGAGACTCAAATGGTTACCAAGGGACACAACACCTCGACGCAGGTGAGTTCCAACCTCACCGAGACGCAGTGGAACTCCATTCAGAATCCTGGCTGCTACCTCATGGTGAACACGGGGGACCTGGTGAGAATCTCCCCGGAGTCGCTGGCTCCTGGCCACTCTCCGCTCCTCACGTTCACGTCCAAGAATGGGGTGCGGGTGGCCAAGTTGTCGGATAACCCGGCGGAGCCGATTTCCGTGCTGCGCGCCATCGCGGCCGACAACGACTACTTCGTCAACTTCTAGTCCTTTCTACGTTCCGAGACGGGAACCGGAGCCGAGGGTGGCTCCGGTCCTCGTTCTGATGTAGCTCGATCCGCCCATGAGTGGCGGTGAACTCAGCGAAGCACCAAGCAGGAGGTACACAATGTTCGCAAGTATCCGAAAGTACAGCGGAGCACCCGCTCTCGCCGATGAGCTGGTCAAGAAGCAGGAAGACATCAAGTCCGTCCTGCGGCCGATTCAGGGATTCAATGCCTACTACCTGCTCAAGACGGGTGACGGCGCGATCTCGGTGACAGTGTGTGAGGACCGGGCCGGAGCGGATGAATCCAATCGGGTGGCGGCGAGCTGGCTGAAGGACAAGCTTCCCACCTTCGCGACGCGTCCGCCGGAGATCTCGACTGGCGAGGTGCGCATCCAGCTGAATGGTCAGGTGAATGGTCAGGCCGTGAGGGTCAGCAACTAACCAGAAGTGATGGTCGCCGGGGGACGCACATATAGACGCGCTCCCCCGTCTGGGTCCGGGGTGTCCGTCTTCCAGCTGTCAGCCTGCCAAGTATTCGTCGGGCGGGGCCCCCGGCGCAGCCCGCGCCTGGCACAAGATCGCCCGCGGGATCCGTTCCGAAGGTAAGGAAGGCGCTCAGCTCCACGCCTGACCCCCCGGCGTCGCTACCCTCGGTTCACGATCACCGAGATCGGTGTTCGCGTCCTTGTTCCCGAGCAAGGCACGAAATGCCGCGCCCCCCGTCGTAGCCGCCGCCAGTGGTGACCCCACGCCCCTTTCGCTAGACTCCGCGCCTCTCTCTCGCACTGTCCACCGACCGCGGAGGAATCCCCTTGCGCCGACACCGTCCGTGCGTGGTGCCCTTCGCCCTCGCGTTGACCCTCGTCGCCCCGATTCTCGCCGGCGCGGCCCCCGCCCGCTTCACCTTCTACGACCGCGGTCCCTATCGATCCGGGATCCCGCGGCCGGCGGAGGTGCTGGGCTACGAGCCCGGCACCTTCCACACCAACTACGGCAACATGGAACGCTACGTGGAAGCGCTGGTTCGCGCCGCCTCCGACCGGCTGGTGCGCGAGCCCTTCGGCCGCACCTACGAGGCGCGGGAGCGCGCCTTGCTCGTCATCACCTCCCCCGAGAACCACCGGCGGATCGAGGCCATCCACGAAGCCACGGCCAAGCTCGCCGATCCGCGCCGCCTCTCGGGGCCGGCGGAGGCCGACCGGTTGGTGCGCGAGACTCCCGTCACGGTGTGGCTCAACTACAGCATCCATGGCGATGAGTCGGCCTCGTTCGAGGCCATGGCGCAGGTCGCCTACCAGCTCGCGGCGGGCGAGGACTCGACCACGCGGGCGATCCTCGAGCATTGCGTGGTAGTGATGAACCTGGCGCACAACCCCGACGGGCACGAGCGCTTCGTCACCTGGATCAACGCCCTCGGACAGGGCAACCCCGATCCGCTCGCGATCGAGCAGCAACGCCAGCAGCCGTGGGGAATCGGCGGGCGCACCAACCATTACCAGGTGGATCTCAACCGCGATGCCCTGGCGATGAGCCAGGCGGAGTCGCGACAGATGGCGGCGGCCTTCCGCCACTGGCGCCCCCAGGTGTTCGTGGATCACCACGGCCAGACCGCGAGCTATTTCTTCGCACCCCCCGCCGCGCCGATCAACCCCACGCTCCCGGCCGAGGAGGTGCGCAAGTGGACCGAGATCTTCGGTCACGCCAACGCGGAGGCGTTCGATCGCTATGGCTGGAACTACTACGTGCGCGACGTGTTCGATCTCTACTACCCGGGCTACTGGGACTCGTGGCCGAGCCTGAACGGCGCGGTCGGGATGACCTACGAGACTGACGGCGGCGGGAACCTCGCCATCCGGCGCGACGACGAGACCATCGTCACGTTGCTCGACGGCGTCCAGCGCCACTTCACGGCCTCGCTCGCCACCTGCGTCGCCGCGGCGGCGCACCGCGAGGAGCGGCTACGCGACTTCCAGCGCTTCGCACGCGCCGCGATCGACGAGGGCCGGCACGGGCCGCTGCGCGCCTACGCGATCGAGCCCGGCAGCGATCCGGTGCGCGCGGCTTCGCTGGTCGAAGCGCTGCTGAACCACGGCGTCGAGGTGCGCTGGATCGAGAAGCCCTTCCGTTCAGGAGCCGCCCAGCCGGTGTGGTTCGACATGGGGGGCGGAGGCCGGGGCTCCGCAGGAAGCCGCGCCGCCGACAGCGCATCTGCGCGGGCCCGCTCGACGGCAGGCCTGACCGGCTCGGCGGCGACACCGAAGCCGCCCTTCGCCGAGCGGATGTTCAAGGACGGCGCCTACGTGGTCGATCTCGCCCAGCCGGCCGGGCGGCTCGCGCGCACGCTGCTCGAGCGCGACGCGCCGATCGACCGCGACTTCACCCGCAGGCAGCTCGAGAAATACGAACGCAATATCAAGCGCGGCAAGCACGCGCCGAAGGAGCCGTACGACTTCTACGACGTCACCGCGTGGTCGCTGCCGGTGTCCTACGGTATCCACGCCTACGCGCTGCGCGATCTGCCGGCGGGCGGGGCGCTGCTCCGGATTCCCGACGCCCGGCTCGAGTCGACTACCGCCGGCGAGGACGCCCTGGCCGACTCGATGGCGATCGGGGTGCCGATCACGGCGCGTGCGAGCCGGGTGGGGCCGCTCGAGCTCGCGAGCGAGCAGCGCGCGGTCGAGGTCGACCTGCACGGCCGGATCGACGGCGGGCCCGCGACCACTGCCTACGTGTGGTCGTGCGAGCGGGACGGCGCGCTGCGCCTCGCACTGCGGCTGCTCCAGGAGGGCTACAGGGTGGCGACCGCGACCCGGCCGCTCAGAGCCGCGGGGCGCGACTTCCCGCGCGGCTCGTTCGTCGCCCGGGTCGAGCGCAACCCCGAGAGCGTGCACCAGCGCATCGCCGAGCTGGCGCGGCTCTGCGGAGTGGCCGTCGTGGCGGCGAACAGCGCCTACGCCGATATCGGCGACACCGGGATCGGCTCCGAGGCGGTGACGAGCCTCAAGCGCCCGCGGCTGGGGGTGCTAGTGGATGGGCCGGTGTCGCCAACCTCCTACGGGTGGCTCTGGTTCCTGTTCGAGCGCCGCCTCGGGCTGCGCTTCACGGCGCTCCGGGCCGATGCGGTCGGCCACGCCGACCTCGAGCGCTACAACGTGCTGGTCGTGCCCGACGGCGGCGCCGAGGCTCTGGCCGGAACGCTCGGCGACGATGCGATCGGCAAGCTCAAGGACTGGGTGTCGCGCGGCGGCGTGCTGGTGTGCCTCGACGATGCCGCCGAGTTCCCGACCCTCAAGAGCGTCGGGCTTTCGACCGCCAAGGCGTTGGGAGTGAAGGAGAAGAAGAAGGACGAAGACACGGAGGAGAAGGAGGCCAAGGACGCCAAGGCCGACAGCGTCGCGCGCGAGGAGGAGCGGCGCCCCGAGTACATTCCCGGCACGGTCTTCTGGGCCTCAGTCGACCCCAGGCACTTCCTCTGCTACGGCTACGAGGGGACGCGCATCCCCGTCATGATGCAGGGCCGGCTGTTCCTCAAGCCCTCGAAGGAGGGAGCCAACCCGGTGACGTTCGACCGCGATCCGCTGAAGCTCAGTGGCTGGACCTGGCCCGAGACCGAGCGACGCCTCAAGGGCACCGTCTACGCCGTCGACGAGCCCACCGGGAGCGGGCACGTGATCATGATGATCGGCTCCCCGGCGTTCCGGCTGTTCTGGCGCTCGACCGAGCGGATGCTGGTGAACGCGGTGCTGTACGGTCCGGCGCTGGAGTAGCGGCGCCGGGAGAGGCTCGGGGCGACGGATCCGTGTGTCGCCGGGTGCGGGCGAGTGGAACTCCGCCGGGTTCGAGCGTGTAGGATAGGTCGAGCGTTCGCCGCAACCCCGGCTAGGGGGCCGCCATGTCTGGACTCCGATTGATCCGCCGACCTTCCATCGTGTTCGCGGTCGCGCTTGCCCTCTCCGTCGTTTCGCCGGCTGGGGCCTCGCGGCCAGAACGCCTCGTGCCGAACGTGCGGCCCTTCTTCGACGGGGGCTACTCGATCCCGATCCAGTACGGAGATCTCGACCACGGCTTCGGCTTCGGATTCGCTTTCGAGGCCGAGCAATCGCCGCGGGTGAGCGTGCTCCTCCGCTTCGAGTGGAATCGCCTCGAGGGTCCTCGTGTGTACGAGCCCTACTACGGGTACGACCGCTCTTATGCCATGCGCGTGCACGCGGCCGACTATTCGGTCGGGGCGCGGGTCCATCTGCGCATGCGGGGCCCGGTGCGGCCTTACACCGAAGCTTCTCTTGGCGTGCGATTTTCGGGTCCGGAAAGAGGTGGTTACTACGCCGATGCCCTCTCGGGCGCCGGCGACTCCCGGGTCCCCGACGAAGAGGGTGTTGCAGCCATGCTCAGGCTCGGGCTCTCCACCGCGCCTCCCGGCGGGGCCGGCCTGTTCCTCGATGCGGGCCGGGACTTCATGGTCCGCAATCCCGACCAATACGGCTTGGTTCCGATCCGCCTCGGCATCCAGTTTCCGTAGCGGCCCGCCGCCGCGATCTCTCAGCGCCCGCCGCACGATCCTCACCCACCCCGCGCGGGAGTTCGTCCTCCCAGGGCCCTTCACCGCGCACAGCGCTCCGTCCCCGTTGAGTTGCGGTCACATTCGAAGAGCTGACATGGGTGTCGGGAGGGCGTTGCTCGCGTGGGTGTTCGCGGAGCCCGGTGGCCGCGTGGTCCGCTTCCGCGACATTGGCGATCTCACCCAGGCCGAGAGACGAGGAGCGCGGGGGAGCATCGCACTCGTCAGTACTCGGACGGGGAGTCGCCCATTTCTCCAACCCGTTCGGGCCAAGGGCCTTACGCGCCAATCGCCCTTCGGCCAGACGATCCAGTCAAGCACCACTCAAGTCTCCCGAGCGAGGCTCGAGTCGGTCCCGGGCAGGAAGCGGCCTTCGCATGGGGCCGCCCTCACCAACTCGACCCAAGGAGGAGCGCGATGACCCGAGTTCTACGCGCCGCGGCGCTCGCCGCGGGAGTTCTTGCCCTCGTCAGTGAGGCCGCCAGCGCGGCCACGCCCCCGAGCGGCACAGTGACAACGACCGGGGCACCCGTGACGTGGACGGGCGGGCCCTTCACCGGCTCCAACCCGACCAACAATATTCCGGGCTCCGACGGCCCCGACTGTTCGGCGGTTCCGAACACCTGCGACGACTTCCTGCTCACCATCGTGGTCCCTCCCGGCTACACCGCCCTACACCCGACCCACGTCGTCACGATCACCGTGCAGTGGCCGAACGCGACCGTCAACGATTTCGACGTGTACATTCTGGACCCGGCCACCGATCAGTCCCGCCAATCCCCCGCCGCCACCAGCTCCGATCCCGAGATCGCGTCCTGGCCGGTGGTCGACGGCACGGTGACCTACAAGATCCGCGTCCTCGCGTTCCAGGCGGTCAACGAGAGCTATTCGGCGAGGGCGAAGATCGGCCCTCCGGGGACCGTCAGCCCGGGTGCCGGCGAGTATGTCCTCGGCACCGACGTCTGGAGCTGCAACCGGCACTTGACCGGCGAGAACCCGACCGGGCCCCCTCCGACGTTTGACCACAGCGACGACGGCGAGCCGGCGGTGAAGTTCGATGGCAACGGCAAGTTCTACATCTCGGCGATCGCCGGTGTGCCGGCGGGCTCGGGCCTGTGGACGGGCAGGGCTATACGTTCATCGGCACGCCCGACGCGGGTGCCGGAGGTGGAGACACCGAGCTCGAGACCGCTCCGGGGCAGAACACGCTCGGCTTCTACAACGTGTATCAGTCGAGCCTCACGGCGGCCAACGTGACGACCGCGGTCTCCTTCGACGGCGGCCACACCTTCGTACCCACGCCGGTCTCGACCATCAACCCGGTCGATGACAGGCAATGGAACGCCGCCTACGGAGCCAACCTCTGCTACCTCTCGTACCGCAACGGCGCCACCCAGCCCGGAAACTTCCTCGAGTGCGTGCGTCTGGACTATACGGGGATGGGCGCGCCGGTCATCGGTCCGACGTCGGTGGTCTGGGCGGGCCTCGATCCCACGTTGGCTCGCGAGCTCGGAAACATGGTCACCGACCGGCGCCCGGGAGCGAACGCCACGCTGCTCATGTCGGGCGCCGATGGAGAGGGGAACGTCTATCACGGCTGGACCGAGGAGGGGCACAGGGTGTTCGTCTCCGTGTCCCACGACTTCGGCACCACCTGGACCCATCGTCTGGTGTGGGATGGGGGGATCGGAAGCAGCTACGACCATAAGTTCACCTGGCTTGCGGTGGACGGCGCCGGCAACGTCTACAACGTCTTTTCCGACGACCGGAACGTCTACCTCTCCTCATCGACCGACCAGGGCGTGACGTGGTCGCTCCCGATACGGGTGAATCGTGGCGACGCTTCGAACATCGCCATCTACCCTCAGATCGCGGCGGGGTCGGAGGGCCGGGTCGTCATCACCTTCTACGGTCACTCGGGAACTTCCTCCCAGGATCCGGACGCGGAGTGGAAGGTCTTCGTCTCGCGCTGCCAGAACGCCCTCGCCGCGGTGCCGCTCTTCGAGGAGGTCCAGGTCAGCGACCGCGACTTCCACCACGGTCCGGTCTGCGAGGAGGGCCTCTCCTGCGCCTGCTGCCGCGAGCTCACCGAGTGCTTCGACATCGACATCGATCCGGCGGATGGATCGGCCGCTCTGGCCTACGGCGCCTTCGGCGCCGGCGGCACGTACATCTCCCGGCAGCTCGCGGGCGCGTCTTCGATCGACGGCAAGACGGTCACAGACCGCAGCAGCGCATGTCCGGTAGCGGGGGGCCCCTGCATCACCCCCGGATGCGAGGTGGGTGCGGGTGACCGCTGCACCCTGCCCGGCGTAGTCGTGGCGTGCGATCCCGCGAATGACGAGAGCCCGATCGGCGGACCTGGGGACGACATCACGGAGATCTTGATCGCCGAGCCGCATCGCGACGATGACGTTCAGAAGCTGACCTTCACGATGAAAGTGTCCTCCCTCGATCCGAACAGTCTGCCACCGAGCCGGGTCTGGTACACCCTCTTCACCCCCAGCAACGGCACGACGACGTACTTCGTGGACATGAGCAATTGCGATCCGACAGCGGGACCGATGGTGTTCGAGTACGGCACCTTCGATGCCACGCTCGGGTTCCAGACAACCGGAAACGCGGACGAGGGCAAGGTGAATCTCGACGGTTCGATCGAGATCACGATCAGCCGGTCGCTGGTGGGGGATCCCCCGGCCGGGAGCACGCTGAATGGGGTTCACGGCGATGTCCGAGTGTTCGCCGGCGCTCTCTGCAATGGCCTGGTCTCGCGGCTCGATTTCACGGGAGACGGGAGCTACACGGTGATGGGCAATTGCCAAGCGCTGGCGGTGGGCGACGCCCCGCAGCAGTTGACGTTCGGGCTCGCGGGCGCCAATCCGTTCCGCGGCAGCACGTCCCTGCGTTACTCGCTTCCGGAGCGCCTCCCGGTGCGCATCGATGTTTACAGCGTGACGGGCCAGCGCGTCCGTACGCTCGTGGACCGCGAGGAGGGGCCGGGCAGCTACCAGGTACCGTTCACGATGCACGATGACGCATCGGGCCGCACGTTGCCGGCCGGCGTGTACATGGTGCGCATCAAGGCCGGAAAGGAGCAGCGGAGCTTCCACGTGATCGTGCTCAAATGACGAGCGCCCTCCCCATGCAGTAACCCATTCGCCTAACCGCTCCGGTCGAAAGCGGGGCGGTCCTCGACGAGCTCTTCGGCGCGCTGCCCGGAGAGCTCGTCATTCTTCGCGACTCGACGACCGGTGCCGCTGGCCCCTTGGCGGCGCGGCATCATTCTCTGGCCCGATCGCCTCCGCGAGCCGTTCGAGATCCCCGAGGTCGTCGTAGACATGCTGCACGCGGGAAAGCGTGACACGGAGCTCGAGGGTGGCGGTCGCCCGATGAACGCGTAAAGAGACGGTGCGGAGCGGCGCGACGCGTCAGCCCCGCCGCTCGAGCCTAAAGGTGCCCGATCCCGAGGTGGATCCCCGTCAGGTGCTTCGGCGTCCTGAGGCCGAATGCCGGGAAGTCCACGATGAACGTGGCGCCCTTCCCGAAGCCCTCGCTCTCGGCGCGGATCCGGCCGCCGTGGGTCTCGACCATCGCCGCCGCTTTGGCGAGGCTCAGCGCCGTTCCCCTCTGATGGTGGAGGGTGTCGACGATCGTGAACGGCTGGAAGAGCTCGGAAGCCCACTCGGGCGGGAATCCCCGTCCGTGGTCCATGAGGGTGAGCCGGATGCTCTCGGCCGAGTGGGCGACGTCGATCCGCACCCGCCGACCTCCTTCGGAGAACTTCGCCGCGTTGTCGAGCAGGATCTGGACCACTTCCTCGACGTACTCCCGGGTGATGTGAGCCAGGCACGGCGTGTCGGGCACCGAGAGCTCCAGCCTGCGACCGCACCACCTGGGCGATGTCGGTGAGCTCGGTCGATCGCACCGACTTGGATGCCAGCCAGTCGAGGTAATTGAGCCCCTTGCTGATGAACCCCTCCAGCCGCTGGTAGCCCTCGCGGATGATCTCCACCATCTTCTTGTGGTCGGCCGGGTCGGAGCCCTGATCGAGCGTCCCCACCGCGGCGATGTAATTGAGGGGAGTTCGGAGCTCGTGGGAGATGAACGACAGGAAGTCGCTCTTCATCCGGTCGAGGATCAGGAGCCTGCTGTTCGCCTCCTCGAGCGTGAACGCCTGGTTCCGCGACTCCTCCAGCGCCTGCTGGACCCGGATCCGGTTGAGCTGGTTGTGGACCGCGATCGACGCGGTGCTGGCGATGTAGGTGAGCGTCCTCAGGTCGGTCTCCGCCAGGGCCGAGCTGCCGTCGAGGCCCGAGGCCACGATCAGCCCCAGGAACTGCTCCCCCGAGGTCATCGCCGCATAGGCGACGGGGCCGGCCTGGGCCCAGGCTTCGTCCGAACCCATGACGTGCCAGGCCCAGGGGATCTGCTCGACTCGATCCACCACGCCGACGCGCTCGTGCCGCGGGGGCTGAGGCTCGGAGCCGGCGCTCCCGGCCGCCGTCCCCTCGCTCTCCGGATCGCCAGCGGACCCGATCAGCGGGGTCAGGATACGCACTTCCTGGCACCGCATCGTGGAGCGGGTGAACCCGACGATGTGCTCCAGGGTGCCGCGCAGGCCGTCCATCGTGTGCAAGGTGTTGGCGAAGTCGTAGAGATCGCGGATCACCTTGCTCTGGGCCTGGATCCGCTGTTGCATCTCGAACCGCTGGAGCAGGTGACGGATGCTGACCGCGAAGTCGTGCTGATTCTCGATCGGCTTGGTGAGGTACTTGTCGAGGAGCTGCTCGTTGATCGCGGCGATCGCCGCCTCGAGGCCGGCGTGAGCCGTGAGCAGCACCCGCACGCTGCCGGCCGAGATGCGTCGCGCCTGGGCGAAGAACTCGGTGCCCTTCATCGCCGGCATCTTCTGGTCGCTGATCAGCATCGCGACGCTCTCGCGCTCCTCCACCAGCTCGGTCAGGGCCTCGAGCGCCTCGTGCGGGTCGGTGAGGAACACGAACCGATACCAGAGGCCGCCGGCATCCTGGTTGACCTGCTCGGGGAGGAAGAACTCGAGCGACTTGAGGAACTCGAGGTCGTCGTCGACGCACAGGATGTGACGCTCGGTGGCCTGGAGCACCGCGCGGGTGCCGGGGGGATTGGGCGAGGGGATCATCTCAGGCGGCTTCCTTCCATGGAGTGGGGGTCGATGCGGCGGCGGCAAGATCCGGCGGGGCGACCAGGAAGGATGGGGCGGCGCCGTCGCCACGCGGCGGGGTCGCGAGCTCGCCCGGCGGTCCCTCCGCGACGGATCGCGACGCGGCGTCGGGAGCCGCAGCGACAGGATCCGCACCCTGGAACCGCGACTCGGGGATCGACAGCGCGATCTCGAAGCAAGTCCGGCCCGGCTGGCTCTCCACGCGGATCGTGCCACCGTGCTTCTTGACGATCCCCGAGACGATGGAGAGCCCGAGCCCGGTGCCCTTGCCGATGTCCTTGGTGGTGAAGAAAGGGTCGAAGATGCGATCGAGCTTGTCGGCCGGCACGCCGGCGCCGTTGTCGGTGATGCTGGCGACGATCGAGCGGCCCGACCGGCGCGTGGCGATGTGGATCTCTCCCTTCTCGGGCCCGCCGTGCGCCGCGATGGCGTCGCAGGCGTTGCTGAGGAGGTTGGTCCACACCTGGTGGATCTCGCTGGTGCAGGGGATCCGCGGGAGCTCGGGGTCGAAATCGGTCGACACCGTGACGTCGTGCTTGAGCTGGCTCCGGAGCAGCACCAGCGCCGTGCTGATCGACTCGTTGATCTGGGTGGTCTCGACCCGGTCCTTGTCGGAGTACGCGTAGTACTTGAGCGCCGCAACCACCTCGGCGATCTTCTGCGAGCTGGTCTGCGAGATGGTGGCCGCCTGGGCGATGCTGGCGAACGATTCCGCGAACGAGAAGAACGACGGGATGCGGAACCACTCGACGTAGCGTGAGATCCTCTCGGGCTCGGTGAAGTTGAGCTTGCAGAGCGCGGCGGTCTTCGCCTTGTAGTCGTCGATC
>VBOT01000003.1 GCA_005893225.1 Candidatus Eiseniibacteriota bacterium
CTCTAGTGTACCGGTTGTTCTGCCATGAGCATCGCCGGGTAGCTATGTTCGGACGTGATAAGCGCTGAAAGCCTCTAAGCGCGAAACACACCCCAAGATTAGGGATCCCGTGGCTTCGGCCACTAAGGCTCGTTGGAGATTACGACGTCGATAGGCGGGAGGTGTAAGGCCCGTGAGGGCTTCAGCCGACCCGTACTAATAAGCCGAGGGGCTTGGCCGGTTTATTTGCTTCCGTGCTTCCGCGTGTTCCAGCGTCTCGTTTCGATTGTCATCGTTTTGGGGTGGCAATGGCGGAGGGGTCACACCTCTTCCCATTCCGAACAGAGAAGTTAAGCCCTCCAGCGCCGATGGTACTGCCCGGGAAACCGGGTGGGAGAGTAGGTCGCCGCCCCAGTTTTCTTCGAGGCCTCGGCAAGTCGCCGGGGCCTCAATGTTTTCGGGGCGCTCGGCCCAACGACCCCAGCGCCTCGCCGAGCCGGACGGTCTGAGCGAAGCGGGCCACGCGCCCGGCCACGCTGCCCGGTCCGGGCCAGCCGCCGGCAGCGGCTGCGTACCCGCAGGTGCAGCCACCGGGCTCCGTCCGGCACTCGACTCCCGCACCCGGGGCCCAACGCTTTGATCCGCCTGATGATTACCCATACTGTACCGCCCTGCAACGGGCCGGCACGAAGGCTGCTGCGACTGGGGATCGGTACCCTGGCCAACAGGGCAGGGGCCCCATGGAGGGCCCCGGTTGCAGGAGCGAACCCATCATGAAAACAACCTTCCGTCTATTCTTGGCCGCGGTGGGGCTCGCCAGCATGACTTCGGCTGCCGGCGCCCAGATCCTGCCCCCCGACATCCAGCGCGAGCTCGAGATGACCGACCTGCGCATCGAGCGGGCGGAGACGATCGTCGCGGGCTCGGACAACGACGCCGCGCGGCTCGAGCTGGAACAGGCGGTTCTGCTCCAGACCCGGGCGAAGGAAGAATTCGCCGCGGGTCATCCGAGGATCGCGCTGGATCTCACCTACCGGGCGCGAGGCCACGCGGACCGCGCGATCGCCCTCGTCCGAGGGCTCCCCGACCCCGACCGCGTCCGGGCGCAGCTCGACCGAACGCGCGAGCTGGTGGAGCGCGTGCGGGACCCGATCGAGGAGTGCGGCAACGAGCGCGCGCGCGCGATGCTCCACGCCGCGACGGAGATGCAGCGCCGTGCCGAGGCGGCCGCCGCGGCCAGCCGCTACCTCGCCGCGCTGCAGCTCACCCGCGGGGCGCGGGAGCGCGCGCTCGACGCGCTGCGCCTCTGCAACCTCCAGGAGGACCTCCGCGACAGCTCGGAGCGGGCGCTCAGGCGCACCGACGAGGTCATCTCACGGGCCCAGGACCGAGTGAGCGAGCACGCTTCGGAGCAGGCGCGGGAGACTCTCGGGCGGGCGATCGATCTCCAGGATCGGGCCACCCGGGAGTTTCGGGCCGAGCACTTCGAGGCGAGTCTGCGCCTGACCCAGAACGCGCGGGCGTTCGCGTTTCGGGCGATCCGGCTCTCCGGCGGCGCGTCCTAGACATCCGTGAACGGCGCCCGCGGGTCGTGAACGAGGCCCGTCTCTTGATGAGAGGCGGGTCTCGCCCGTGACGCGCGGCCCTCGGATCCCGCGCCCCTCCGGTGCACTCCTGATCCTCTGCATCGCCACGCTGCCGGGAGGTCCGGCGCTCGCGGCCGCGCCGCAGCCCGACACCGCGGGCGTTCGGCTCGAGCTCCGCGCGGGACCGGAGCCCGACACGGTGGGCGTGCGGCTGGAGCTCGGCGCGAGCACCGATTTCACCAACGAGGAGTTCTACGAGTACCGCGACGCGTTCGTGGACTCGATCGCGATCGGGCGCCGGCTCGTGGGCTCCCCCGAGACGCGCGGGGCGGGCGTGCTGCTCGCCTCGGTGGCGGGGACGCGAAGGCGGGGGGCCGCGGCCTACGTGCTCCAGAACGAGCTGAGCCTGGGGGACAAGGTGCAGCGCGGGTCGATCGGCCTCACCTGGCGCGACGACCCCTCGCCCGGCTGGCGCCTCTACGCGGCTCCCCGGGTGGAGTACCGGCATGACCGGACCTTCGATCGCGATCTCGGCGAGTGGCGAGGCGCCGCGAGCGCGCGATTGAGGCACGGCTTCCTCCAGTCGCGCTTTGCCGAGCTCGGCGCCACGGGAGAGCTGCTGCGAACCCGGGGCCAGGGTGCGCTGTTCCTGCTCGACCGGAACGCGGCCCGAGCCTCCGTGGCGCTGGAAGGCGCGCCGCTGTTCGGCCCCGAATGGCGGCTCGGGTATAACCTCGCGGTCCGCGAGTTCCCGGACTCGAGCGAGCGCGATCACGTCGAGCACGGCTGGGAGGGGCGGTGGAGGCGTGATTTCGCCGCCGGGCACTCGCTGAGCTTCGAAACCGAGGGGGCGCGGAGGGAAACGCGGAGCTCCGCGCCGACCACGCGGGATCGCTTCGTCGAGGGCGCGGGAGCCGTGGAAGCCGATCTGCGCTTCGGCGAGTCGGTCTCCTTGAGGAGCCACGCCATGGTCGAGGCGATTCACTACGACCGGGGCGACGATACCCTGTTCTTCGACTACCGGATCGTCCGGGCCCGTCTGGGCCCGCGATTCGGGCAGGGGCCCGGGAGCGCCAGCCTCGGACCGCGGGCCGAGTGGCTGGCCAGCCCGAATCACTCGGAGGAGTACTTCGAGGTCGGAGGCTTCGCCGAGTTTGAGTACCTGGGCGGCAGCGCCTGGTGGAGCGTGACTCCGGCGGCAGGATGGCGCGACTACTCCGAGAGGTCGACCCCTCGGACGCCCGCCCTCCACTCTTCCTACGCGTTCTACGAAATGGGTCTCCTCGGCGAGCAGCCCATCGCCGGCGACCTGAGGCTGCGGCTTTCCGCCAGCGTCCGGTTCGAGTCGCACGTCGATTCGCTTCAGGACGCTCGCAGCCTTTACTTCTCCCTCGACCTGCGTAAACTCCTCTAGCTTTCCTAGCTCTCGTGGGAGGTCCCCTCATGTCCGCACGTCGGGGCGGCTGGGTGTTCGTGGCGCTGCTGTTCGTGCTGGGCACGGCGGCGCTGCTCGCGGCGTTCCGCCTGCGCCATACGTCCATGACGGGTTCGTCGGCGGTCCTGATCTTCGACGTGCCCCGCGAGCTCGAGGAGTCGGAAGCGCCGTTTCGGCCGCTTTCCTTCGAAGTCGTTCCCCGCACCCAGCCCACGACCTACCGGGTGGTGGACGGCCTGCGTCGCGCGGCTCGCGACTCCCGCATCGAGGCGCTGGTGCTCCAGATCGACCAGATCGACTGGGGGTGGGCCAAGGTCTCGGAGGTGCGCGACGCGGTCCTCGCGTTCCGCGCCGCGGGCAAGCCGGTGTACGCCTGGCTCTCGAGCGGGGGAGAGGCCGAATACCTGCTGGCCTCGGCCGCCGGCACCATCGCCATGCCGCCGAGCGCCACCCTGCAGCTCGACGGGCTGACGGCATCCGCGCTCTTCCTGAAGGGCACCTTCGAGAAGCTGTCGATCACACCGAACTTCGCCCACGCCGGCCGGTACAAGTCCGCGGTCGAGCAGTACACGCGAAGCGAGATGTCCGAGCCCTCGCGGGCGGCGATGGAAGCGTTGCTCGACGACGAGTACCGGCTGCTGGTCGACTCGCTGGCCTCGGCGCGCGGTCTTCCTCCGGGAGCGGTGCGGAGGCTGCTCGATAACGGTCCCTACGGAGCGGGAGCCGCTTACCGGCAGGGGCTGGTGGACACGCTTCTCTACGCCGCGGAGCTCGACTCCCTGGCGCTCCGGGGCGTGGGCGAGTCGGCCGTGACCCAGCCGTTCTGGCGCTATCTCCAGGGGCTGTCCGCGCGCGGCCGGGCGCGGATCGCGCTGGTCCAGGCCTCGGGAACCATCTACCCCGGGCGCAGCCGGTTCGTCGCCGGCGAGGGGCGCGTGCTCGGCTCCGAGACCCTGATCGAGGCGCTCCACGAGGCGCGCACGCGCCGTTCCATCCGGGCCATCGTGCTCCGGATCGACAGCCCCGGGGGCTCGCTCGAGGCATCCGACGAGATCTGGCGCGAGGTCGAGCGCTGCCGCCGCGCCAAGCCCGTGGTGGTGAGCATGTCCGACCTGGCGGCCTCCGGAGGCTATTACATCGCGGCGGGCGCCAGCGAGATCGTGGCGCAACCCGCCACGCTCACCGGCTCGATTGGCGTGTTCGGGGGCAAGCTCAACGTGCTCGGTCTCTACCGCAAGCTAGGCATGAACGTGGAGACGCTGAAGCGCGGCCGGCACGCCGAGATGATGTCGCCGTACGAGAACTTCACCCCCGACGAGGAGCAGCGCTTCCAGGGGCAACTGGAGGACGGCTACCGGTTGTTCCTGCGGCGGGTCTCGGCGGGGCGCCACATGCCGGTCGCGGTCGCGGACTCGGTGGGTCAGGGTCGAGTCTGGAGCGGCCTCTCGGCGCGCGGGCTCGGCCTCGTGGACCGGCTCGGCAATCTGTGGGCGGCGCTCGGGGCCGCCCGCGAGAGGGCCGGCATCCCCGAGGACGAGGAGCTGGCCGTCGAGGTTCTGCCGAAAGTCGAGCACTCCTTCTTCGAGCGCGCGCTGGCGGACTGGCTCCAGGAGGACGACGGGGACAACGCGCGGGCGGTGTCGCTCCCGCCCGTGGTCGGCGCCCTGCTCGCGGCCGCGCGTTTTCCGGCCGGGGCCTCCCTGGCTCTCATGCCCTATCGCGTCGTCATCCGGTAGCAGGCTATCGGGTCACTTCTTCGCGTTCTTGGCGGGGCTCTTGGGCGCGCTGAACGTGCGGACGTAGGCGATCAGGTTCTCGATCTCGGCCGGCTTCACGCCCTGCTTGGACCAGGCCACCATCCCGGATTTGATCTTCCCGTTCGTGATGCAGTCGCGCAGGTAGTCGTCGTTGTATTTGGGGTCCGACATCCGCTTCGCGTCCCGCCAGTCCGGGGTCGGGTTGCCGGTGAGCTTGAAGCCCCCGCTGCCGTCGGCCTTGTGGCACGGCACGCACTTGAGGCTGAAGATCTTCTTGCCGGCCGCGGCGACCCCCTTGCTCGGCCCGGTGATGGCCGGAGGCGCGGATCGCACGGCGAAGGCCACGAGGACGCTCGCGAGTACGAGTGCGAACGCGACGTGCCTGAGGGTCCCTGGGCGCTTCATTGTGGCTCCTTTACGGGTCGCGGCGGGATCGAGGCTCCTGGTCCACGGAGGTGGGGACGACGAGCGGCCGCGACCGAAGCAGGCTACTCATCCTACCGGATCAGGAGCCCTCAATCGATCTTTGCCTGGGCGGCGGCGGCCGGCGGCTCATCGCTCGGGCCCACTGGTGCCGGTGAAGACCGTGGATCCCACACTGTCCTCCGAGCACTGGCGCGCGTCTGTTGTTAGCGTCTTGACCCGCTCGCGAGGGGCGTGTTAGCTTCCACTGGCACAGTGTCTTACGTCGCGTCACTCAGCCCACCCATGACGTTTCGACGACAGGTACACTCACCCAGACCTTGCGGGGGAGGTGCGCATTGAAGGATTTCAGCACCGCACAGATCCGAAACGTCGCCCTGGTGGCGCACCACGGGGTAGGTAAGACCTCTCTTGCCGAGGCGATGCTGTTCCTGGCGAAGGCCACGAACCGCCTGGGTCGGATCGCCGACGGCACCACCCTGCTCGATTACGCTCCCGACGAGATCCAGCGCCAGCTCACGATCAATCTGGCTCTCGCCCAGTTCGAGTGGTTGGGCCACAAGATCAACCTCCTCGACACCCCGGGCTACGCGGACTTCGTGGGCGACGTCCACTGCGCGCTGCGCGTGGCGGACGCCGCCCTCCTGGTGCTGCGCGCGAACACCGGGGCGGAGGTGGGCACCGAGGTGGTATGGGAGATCCTGCGCCACGAGAAGACTCCCACCCTGCTCGTGGTCAACATGATGGACAAGGAGCACGCGGACTTCGCCGGCTCACTCAAGTCCCTGCGCGACCGGATCGGCCTCAACGCCGTCCCCGCCCAGCTTCCCATCGGCCAGGCCGAGACGTTCCACGGCATCGTCGACCTGATCGAGAACAAGGCTCACACGTTCACGGGCAAGGGCATGGAGGAGAAGAGTCAGGAGGTGACGATCCCGGACGACCTCAAGCAGGCCGCCGCCGCGGCCCGGGCACGCCTGATCGAGGAGGCGGCGACCGGGGACGAGGAGCTGATGGAGAAGTTCCTGGGCGGCGCCGAGCTCACGGTGGAGGAGATCCGGCGGGGGCTGTGCGAGCGCGTGGTCCAGGGGGACCTGATTCCCGCGTTCTGCTGCTCCGCCTACGGCAACCTCGGGGTGCGCGAGATCCTGGACGAGGTCGTCGACGTGCTGCCTTCCCCGCTCGACGTGAAGCCCCAGGTCCCGGTGGGCCAGAACGGCGGCGCGCCGGTCGTGTGCAAGACCGATCCGCGCGAGCCGGTGGCGGCGCTGGTGTTCAAGACCTTCTCCGAGCAGCACCTCGGGGATCTCTCGCTGATCCGCGTCTACTCGGGGACCGTCGAGCCCGGCAAGGAGCTGCTCAACACCACCCGCCACCGCAGCGAGAAGCTCGGCACCCTCTACGATCTGGTGGGCAAGGAGCGCCTCGAATGCAAGACCGTCGCGGCGGGCGACATCGTGGCCGCGGTCAAGCTCAGGGAGACGCACACGGGCGACACCCTGGCGGACAAGTCGAGGCCGATCCGGCTCGGTCCGCCCGCCTTCCCCGAGCCCGTCACCGAGGAGTGCATCCGCTCCAAGACCAAGGGCGACGAGGAGAAGATGGCCCAGGGCCTGAACCGGCTGCACGAGGAGGACCCCACGTTTAGCCGCGCCTACGAGCCGAGCACCAAGGAGACGCTGGTGCGCGGCATGGGCGATCTCCAGCTCGAGGTGATGGTGGACCGTCTCAAGAAGCGGTTCGGGGTGGAGGTCGTGCTCTCCCGCCCGCACGTGCCGTACCGCGAGACGATCCGCGGCAAGGCCCAGGGCGAGTACCGGCACAAGAAGCAGACCGGCGGTCGCGGGCAGTTCGGCGAGGTCCACCTGCGCCTCGAGCCCCTGAAGCGCGGCGAGGGCTTCAAGTTCGCCGACGAGGTCAAGGGCGGCGTGGTCCCGAACCAGTACATCCCCGCGGTCGAGAAGGGCGTGGTCGCGGCGATGGATCGAGGCCCGCTGGCCGGCTACCCGGTGGTAGACGTCCTGGCGGCGCTGTTCTTCGGCAAGCATCACGACGTCGACTCGTCGGAGATGGCGTTCAAGATCGCCGCCGAGTCCTGCTTCCACCAGGTGATGCTCGATGCCCATCCCGTGCTGCTCGAGCCGATCGGCGAGATCCAGGTGCGGGTCCCCGAGGAGTTCCTCGGGGACGTGATGGGAGACCTCTCCTCGAAGCGCGGCAAGATCCTGGGCACCGAGTCCGACGGGCGCTATCAGATCGTCCGGGCGCTCGTGCCGCTGGCCGAGACGTACAAGTACGCGACTCACCTCCGCTCCCTGACCCAGGGGAGGGGCATGCACTCGTCCAAGTTCTCCCACTACGAAGAGGTCCCGCGCGAGCTCGCCGACAAGGTGATCGCGGCCGCGCGCGCCGAGAAGGAGGCTGGGGCGGCCGCCTCGTGAGGGCGGAAGGAACCCCGGTGGAACCATGTCCGGCCATTCAAAATGGGCGACGATCAAGCGCAAGAAGGCGGCGACCGACCAGGCTCGCGGCAAGCTGTTCTCGAAGTACATCAAGGAGGTCACCATCGCCGCCCGCAACGGCGGCGGGGATCCGGAGAGTAATCCGCGGCTCAGGGCCGCGGTCGCCGCAGCCAAGGCCGTGAACATGCCGTCCGCGAACATCGACCGCGCCATCAAGCGCGGCACCGGCGAGATCGAAGGCGTCAGCTACGAGGAGACGCAGTACGAGGGATACGCCTCGGGCGGCGTGGCCGTGCTGGTCGAGGTCGCGACCGACAACCGCAACCGGACCGCCGGCGACGTCCGCCACATCTTCACCAAGCACGGCGGCAACCTGGGAGAGGCGGGGAGCGTCTCGTACCTGTTCAAGGCGCGCGGCGTGATCCTGGTCGACAAGTCCACGGCGTCCGAGGACGCCCTGATCGAGACGGTGCTCGACGCGGGCGCGGACGACGTCAACACCGAGGGTGAGACCTACGAGATCCTCACGCCCCCCGGCCGGCTCGAGGCGGTGAAGGAGGCGCTGGCCGCGAAGAACGTCCCGATCCAGAGCGCCGAGCTCACGAAGATCTCGTCGATCCAGGTGCCGCTCACCGAGAAGGACGCCGAGTCGGTCCTGAGGCTCGTCGACGCCCTCGAGGACCACGAGGACGTGCAGAAGGTCTACGCCAACTTCAACGTTCCCGACGAAGTCCTGACCCGTCTCTCGCGGTAGTCGATGCGCGTTCTGGGACTGGACCCCGGAAGCCGCCAGACGGGTTTCGGCGTCGTGGAGCGCGACGGCAAGGGCTACCGCTCGGTGGCCCATGGCCACGTCCCCGCCCCGCCGCGGCTCGACCTGGCGCACCGCATCCACCACATCGCGGAGCGAGCCGGCGAGATCATGGACCGCTACCGTCCCGACTGCGTCGCCGTCGAGGAGGCCTTCTACCACGAGAGCGTGCGCTCGACGCTGGTTCTCGGCCACGTTCGCGGGGCCCTGCTGGTGGCCGCGGTGGGGCGCGGCCTCGAGGTCGCCGAGTACACCCCGCGCGAGGTCAAGATGAGCGTGGTCGGATCGGGAGCCGCGGCCAAGCAGCAGGTGGCGTTCATGGTGCGGCGCCTGCTCGGGCTGCGCGGCGCGCTCCAGCAGGATGCGGCCGATGCGCTCGCGATCGCGATCTGCCACCTGAACCGCTCCGCCCGCGGCGAGCCGGCTCGCGCCGCGCGGGCCGCCGCGGGGCGGCTGGAAGCGCTCCTGGCCCGC
Source organism: Candidatus Eiseniibacteriota bacterium (assembly GCA_005893225.1). Lineage (GTDB taxonomy): Bacteria > Eisenbacteria > RBG-16-71-46 > RBG-16-71-46 > RBG-16-71-46 > WS-3. The sequence continues at coordinate 8,928 of VBOT01000003.1, forward strand.
CGGAGCGGGTCGTGAGAGCGCCCCGCCGCGCCCCGGTGCGGTCCCTCAGGCGCCGCCATCGGCCCGGCGGCAGGCGCCCGTGATCGCCTCGCTGCGCGGGACCCTGGTCGAGAAGGGGCCGGGAAGCTGCGTCATCGAGGCGGCGGGAGTCGGCTACCTGGTGAGCGTCTCGAGTCACACCGCCGAGGAGCTGCCGCGGGCGGGAGAGCCGGTGTTCCTGCGCACCCGGCAGGTGGTGCGTGAGGACGCGGTCACGCTGTTCGGGTTCGCCGATCCGGAGGAGCTCAGGCTGTTCGACCTCCTGATCGCCGTGAGCGGTGTGGGGCCCAAGCTCGCGCTGGCCCTGCTCTCCGGGCTCAAGCCGCACGCGCTCGCCCGGGCCATCCGGGGCGAGGAGATCGGCGCGCTGGTGGCGGTCCCGGGGATCGGCAGGAAGACGGCGGAACGCCTGGTGGTCGACCTGCGGGACAAGCTCGAGGCGCCGTTCCCGGGCGCGCGCGAGCAGGGAGTGCTGCCGCGCTCGGAGCGCTTCGAGGACGCCGTCGCGGCGCTCACCGGTCTCGGGTACACTGCCACCCAGGCCAAGGACGCCGTCCGCAGGGCCGCCGAGGACGCCGAGGACCTGCCGCTCGAGGAGCTGGTGCGCCGGGCTCTGGCGTTGCTCGGCAAGAGCGCAACGCACCTCGCGGGCCGGGCGCGGTGACCCGGCCGCTGCTCGCGACCGGTGCCCGGCGCCTCCAAGGAGGGAGCTTGACCGAAGCGAAATCGCGGCGGCCCGCCGCCGCCACCCAGCCGCCCCGCGTGGGCGATCCGGAGCGCTTCGCCGAGGACCTGCAGGAGGAGCCGCGGCTCAGGCCCACGGCGCTCGACGAGTTCGTCGGCCAGGCGGCGGTCAAGGAGCAGCTGCGGATCTTCCTCCAGGCCGCGCGCCAAAGAGGCGAGGCGCTCGACCACGTGCTCTTCCACGGCCCGCCGGGGCTCGGTAAGACCACGCTGGCTTCGATCCTCGCGCAGGAGCTCGGGGTCGATATCACCCACACCTCGGGCCCGGTGATCGAGAAGGCGGGAGACTTGGCCGGGCTCCTCACCAACCTGGGGCCGCGCGGGATCTTGTTCGTCGACGAGGTCCACCGCATGACCCCGGTGGTCGAGGAGTACCTCTATCCCGCCCTCGAGGACTTCACCCTCGACGTCCTGATCGACCGCGGACCCAGCGCGCGATCGGTCAAGATCAACCTCGATCGCTTCACGCTGGTGGGGGCCACCACGCGCTCGGGCCTGCTGTCGGCGCCGCTGCGCGCGCGCTTCGGCGTGACCCTGCGCCTCGACTACTACGGCGCCGGGGAGCTGGCGACGATCGTGAGGCGGTCGGCGGGGATCCTGGGCGTCGAGACCGGCGACGACGCGGCCGTGGAGATCGCGGGCCGCTCGCGGGGCACGCCGCGCATCGCCAACCGCCTGCTGAGGAGGGTCCGTGACTTCGCCCAGATCAGGGCCGACGGCCGCGTGACGCTGCCAGTGGCCCGCGAGGCGCTGACCATGCTCGAGGTGGACGAGCGCGGGCTCGACGAGATGGATCGCCGGCTGCTCGGGGCGCTGATCACCAAGTACCAGGGCGGCCCGGTGGGCCTCAACACCCTGGCGGTGGTGGTCGGCGAGGAAGCCGGAACGCTCGAGGAAGTCTACGAGCCATTCCTGATCCAGGAGGGTTTCATCAAGCGCACCACGCGCGGGCGCGAGGCCACTTCGCTGGCTTACACGCACCTGGGGCTCGAGCCGCCGCGGGGTGTGGCGGACGCGGCTCGCCCGCGGGAGGCGGGGGCACCCCGGAGACCCGAGCAGCCCGAGCTTCCCCTGCCGTGACCGGCGGGGCCGGACCCGCTGCCGCGGGTACCCCCGCGCCCTGGCTTTCCGCATCGATGCGTATCGAGGATCTCGACTACGATCTGCCTCCCGAGCGGATCGCCCAGCGTCCCGCGGCGCGCCGGGAGGGCTCCCGGCTGCTGGTGGTGGAGCGCGCCACGGGCCGCCTTCACGACCGCCGTTTCGACGAGATCGCGGAGTGGCTGAGACCCGGCGACTCCCTGGCCGTGAACGAGACTCGAGTGATTCCGGCCCGCCTCGACCTCATGCGGTCGAGCGGCGGCAAGGTCGAGATCCTGCTCGTGCGTCAGGAGTCCGAGGGTCTGTGGCGAGCGCTGGCGCGGCCGGCCAAGAAGGCTCCCGCGGGGGCGTCATTGGAGACCCCGGACGGCTGCCTGGCACTCGAGGTGGTGGAGGCGGGGACCGAAGGGGAGCGGCTCCTTCGCGTCGTCCGCGGCGACCTCCGTGAAGCCCTCGAGGCGCACGGACGCGTGCCGCTTCCTCCCTACATCCATCGCGCCCCCGAGCCCCTCGACAGCGAGCGCTACCAGACCGTCTTCGCGCGCATCGAGGGGGCGGTCGCAGCACCCACGGCGGGGCTTCACTTCTCGCTCGACTTGCTCCGAACGCTCGAGGGGCGGGGCGTGACGCGAGTCCCGGTGCTGCTCCACGTCGGCCCGGGCACGTTCCGCCCGGTGACCTGCTCCGACCCGCTCCAGCACCGCATGGACGAGGAGTACTTCGAGGTCACGGCCGAGGCCGCCGGAGCGCTGGCCGGCGCCCGCTCTCGCGGGGGCCGGATCGTCGCCGTGGGCACCACGGTGGTGCGCGCGCTCGAGTCGGCGTGCGACGCCAACGGCGGGTGCTTGCTCGCCGCCTCCGGCTGGACGCGCAAGTTCGTGTTCCCGCCTTACGAGTTTCGCGCCGTCGACGCCCTGCTCACCAACTTTCACCTGCCCCGCACGACGCTGCTGCTCCTGGTCGCGGCCTTCGCCGGCCAGGATCTGACGCTTCGTTCCTACCATCACGCCGTGGAGACCGGATACCGCTTCTACTCCTATGGAGACGCGATGCTGATCGTTTAGCCCGGATTACTTCATGAGCCCGCTGCTGAAAGGACCATCGCGGGATCATGAATAACCCGGGCTCGCGGACCGCAGCGTTCTCCGAAGCCGAAAAATGGCCGGCTTGCCGGAGCCAGCTTGCAAATCCGGAAAATGACGGCGATCGCGGCGGAGACAATCCGCGAACCGCATCCGGGCAGCGAGCATCAACAGTGCCGGTATGTTATAGTACCCGTTCTGGGGGAGTGAGTCTGAGGTGCATCGGGTGCGGCCCCCGATCCCGAGGGCGAATCCCCCTTAAATTTCGACCCGCTCGGCGTCATGCCGGGCGGGTCGTTGTTCGAGGTAGCTCACGCGGGGTGCGTTCCCGCGCTCTCCCGTCCACCTCGGGCTGAATCTCGTTCAAGTAATGCTTTAAGGGTCGGCCGTGATGCCCTTTCTCTACCTCGCGCTCTCGCTGCCGGTCCCATCTAGCCGATCGGTTCCGGCCGACGCTGGGAGCGGCCGCCCGAGGCTGTACGAGCTCACCGCCAAGAGGTCCATGGGAGCCGGCAGCGGACCGTGGCCCAAGGCCCGGATGTTCCGGGTCTCGTCGATGACGAAGAACGACGGCGCGTGGCCCTGCGTGGATGCGTCCAGGCTGTTGTAGAGCCCGGCGATCGCCCGCTTGGGATCGGTGATGATCGGGCACGAAAGCCGGAGTCTGCGGCCGAGCGAGGCCGCCGAGCCGCAGCGCCGGTCGACCACGGCGGCGGGCGTGATGCCGAGATCGGTGAAGAGCGGCAGCACGTTCTCCAGGGACTTGAGCTCCGTCTCCCCGGCGCCGAAGAGGAGCAGCACCGGCCCCCTGGCGCACAGCGCGGAGAACTGATACCAGCGCCCGTCGGGCGCGAGGTAGGAAAACGCCGGCGCGCGGTCCCCGACGAGGAGCTGCGTCGCGGGTGAATCGGGCGCCACCGCCTGCAATCCCGACGTGGCGACGGGCGCATCGGCGTACGAAGGCTCGAACATGCGCTCGGCGGCGCTCGCCTCGCACGCGAAGAGCAGGGTCGTTCCCAGGATCACGTGGCGGAGCCTCATGGCGTGCCCTCCTCTTGGCCGGACTCGATTCAAAGCAGTTGCCCTCGTGCAAGGAACTCAGCAAGCGCGGGGCCATTCGGTGCTTCCGGACGCACCGCGTATTTGCACCAGGTACGGCGGCGAGCGCCGGCCGCGCGGGGAGAGGACCCGGGGAAATCACCCATGAATGGGTGAGAAGGCGTTGCGGGCTGCCCTTCCGTGTGGCTGGAATGACCAGGCCCTTGGAAGGGTCGGGCGCACCGTCCCGCTCCGGCGCGACGATGCCGTCGACGACCGGTCCGTCAGGTCCGAAAGTGGGCGTCCAGAGAGAGCGCGTCGAGAGTAGCGAGCGGCGCCAGGGAAGGCGACGCGAAGCGGGTCTCGCGGAGTGACCCCGCCCGCCTCATCCCTCGATTCACGCTAGAGCGGCGGGTTGCCGTGCTTCTTGTAGGGGAGGCTCTGCCGCTTGTTCTTGAGCATCTCGAGCGCCGCGATCAGCTTGGGGCGGGTGTCCTCGGGCTCGATCACGTCGTCCAGGTACCCGAGCTCGGCCGCGATCCAGGGGCTCGCGAACTTGTCGTTGTACTCGGTCACCAGGCGCCGGCGCTCGGCCGCGGGATCCTTGGCCCTCGCGATCTCTTCGCGGTAGAGGATGTTGACCGCGCCCTCGGCCCCCATCACCGCCATCTCCCCGGAGGGCCACGCCACGTTGTAATCGCCGCGGATGTGCTTGCTCGACATGACGTCGTAGGCGCCGCCGTAGGCCTTGCGCACCACCACGGTCAGCTTCGGAACTGTGGCCTCGCAGTAGGCGTAGAGGAGCTTGGCCCCGTGGCGGATGATGCCGCCCCATTCCTGCTGGGTCCCGGGCAGGAAGCCGGGCACGTCCTCGAACGTCACGAGCGGGATGTTGAAGGCGTCGCAGAAGCGCACGAAGCGCGCCCCCTTGACCGACGAGTCGATGTCGAGCACGCCGGCGAGCGCGCTCGGCTGGTTGCCGACCACCCCCACGCTGCGGCCGTTCAGGCGCGCGAAGCCCACGATCAGGTTCGGCGCGAAGTGCTCGTGGACCTCGAAGAAGTCGCCGTCGTCGACCACGCTCCGGACCAGCTTCTTCATGTCGTAGGGCTTGTCGGGGGCCTCGGGCACCAGCGTCCCGAGCGCCGGGTCGCGGCGGTCGACCGGATCGGTCGAGGGGCGACGCGGCGGCTCCTCGACGCAGTTGGAGGGCAGGAACGAGAGCAGGCGCTTCAGGCATCGGATGCAGTCCGCGTCGTCCTTGGCCGCGAAGTGGGCGACCCCGCTCTTCCGGTTGTGGGTCATCGCTCCGCCGAGCTCCTCGAACGACACCTCCTCGGAGGTCACAGCCCTGATCACCTCGGGGCCGGTGACGAACATGTGGCTCGTCCCCTCGACCATGAAGGTGAAGTCGGTGATCGCGGGCGAGTACACGGCGCCCCCGGCGCACGGGCCCATGACGGCGGAGATCTGGGGCACCACGCCCGAGGCCAGCGTGTTGCGCAGGAAGACGTCGGCGTAGGCGCCGAGCGAGAGCACGCCCTCCTGGATGCGCGCCCCGCCCGAGTCGTTGAGCCCCACGATCGGGGCGCCGTTGTCCATGGCGAGGTCCATGATGGCGCAGATCTTCTTGGCGTTCGCCTCGCTCATGGTGCCGCCGAACACGGTGAAGTCCTGGGCGAAGCAGTAGATCAGCCGCCCGTTCACCGTGCCCCAGCCGGCCACCACGCCGTCGCCCACGATGCGCTTTGCCTCCATGCCGAAATCGTGGGAGCGGTGGGTCACGTGGGTGCCGATCTCGACGAACGAGCCGGGATCGAGCAGCAGGTCGAGGCGCTCGCGCGCGGTCAGGCACCCCCGGGCGTGGATCTTGGCGACGCGCTCCTGGCCTCCCCCGGCCAGGGACTGCTCGCGGCGCCGGCGCAGCTCGGCCAGGCGCTGCTCCCGGTTCACGACGCCTCCCGGTGGCCGGACATCAGCCCGGCGAGATCCCGAGCTGCATCATGAGGAAGCTCAGCACGTCGACGGCTTCCTCGACCCGCTTGGCGGTCGGCTTTCCCGCCCCGTGCCCCGCCTTGCTCTCGATGCGGATCAGGATCGGGGCGTCCCCGCCCGTCTTGGCCTGGAGCAGCGCCGTCATCTTGCGGGCATGGAGCGGGGCGACTCGCGAATCCGACTCCGCGGCGGTGAGCAGGGTGGCGGGATAGCGCGTGCCGGCGTGGACGTTCTGGTAGGGCGAGTAGGCGAGCAGGAAATCGAACTGACGCGGGTCCTCGGACGAGCCGTACTCGGGCACCCAGTAGCGCGCGATCGAGAAGCGGTGATAGCGGATCATGTCGAGGAGCGGCACCTGGCACACGATCGCGCCGAACAGCTCGGGTCTCTGGGTCAGGGCGGCGCCCACGAGGAGGCCCCCGTTCGAGCCCCCGCGCGCGGCGAGTCGCTCGGGCCGGGTGATCCCCTGGCTCACCAGCCACTCCGCCGCCGCGGCGAAGTCGTCGAAGACGTTCTGCTTGCGCTCGAGGCGCCCCGCCTCGTGCCAGTCCCGGCCGAACTCGCCCCCGCCTCTCAGGCAGGCGTCGGCGTAAACGCCTCCGGCCTCGAGCCAGGGGATCGCCGAGGGGTTGAACGACGGCTGCTCGCTGACGTTGAAGCCGCCGTAGGCGGTGAGCAGCGTGGGACGGTTCCCGTCCATCGCCAGGCCCTTCTTGTGCACCAGGAAGACCGGCACCCGGGTCCCGTCCTTCGAGGTCACCCATTCCTGGCGGGTCTCGAAGTCGGCAGGGTCGATGCCCGGGCTCACCGTCTCGATCGGCTCGAGCCTGCCGCGCTCGAGGTCGTAGCGGTACACCGCCGGCGGGTAGACGAACGAGGCGAACGAGAAGTAGACGGCCTTGGCCTCGGGCTCGCCCGTCAGGTTGTCGACGCTGCCGAGGGCGGGGAGCGGGATCTCCTTCTTCAGCGTTCCGTCGAGCTCGAAGAGCAGCACCCGCGACACCGCCTTCTCCGTCACCGCGACGGCGAGCGACCCGCCGGCGTTGCGGAAGCTCTCGATCACGCCCTGCTGCTCCGGGATCAGCTCCTTGGCGCTCTGGAGATCGGGCTTCACGGGATCGAGCGTGAGGATGTGGAACCGCGGGGCGCCGACGTTGCTGAGCAGGTAGAGCTTGCCGCCCCAGGCGTCGGCGTGGGTCTCCCCGTCGAGCCCGACCGCGATCGGGGTGAACGGCCCGCGGGATCCAGCCGGCCGCGCGTAGAGGTCGTTCTTGGCCCAGTCGAGCGAGGTCTCGAGGAACACCCAGCGCCGGTCGGCCGAGGTCGAGACCCTGCGCGTTTCCTGGATGGGCCGCCCCTCGCCGGAATAGACGAGGGAGTCTCGCGCCGGATCGGCGCAGAGGCGGTGCTCGAACACCTGCGCGTGGAACACCTCCTCGCCTCCCGGGACCTCCCCGCGCGCGGGATGGCGGGTGTAGAGGAAGCTCTTGCCGTCCGGGGCCCACGCCACGCTCGCGAACGACGTGTTCGGGATCGCGTCGGGCAGGTCCTTGGCGGTGTCGGTGCGGCGCACGTGCAGCGTGCTCTTCTCGCTGCCGCTGGCCGAGGTCCCGTAGGCGAGCAAGGCGCCGTCGGGAGAGGGGTACATCCAGTCGACCGCCACGGTGCCGTCGCTGCTCAGGGTGTTGGGATCCAGGAGCACGCGGTCCGGCCCGCGCTCTCCCGGGCCGCGCACGTGGACGATCGGCTGGTTCTGGTCGCCGGCGCGGCGCGAGTAGAAGAGCGTGCGCCCCTCGAGATTGGGTCTCGAGGTGACCGTGAGCTCGTATACCTTCCTCAGACGCTGGGCGAGCGCAGCCCGTCCGGGAAAGTTGTCGAGGTACTGGCGCGTGAAGCGATTCTGCGAATCTGTCCATTGCCTCACCGCCGCGCTGGTGTCATTCTCCAGCCAGCGGTAGGGATCGATCAGCACGTGACCGTGGAGCGTGTCCGCGACCTCGTGGACCGGGCTCTCGGGATACGCGGGTCGGCCCGCCCGCGCCGTCGACGGACCGGCGGCCGACAGGGACGTGAGGCCAAGGAAGACACCCAGTGCGCGCGCGACCGGGAACGAGATGGATCTCATGGCGTGACCGCTCCTCCGGAAACGAGGGATGGCGAGGGCCCGGCCGAGCGAGGCCCGATTGCCCGGTAGGAAACGGGATTCCCGATCCCGGGGTCAAGCGCCTTCCCGCCACCGTCCCGGTTTCTCCCCGGCGCGCCGGTGAACGTCCCGAGCGGGCCCTCGCCGGCGCACGCCCGGATTCGCCATGCCGGTGACCCCCTCCGCGCTGCTGGAATGGTGGCGCTCGCTCACCGAGGGGCGGCTGCTCGGCGGGGGCTGGGCCGGGATGCTCGTGCTGGTCGTCCTCTTCTGCGCGCTGGTCGACTTCCTCAAGATCGTGGTCGAGCTGTTCGGCAGGAGCGAGGAGCGGCGCTTCATCGCCGACCTCTCCCAGGTGACGGCGGTGATCGCGAGCCGGAACGGCGCCAAGGTCCTGCCGGCCACGCTCGCCGAGCTCGAGAAGTTCCTTCCTCCGGAGCGGATCGTGGTGATCGACGACGCCAGCGACGACGGCACCGGAGAGATCGCCGAGCAGCGCGGCTGCCGCGTCTACCGGTTCTCCAGGAACAAGGGCAAGGCGGCGGCGGTGAATTTCGCCGTCTACCGCGTCCACACGCCCTTCACGCTGCTGCTCGACGACGACACCCGGCTCGGCGGCGCGCGCATCCCGACCTCGCTGCTCGCCGATCAGGGCTACGACGCCGTTGCGTTCCACGTCCTGCCGGACCGCCGCAGCCGGGACGGTGCCCGCGGCCGCAGCTTCCTGGGCGACCTGCAGCGCTACGAGTACGGGAAGAGCATGGAGATCGGCAAGCGTTTCCACGACGTGACCCAGTCGGTCAGCTGCATCTCGGGAGCGGTGGGGCTCTTCCGCACCGAGGACCTGAACGACCTCCACCACTCGCACACCGGCGTGTTCCCGGGCGAGGACCTGCAGCGCACCGTGATCCACCTGCTCGAGGGCAAGCGCATCGTGTTCGCGAACGAGCCGGTGTGGACCGTGGCGCCCGGCGGTCCGAGGGCCTGGCTCAGGCAGCGGCTGTTCGGCTGGTACCCCGGGCTCTACCACCAGATCGCGAACTTCATCCGGCTGATGTTCCGGAGGGGCACGGCGTGGCGCCTGCGCTACGAGATGGGGTACAACGTGTACACGGTGGTGAGCGACCCGCTGAAGAGCTGGTCGCTCGCGGTCGTGGCCCTCACACCGGCGCTGCGGTCGTGGGCCGCGGCGCTCTACCTCACCTACCTCGCGTTCGAGCTCTATCCCTACTGGGTGGTGCGGGTCCCGGGCGAGAGGAGGCGCGCGCCGATCGCGGTGCTGCTGCTCTACCCGGTCTACGGGGCTCTCAACACGCTGCTCAGGACGGCCTCGGTGTTCACCTGGTTCTGGATGCGGTTCGTGACCCGGACCATGCGCCCGCGGCGCGGGCCCGAGGACCGGATCGAATGAGGCGGCGCGTCGCGGCGCTCGCGTTGCTTCTTGGCGGCCTGGCCGGGCTCGCGGCGCCCTCGGCTGCCCAGAAGGCCACGCTCGGCGGCCAGTTCCGCTACTGGGCCTTCAACAACCACAACGATCTCCGCGACGTGCTCGGCTACTGGGCCAAAGGGCCGCTGCACGTCCAGCTCGAGTACTGGGACTTCGTGCGCGGCCAGGACGTGTTCCGACCCGAGATCGGCCTCCACCTGCGCGACCGGCGTCGCTCCGTCACCACGCTGCAGTGGCGGCACGAGCGCCGGCGGCAGGACCGGTTCACGCTCGGGACCGACCAGGTCCTGAACGACCGCTGGGTGGCCCGGGCCGAGGTGAGTCCGATCGTGACGCCCGATTCCACCGAGTGGGTGGTCAGCGGCGGGCTCGACTTCTACTGGGCCTCGTACAGCTTCGCCCAGGTCACCGTGATCCGCGACCCGCGCGGCGACGGCCTCTGGGTCGTGCCCCTGCGCGTGCGGCTCGCCACCGAGGCGAACGACTGGGTCCAGGTCACCGTGGCGCCGGCGAGCGAGCGCACGCTCGGCTGGGCGGTCGACACGAAGGTCCGATGGCTAAGGCTCGGCGTCGAGCGCAACAGCCGCTTCGATTTCACCGATCTCGACAACACGATCTACACGATCGGGTTCGAGCTCGCCCTGCCGCGGCGGGAGTGAGCGCCGCCGTCGAATTGCGCGTGCCGGGGTCGCGCGCGCGCAATGGCTCCTCGGCGCCACCACCGCCGCGCGTCCGCTCCACAGTCACGGTTGCCCCATGGTAAGGTCGCGCACATGAGTCGGGTCGACCTCCATCACATCGCCTGGAGCAAGATCGTTCCTGCCGGTCACCGCTTCGACCTGGCCGACAGCGCCGTCTCGACTCCCGACCTCGAGGCCCTGGGGCTTCCCCATCGCGTCGAGCTTCCGCGCGCTGGCCGAGCGACGGCGGCGCTCGAGGAGTTGCTGGCCCGCCGCCTGTCGGCTCCCGGGGGGCGGGTGATGGTCACCGCGGGCGCCAGCGAGGCGAACGCTTGCGTGTTCTTCGCGATGCTCTCGCCGGGCGACGAGGTGCTGGTCGAGAGTCCGGGCTACGAGCCCCACCGCGCGGTGCCGCGGCTCATCGGGGCTCACATGGCCACGTTCGAGCGCCCGGAAGCCCGCGGGTTCTCCGGCTTCACCGAAGCGCTCGAGCGAGCCCTCCGGCCAACGACGCGGCTGGTGGTGGTTTCCCACCTTCACAACCCGAGCGGGGCGCCGCTCGGCCCCGAGGACATCGAGGCGCTCGACCGTCTGGCCGAGCGCAACGGCTTCTGGGTGCTGTGCGACGAGACCTTTCGCGACGCCTCGCCGCTCCCGCTCGGCACGCTCGCTGCCGGCCGCCCGCGCTGGATCTCGACCTCGTCGCTCACCAAGTCGTACGGGCTCGGCGACCTGAGGGTCGGGTGGGTAGCGGGGGCTCCCGAGGTTCTGGAGCGCTGCGAGGTGGTCCAGAACGCGCTCTCGGTCATTCCCTCGCAGCCCAGCGTGGTGCTGGCGCTCGCGCTCGGCCCTCACCTCGACACGCTGCGGGCGCGGACGCGCCAGGTCCTGGAGCGCCATCGCGCCCGCTGGGAGGCCGCGCTCGCCCGCCGCGGGCAGCTCAACGGTGGAACCGCGGAGCCCTGGTGCCCGGTCCCTTCGCAGGGGACGACCTCGTGGTGTCGGTTCGCGGGCGAGGGGAAGGGCGACGAATTCGCGGAGTTCGCCCTCGAGCGCTTCGACCTGGCCGTGACGCCGGGTCGCTTCTTCGGCGACTCGCGGGGGATCCGTGTCGGGCTCGGGCCCGAGGAGTCGATCTTCTCCGCCGCGATGGTCGAGCTCGAGCGGGCGCTCGCCGAGTTCGCCGCCGTCCCCACCGTGCGATGAGCCAGGAAACCATCCAGAGCCGCATCCAGGCGGACATGACGGCCGCCATGAAGTCCCGCGACGCCGACACGCTGAGCACGCTCCGCATGCTCAAGTCGGCGCTCATGGAGGCCAAGACCCGGAAGCCCCGGGATGCCTCCCTCAGCGCCGAGGAGGAGATCGAGGTCCTGCAGCGCTACGTGAAGAAGCGTCGCGAGGCGATCGAGGAAGTGCGCAAGGCCGGCCGCGAGGATCTGGTGGAGCGCGAGGAGCGCGAGATCGAGGTCACGAGGCGCTACCTGCCCGAGGCCATGGGCGAGGAGGAGGTCCGCGCCGCGGTGCGCGAGGCGATCGCCCAGACCGGCGCGGCAGGGCCCAAGGACATGGGCAAGGTGATGGGGGCCGTGATGGCGCGGGTCAAGGGACGCGCCGAGGGAGGCCTCGTGTCCCGGCTGGTCAAGGAGGCCTTGGGACCCTAGGGGCTCCTGAGGCTCTTGAGAGCCGAGCGGACCGTGTCCGGCGTCGCCTCCGGCACGCTCGAGGAATCCACCGCCGGCCCCGGCTCCGCGGGAGCCTCGCGCGCCGAGTCGGCGAGGGTCGCCGTCGTCTCGGGTCGCGCCCCGAAGAGGCGCTCGAGGAGCGACGGACCGGGCGGGACCCCGCCCGTGGCCGCCAGGTACTGATCCTCGGTGAGGAGACCGCGGCGGCGCATCCGCGAGGCGATCATGCGGGCCCGCTTCTCGATCCGCCGCGAGGGCTCGAGCACCGAGTAGCGCCGCGGGTTGATGATCACCGCGGCGAGCAGCACGGCTTGACGCGGATCGAGCTCGCTCGCCGGGATCCCGAAGTAGCGCCGCGCCGCCGCCTCGGCTCCGTAGATGCCGTCCCCCCACTCGATCTCGTTCAAGTAGAGCTCGAAGATGCGTCGCTTCGATAGCGCCCGCTCGAGCCTCACGGCGAGGAGCGCCTCCTCGATCTTGCGGGTCAGGGTGCGCCGGTCGCCGAGGTAGAGGTTCTTCGCGAGCTGCTGGGTGAGGGTGCTCGCGCCGCGGACGACGCGGCGCTTCTCGAGGTTCTTTCGCGCCGCCTCCCGGATCTCGCTCCAGTCGAAGCCGCCGTGCGAGAAGAACTTGTCGTCCTCGGCAATCAGCACCGCGCGCCGCAGCAGGGGAGAAATCCGCTCGAGGCTCACCCAGTGGGTGTCGATCGCGTAGCGTCGACCCTGCCGCCGGGCCTCGGCCTCCCGCTGCAGCATGAGGGCGGTGCGGCGTGGAGCATGACGGGCCAGCTCCGAGACCGGGTAGCGCCTCACCTGAAGCGCCGCCCACGCGACGCACCCGGCCGCGAGCACGATCAGGCAGGCGGCAAGGAGTCGGAGCAACGACGCGCGCCTAGCCGTCGCGGTGAGCTCGCACCACCACCAGCGTCATGTCGTCGCTCTGCACCGCCGGCCCGCGGAACTCCTGCACCGCGCCCAGCACGCGGTCGATGACCTCGGCGGGCCGGGTCGCCCCGAGGCTCCCCCACAGCGCCTGGAGCCGCTCGTCGCCGAACTCCTGGCCGTTCGGATCCAGCGCCTCCGAGATGCCGTCGCTGAACAGCAGCAGGCCGTCCGCGAGACCCAGCTCGAGCTCGCCCTCCGCGTACGCGCCGTTCTCCAGGATGCCGAGCGGCAAGCCCCCCTCGCGGAGCTCCACCAGCGATCCGTCTTCCCTCCGGACCAGGGGATAGTTGTGGCCGGCGTTGGAGTAGCGCAGCAGGCCGCGCGTGACGTCCAGCTCTCCGTAGAACATGGTGACGAACTTCCCGCGCGAGGCCGAGCGAACCAGGCTCTGGTTGACCTGATGCATCGCCTCGGGAATGGCGTGGCGCCCGTCGCAGAAGGCGCGCACCGAGGCCTGGAGGTTGGACATGAGCAGGGCGGCCGGAACCCCCTTGCCCGAGACGTCGGCGATCGCCAGCGCGAAACGATCGTCGCCGAGCGGGAAGTAATCGAACGCGTCCCCGCCCACCTGGCGCGCCGGGACCACCTTCCCGAACGCCTCCCAGGGGCCGAGGCGGAGCGAGCGCGAGGGCACGAGGCCCATTTGGATGTCCCGCGCCACGCCGAGCTCGCGCTCGAGCCGGCGCGACTCCTCCTCGAGCCGCTGCTCCTCGACCCGGAGGCGCGCCTGCTCGATCACGCCCGCCGAGTTGCCGGCCACGATGGAGAGAAGCTGAACCTCGTCCTGCGTCCACTGGCGACCCGGGCTCCCCTGGGTGACCGCCAGCATTCCCGTGAAGCGGTTCTCCACCTTGAGCGGCACCGCGAGCACCGAGCGGATCCGGGTCTGGGTGTTGCGCAGTCCCGGGAAGCGGGAATCCTGGAGCAGGTCGGGTGTCGCGAGCGGCTCGCCCTTCAGCATCAAGTAGCCCATCACGTTCATCCCGATCGCCGAGGGCCAGGAGCCCGCGGTGATCCCCGGCTGCTCCCGCCGGATCAAGGTCTTGAGCGTGGGCGCCTCGGCGTCTGACCCGAGCAGCCGGATCGAGCCCTCGTCGGCCGCGAACATGCTGGTGGTCCTCTGGACGATCCAGTCCAGGATGGGCTGGAGTTCCGCGCTCGACGCCACGACCTGGCCCAACTCGGAGAGGAAGCCGAGCACGGCCTTCAGGCGCTCCTCGTTGGGCTGCGTGGCCGGGTTGGGCACCGAGGTCATGGATGCGTCCTAGAGTGGATCGCGGCCGAAAGGAGCGGGGATTCTAGCCCCAGCCGTTCGTGAACCGCCAGTCGAGAACGCAGAGACCGCCGCCGGGTTGCCGCCTTTCGGAACGCTCCCTATACTGCCGTGCCGCGCGCCGGGCGCGGGGATCGCGTGACTCCGGCAGCGGCGACCACCCGGACGAGACACTCATGAGCCCATCGACCACCGAGACCTACAAGAACCTCCAGATCGAGCGCCGCGGCGCCGTCACGGTGCTGCTCGTCAACCGCCCCGATGTCCTGAACGCGCTCAACCGCGAGACGCTCGGCGAGATCGGGGAGGTCGCGGGCCAGTTCGTCCAGGACCACGAGCAGGGCGCGCTGATCGTGACCGGCGTGGGGGAGAAGAGCTTCATCTCCGGGGCCGACATCAACGAGCTGGCGGTGCTCGACCCGCGCGGCGCCGAGGACATATCCCGGCTGGGGCAGCGCGTTCTCGACACACTCGCCGACTCGCCCAAACCGGTGATCGCCGCCGTGAACGGCTTCGCGTTCGGCGGCGGATGCGAGCTGGCCCTCGCCTGTCACATGCGGCTCGCCTCCGAGAACGCGGTGCTGGGCCTTCCCGAGGTCAGCCTGGGCATCATCCCCGGCTACGGGGGGACCCAGCGGCTCCCGCGCCTGGTCGGGCCCGGGCGCGCGCTCGAGCTCATCCTGTCCGGCCGGCGGGTCAAGGCTGAGGAGGCCGAGCGCATCGGGCTCGTGAACCGGGTCGTCCCCCGCCAGCAGCTGCTGGAAGAGGCCCTGAGGCTGGCCCAGTCGATCCTGAAGAACGGACCGCTCGCCGTCGCCGCGGCCTTGGAGGCGGTGCGGCGCGGGCTCGAGCTCCCGCTCGAGGCGGGGCTCCGGCTCGAGAGCGGACTCTTCGGCATCCTGGCGGCGAGCGAGGACATGCACGAGGGGCTCAAGGCTTTCCTCGAGAAGCGCCCGCCGGGCTTCAGGCGCAAGTAGCCCCGCGCCGGACGGGGCCCAATCCCGGCGCCGCGGCAGAGGAGTTCCAGTGCACGACCTGATCGCCATGCTGATCTCGACGGTGCTCGGCACGCTGGTGGGCTGGGAGCGCCAGCTCGGCCGCAAGCCCGCCGGCCTGCGCACCCACACGCTGGTGTGCCTCGGGTCCACCATGTTCGTGCTCGTGACGAAGCACGCGGTGCAGGACATCGGCGGCCCGAGCCTCGACCCAACCCGGATGATCCACGGCGTGATCACCGGCGTGGGCTTTCTCGGCGCCGGCAGCATCATCCGCCAGGAGGGTTACGTGGCCGGGCTCACCACGGCGGCCAGCGTCTGGATGGTGGCGGCGATCGGCGTCTCGGTCGGCGTGCACGCCTATGTGCTCGCGGCGATCGGGACGGGGCTGGCGCTGGTCGTGCTCGAGGTCTTCCGCTGGGCGGAGAAGGTCCTGGGGGCGGACGCGGACGGTTCGTAGCGCGTCGCCGTCGGAATCGGGTGAAGGGCACGCATTCAGGGATGACTCCTTCCGCGTCGCCGACAGTCACACGTAATGAGGGACGCTCTTCCTCCGGGGCTGTCCTCGGCAAGGTGGCCCGCCCTTTTCTCACACTCATGGTTCTGGCCGCACTGGGTTCTATCGCCGTTGCTCGTGCCGATGACGGCAGCGTCGAGACCGTGGGTGGTGCGGTGCGTCTCATGAGGGACCAAGGCAGCTACAGCGTGCGTCCGTCCTGGTCTGCGTCACTCGGAAGACGGGCCTTCCGGTACACACTTTCGACGGGCGCGAGCTGGAAGGGCACGATCGGTTCGGCTGAAATCGTGGCGACGCTGGACGGGATCCCGCTCAACTGGGTCACGGGAACAGATCCCAAAGCGCCCGCCGGCCTGCCGAGGATAGCTATGGACAGCCCGTGGGATGGGTCTAGTATACAAAGGCTCCCTGCGTTCTGGGCTGCTTCTGGCTGGGCCATCCGCATGCTCGACAAAGGCGCAGCGGCCCCCAAATTCCGCGGCGCTCGGATCGGATCGTCCGGTCCAGCACTCGTTGACGCCAGCACGGATCCCAGCACCCCCGCATGAGGGCGGGCCGCGCCAGCCTGGATGCTTCCCACACAGCACGTCACGAGGGGAGCAGCGAACCCGCAAGGATCAGTAGTAGGAGGCCGGCACATGTTCCCCTTGCCGATGCTCGTGTCTCGTGTCCTCTGGCTGCTCGTTGCGGCGGCGTGCCTCCTGCCCGGGGCGGTTTCCGCTCAGGAGACGACCGGCAACATCGAAGGCCGAGTCCTCGATGAACGACGCAGCCCGCTGGCTCAGGCGCACGTCTTGGTGGCCGGGCCTGCGCTGCAGGGCAAGCGCGTCGCCTGGACCGACGATCAGGGCTACTTCCGCGTGCCTGCACTGCCGGTTGGGCTCTACATCGCAACCGTGTCTGGGATGACCTACCGCAGCGTGACCTTCGAGAACGTGCGCGTTCAGCTCGGCGCGACCACCACGCTCGGCAACATTCGGATGGACATCGCGGCCCACGAGGTGCAAGGCACGACCACCGTGGCCGCACGGCAACTCATCGATCCGGCCTCCACCTCGGTGGGCGGCAATCTCACTTCGGGCACTTACACAGCGCTCCCAAGCGATCGCGACTACCAATCGATCGTGACCCTGGTGCCGGGGGCGAACGGGTCATCCTTCGGCGACCGCGCCAACCTGTCGGGCGCGACGGGACCCGAGACGGCCTACTTCGTGGACGGTGTCAACGTGGTTCAGCCTCCCAGCAACTCGCAAAGCATCAGCCTCCCCCACAACTTTCTGCGCGAGGTCGAAGTGCGCGAAGGCGGCTATGAGGCCGAATTTGGCGGGGTGCTGGGCGGCATCGTCAATGCCGTGACGGCTTCGGGCGGGAACGAGTTCCATGGCCAAGCGTTCGGTTTTTACGCGAACCGACTGCTGACGAGCGGAGCCAAGCGCGGGGCGGCGCAGACCTCTTCCGGCTACCTCGCCTACGACATGGGTGCAAGCGAGGGGGGTCCGCTCCTCAAAGATCGCCTGTGGTTCTTCTTGGCCGGGAACCCGACCTCGGAACACGAAGACGTGCCCGTGCCGGGGTTTGGGGACCGCACGGATCGCCAGCGCGCCGAGCGCTACTCGGCCAAGATCACCTGGAAGGTGTCGGACAACACGCATGTGGACTTCACTGCTGTTGGTGATCCCACGCGGCGCGACCAGGTCGGAGGCATCGTCCGCGAAAACGGTGCGGGCGGACTTTCCCAGGCGAATGCCCTGGGGAACTTGGATCCCTACTTGGGAGAGCAGAGGAAGGGCGGCACCAACTTCTCGGTCTCGGCGGTCCACATTCTGACCCCAAAGGCATTCATGGAGGCCACCCTCAGCCGCGCGGACTCGCGTGCCTCACTTCTTCCTACTACCGCACTCGGCCGGGGCGAGCCGCTGTTCATCGACACCCGAACCGGCTTCGTCGAGGGTGGGTTCGGGACGCTGTCCGACCGCAAGAGTGGCCGCACGGGAGCGCGACTCGCGGTCAGCTACGTGTGGAGGAGACATTCCTTCAAGGCCGGCGCCGAGTACTCGGATGAGTTCTACCGCACCTTTGAGGACCAGTCCGCTGGCGGCCTCGGCATCGTCCTGAGAATCCGCGACTCGCTCTACCAGACCACTACCTACGAGGACAAGCACACCAGTAATCACAATCGTATCCCCGCGGGTTTCTTCCAGGACTCCTGGCAGGTCGGGCGCGGGCTCGAGCTGAACGCCGGCCTGCGCTGGTCCGCGGAGTACTGGATCAGTTCGGGTGGCGACGTGGGCCAGCGGATCACCAACGAGTGGCAGCCGCGCGTGGGCCTGACCTATGTCCCGGGCGAGCGGGGCCGGCAGAAGCTCTTCGCGTCCTATGGTCGCACCTACCAGCCGACCCGCCTTAATACGCCGCAGCTCTTCCTCCAGGATACGCCGAATCTATTCAGCATCCGGGTCTTCAACCACGATCCACGCCAGGATCCAACCGGAGGCACAACGGTGTTCTCCCAGCTACTCGGGCGGCAGTCCGAGGTGAAGGACCTGGAGGGGGCGCACCACGATGATTTCCAGCTCGGCTACGAGCATCTGCTGTCCCATCAGCTCAAGATCGGCATTCGCGGGCGTTACCGGTCGCTGCGGCAGGGCATAGTCGGTGTGATTTCACCCGCAACCGGGCGCGCGGTGTACGGCAACCCCGGAGAGGGCGAGCTGGTCGCCTATCCCGAGATGAAGCGGGAATACCGCGCGCTGGAGCTGGTGTTCCAGCGAACGCTGGCCAGTGCCACTTCCCTCGAGGCGTCGTGGGTCTGGTCGAGGAATCAGGGAAACTACGAGGGTTACTGGGATCAGTCGATCGGGACCAACGACCCGGTCGGAGCCGCTGCTTTCATGGCCTCACCGGCGCTGGCCCGGAACACGAGCGGCCTTCTCCCCAACGACCAGACCCACGTGTTCAAGCTTTTCGGCTCGCAGAGCTTCCGCCATGGCATCGGTGCAGGCGCGACCCTCACCTGGGCAACCGGCACGCCTCTGAGCGAGCTGGGTGCCTCGCCCTTTGGCTACCCGTACTTCGTATTTCTCAGGCCTCGCGGGCGGGGTGGCCGAACGCCCTCCACGTACGATCTCAATCTTCGGCTCAGCTGGAATGTGCTCATGGATCGCGGCGGCACGCGAAACATTCGGCTGATCGCCGACGCCTACCACATCGGCAATCCGCGCCGCGTGGTGTTCGTGGACCAGATTCGCTACCGAGCCGTCACCGGCTCGGGGATGCAGGTGTCGCCCAACCCGGACTACGGGAAGCCGCTGGCCTTCCAGCCACCGGCGGCGGTGCGTTTGGGGATGGAGGTGGATTGGTAGACCCGCCCCTAGGCCAGCCGACCGCCTCCCGAGGGAGCCGCTCGCCGCGAGGCGTCCTCCCCGTCCCATGACGCACGCTGGCCGACCCCACGAGACGCCTCCTCGCGCATCCGGCCCCGCCCGCCGCCTGTTCCCCGCGGCTGCGGGCGTCGCCCCCGAGTTGCTGCGCGACGCTCCGCGCCGCCTGGGGCTCGTGGGCCTCATCTTTGCGGTCGGGCACGTCTTCTACTACCTGATCTCTCTCCTCCAGTACCACCTGCACTACGTCAGGTACCGACCCGAACGGGTGATCGCGCAATACGCGGGCGCCGTCATGGGGATCGCCGTGTTCTGGATCTCGCGGCGGCGCTCGCTGGCGCCGGAGGCGCTCGTGTGGGTCGGCGTTCTGTTCGAGGTGGTCGGGGGCATGTTGCTGGTGTACCCGGAAAACCTCGTGGTGCTCGCCCACCTGCCGGAAGCGCGCATCGGCGTGTCGTGGCTTGCGGTCTGGATCACGCTCTTCCCGCTCATCCTGCCCGCGGGCACGGCCGTAACCGTGACCACCGGGTTCTTCACCGCCTGCTCGAGCCCGGCGGCGATGGCGCTGCTCCACCTGCAGGGCCATCCGTGGCCGCCGCCCAACGTCCAGATGTTCACCTTCCTTCCCAATTTCGTGGCCGCGGGGCTCGCGAGCTATCCCGCGATTGTGCTCAGCCGGCTGCGCCGCGCCGTCTCCGAGGCGCGGGGGATGGGGAGCTACCGTCTCGAAGAGCGACTCGGCGTGGGCGGTATGGGTGAGGTTTGGCGCGCCTCGCACCGGATGCTGGCCCGGCCCGCGGCGATCAAGCTCATCCGGACCGACAGCATCACGCAGGCCAAGGGAGAGGAGGCGCAGACTCTCCTCCGGCGCTTCGAGCGGGAGGCGAATGCCACCGCCTCGCTCACCTCGCCGCACACCATCGCGCTCTACGACTACGGCGTGACCGAAGACGGCACCTTCTACTACGTCATGGAGCTGCTCCACGGCCTCGATCTCCAGCGCCTCGTCGAGCGCTTCGGGCCCGTGTCGGCCGGGCGATGCGTGGCGCTGCTCGCGCAGGCGTGCGACTCGCTGGAGGAAGCACACGCCCGCGGGCTCATCCACCGCGACATCAAGCCCGCGAATCTGTACACCTGCCGGATGGGCGGGCGCTGGGACGTCGTCAAGGTGCTCGACTTCGGGCTCGTCGTCCGCGACCACCAGGCCGCTGGCGAGGAGGCGCGGCTCACCGTGCCCGATGAGGTAGGTGGCACGCCCGCGTTCATGCCCCCCGAGGTGGCCGTCGGCGGCGTGGTGGATGGGCGAGCGGACCTGTACGCGCTGGGCTGCGTCGCCTACTGGCTGCTCACCGGGACCATGGTCTTCGAGGGCAGGACCACGCTCGAGGTGATCATGCGGCATCTTCACGAGGAGCCCGTGCCACCCTCACAGCGCAGCGAGCTCCCCGTCCCGCAGGAGCTGGAGGCCCTGGTCCTCGCCTGCCTCGCCAAGGACCCCGCGGCGCGCCCGGCGGACGCGGCGGCGTTGCGCCGCGGGCTGGCGGCGGTGCCGCTCGCCGAGGCGTGGACGGACGACCACGCGGCGCACTGGTGGCGACAGCACGTGCCGGAGCTGGCCGCGGACGCTCCGCCCGCGCTCCCGTGAGCGGTGGGCCAGGAGCGGAGCCCCCACGGATCTCACCTTCGATGGCGGGGCAGAGGGGGACGATGACCGCCGTCGGACTCTCGCGATCGACAGAGACACTCCACGATCGTGGACTTCCGGCGGTTCGCAGGCAGTCCCATCCATGCCCGGCCCGACCTGTTTCGGCAGTCTCCTCCATTCGGGAAGCTCGTGTGGATGAAGGCGATGACCGCGCCGACTTCGGCGAACAGTTGCACGGCCGGATCTCGAGGCATGGCGGGTGCTATTCGAGAGGTGTCACGACCGCGGACTCGCTGAGGACTTCAGATCATGCCACCGAAATCGGAGGATGGATCATGGGCCGCGCCCTTCCCAACCAGATCCGGATCTTTGCGCTGATCGCCGCGCTCGTGCTCGTTCAAGGCTGCAATGAGAGAGATCAGCTCGAGAAGGAAGCGCCCGCGCTCGCGCGCGCGGACCTCAAGGTCGATCGCATCGCCATCGCCGGCGTCGTTTCCGATGTGGCCACGCTCGGTGACTCTACCAAGAGTCGTGAGCGCTGGTCTTTGCTGGTCGGGAACCGTCTCGGCCGGGAACGGTTCGGCAAGCTTCCGATCATGTCGTTCGGCGAAGTGCGGGCGACTCTCGGACCGGACGACTATGGCCTGATGCTCGACCGTTTCAAGGACGACGGCGGGTGCGACAGTGCCGTCCTTGCCGAGCTCCACACGGTACTCGACGGCAAGGCGCGATTCATCGCATTCGGGAACATTCAGGAGGATCGGATCGAATGGTCCGAGAGCGATGTCGAGGTCGTGGACAAGAAGACCAAGGCCACGACCAAGACCAGAACCATGACGACGTCACGGACAACATGGGTGCGTCTGCGCTTCTACGACCTGGCCACCCAGCAGCTCGCGTGGGACCACCGCACGTTCGGGCAATCGGCCAGGAGCAAGGAACACGACATGTCGGACGTCATCGAGCACGACCCGAAAGAGGGGTTCGTCGGCGGTCTGGTCACGTCGATCGTGAACTCCGCCATCAAGCCGGATCCCAAGTATCCGGCAACGCCTGAATTGGAGCAGAGTCTCGCGAACGCGTTCGACAACGTCGGAGTGTATCTCAAGCCGAGCAAGAAGAGGCAGGAGGACGGCAGATGAAGGCATTGCTTCGGGCCGTTCGAATGGTCGGTGCGCTCCTCGTCGCCGCCCTGTTCGCAGTCGTCCAGGGAGGTTGTGGTGCGGAATTCGGTGGGGGTAGGGGGCTCGTGGACTTCCCGCCCAACGTTTGGATGGAACGTTGGGAATCGATTGCTCCCGGTGTGTGCAAAGGCTGGCTCACGAACAACGGCAGCCATACCGCGCGTGATGTGCACGTGTACTTCTGGTACAGGACCGCGCAAGGGGACACGGCGCTGGCCGTGGGGCCCTCCTCCGGCAGCATCGAACCGTACGCCCACGTCCCGATCTTTGTCCCGCCTCAGATCACCGACGGAGAGTTGCGCTTCCCGGCTCTGGGGAACATCACGTGGGCGGGCGGCAGTTCGTTCGTGCCCGGAGACCCAGCCCCGGCCCCCAACAACCTGGGATACTCGTGCCTGCTGAGTCCAGATTCCGCGCGGGTCCATATCCAAAATGATCAGGGTCTGGCCTACCACGTGGTGTTGAACGTCGAGACCGAAACGGGCGTGACGCGCTGCTGCAGAACCCGGTCGGCCGGCTGTGGAGCGACGCCCGCAATTGCCCTCCGAGTTACGCCTCGGGCTGCGACGGCTGGGGCGTTTTTCACATGGCGGTACGGGACTCCGCGGGCATCAAGCTCCTGCCTACCTTCGTCAGCGTCCGCTGGGAGAACTACGCCGGCGTGGCCGACAGCCTACTCCCGCCTTACGGATGGCCGTATGCCTTCGGAGAATACGGAGTCTCTGCCTGTTCGCGATGACCTTGGCCTCCTCGGCGCGCTGGCTTGCGAGCCTCAATTGAGGCTGCGGCAAGAGCCCTTGGCACCCACTTCCGAGCGTTTTCGACGGTGCGGCGGGTATGGCCCGCGAGCGGAAACCGCGGTGACGAACAACTGGCGTCCCTATGCGGGCCGAGTTGGAACCAGATCGCCTCATGGTTGCGGGAGATGGACGGGCTGCGACGGGCGTTGGAGGGGTAGGCCGCGTAGCGCGCGCCTGGACGTGCCAAGGGCTTCGGGTCATGTCGACCAGCTCGGCGAACGCACTTGCGCGGTGGCCGGTGCATTCAGCATCCTACCGCCCGTGACGCCCCCGGGCCCCGGCCTTTCGTGGAAGCAGTTGATCGGCATTCCGCTCAACGTGCTGCTGTTCCTGCTACTCATGATCATGGGCTGGGGGAGCTGGGGGGGATTCTTCGCCCACCCAACGCGCGTCGGGGTAGTGACGCTGCATCTGCTCATGATTCCCGTCATGACGCTCAGCACGTCGGGACGCAGCCGAGGGCTCAAGCACGCGCCTGATTGGCGTCCGTTCTTCCCGCTGCTTATGTTTCACTCGCTGTTCACGGCGTGGGTGATGCCCTACATGGATGCCCGCGACATTTGGGTGCTGCCCGGCGGCGACGGGCTGCGCTGGGCCGGGCTGGTCGTGCTGACGCTCGGCGTAACGCTTCGGCTCGGGCCCATGCTCGAACTGGGGCGGCGCTTCGTCTCGGTCGTGGCGGTGCAGGAAGGCCACACACTCCATACCACGGGCTTCTACCGGCTCGTGAGGCACCCGTCGTATCTCGGGATCGTTCTCATGGACTTGGGCTTCGTCGGCGTGTTCCGCAGCGCCCTGGGGCTCGTGTTGATGCCGATGGTGTTCTGGATGTTCAAGCGCCGGATGGACGTCGAGGAGGCGTTCATGCAGGAGCAGTTCGGCTCAGGATACCGGGAGTACATGTCGCGCACGGCGCGCCTGGTGCCGAGGGTCTACTAACGCACTAGGAAAACGGTCAGGCGTTTTCGAACCGACTGCT
>VBOT01000090.1:0-9756 GCA_005893225.1 Candidatus Eiseniibacteriota bacterium
CTGGCCGCCGAACTGCGCCTTGCCGCCCAGCGGCTGCTGCTGGCCGCCGAACTGCGCCTTGCCGCCCAGCGGCTGCTGGGTGATGAGCGAGTACGGTCCGATGGAGCGCGCGTGGATCTTGTCGTCGACCAAGTGCGAGAGCTTCATCATGTAGATGTAGCCGACGCACACCCGCTCGTCGAACGGGTCGCCGGCGCGCCCGTCGTGCAGCACCGACTTGCCGTCGTCCGGGAGTCCGGCGCTGCGCAGCTCGGCCTTGATCTCGTCGACCGTCGCCCCGGCGAACACCGGGGTCGCGCAGTTGTAGCCGAGCGCGTGGGCCGCGAGCCCGAGGTGGGTCTCGAGCACCTGCCCGATGTTCATGCGCGAGGGCACGCCGAGCGGGTTCAGGACGATCTCGATCGGGGTCCCCTCCGGGAGATAGGGGAGATCCTCCTCGGCCAGGATCTTCGCCACCACGCCCTTGTTGCCGTGGCGCCCGGCCATCTTGTCACCCACCGAGAGCTTGCGCTTCTTGGCGATGTAGACCTTGACGAGCTTCACCACCCCGGGCGGCAGCTCGTCGCCGCGCGTCACCTTCTCGATCTCCTTCTCGAGCTCCTTCTCGCAGCGCGTGAAGGCCGATTGCGCCCCCTCCATCGCCGCCCAGAAGCGGTCGTTGATCCGCGGGTCCTCGGTGACCGGAGTCCCCCACGCCACATCGTCGAGATCGACCTGCTCGATGAAGTCGGTGGCGTAGCGGCGCCCCTTGCGGGCCACCGGCTCGCCGGCCGAGGCGCTGCGCATCACGTTCACGAGCTGGTCCTGGAGGATCTCCTTGACGCTCGCCAGCCGGACGTCGGCGATGCGCTCGCGCTCCTTCTTGCTCTCGCGGCGCAGCTTCTCGATCTTCTTCTTCTCCTGCAGCTTGGTGCCCTCCACCTTCTCGCGGCGCGAGAACACCTTGATGTCGATCACGATGCCGTCCATCCCCGGCGGCGCCTTGAGCGAGGCGTCGCGAACGTCGCCCGCCTTGTCGCCGAAGATCGCCTTGAGCAGCCGCTCCTCGGGCGACAGCTCCTGCTCGCCCTTGGGCGTCACCTTGCCCACCAGGATGTCGCCCTGGCGGACGCGCGCGCCGATCCGGATGATCCCCTCCTCGTCGAGGTTCTTGACCGCCTCCTCGGAGACGTTGGGAATCTCGCGGGTGATCTCCTCGACCCCGCGCTTGGTGTCGCGCACCTGGAGCTCGAACTCCTCGATGTGGATCGAGGTGAACACGTCGTCCTTGATGAGGCGCTCGCTCACCAGGATGGCGTCCTCGAAGTTGTAGCCGCCCCACGGCATGAAGGCCGCGAGCACGTTCCGCCCCAGCGCCAGCTCGCCCTCGCGAGTCGCCGGGCCGTCGGCGATCACCTGCCCCTTCTTGACCTTCTGGCCCTCGCCGATGATGGGTCGCTGGTTGAGGCAGGTGTCCTGGTTGGAGCGGCGGAATTTGATCAGCCGGTAGATGTCGAGATTGGGCTGGTCGCTGTAGTCGACCGGAGGAGCGTCGGGATCGCGCTCGTAGCGGACCGCGATCATCTCGCCCGAGACGAACTCGACCACCCCCGAGCGCCGCGCCAGCACCAGGGCGCCCGAGTCCTCCGCCACCTTGTCCTCGAGCCCGGTGCCGACCAGCGGGCTCTCGGTGACGAGCAGCGGCACGGCCTGGCGCTGCATGTTGGAGCCCATCAGCGCCCGGTTGGCGTCGTCGTGCTCGAGGAACGGGATCAGGGCCGCGGCCGGCGAGACCAGCTGGATGGGCGAGACGTCCATGTAGTCGACCCGGTCGCCGTCGATGGTCGGATACTCGCCGCGGAAGCGCGCCGTGAGCGAGGTCTCGAGGAGCTTGCCGCTCTGCTTGTCGAACGGCGTGTTGGCGGGGGCGATGTGGGAGCGGTCCTCCACGTCGGCCGCCAGGAACTCCGGCTTCTTGCGGTCCACCACGCCGTCCTGGACCCTGAAGTACGGCGTCTCGAGGAAGCCGAACTCGTTCACCTTGGCGTAGGTCGAGAGCGACGAGATGAGGCCGATGTTGGGGCCTTCCGGGGTCTCGATCGGGCACATCCGGCCGTAGTGGGTGTAGTGGACGTCGCGCACCTCGAAGCCGGCCCGGTCGCGGGTGAGCCCCCCGGGTCCGAGCGCCGACAGGCGGCGCTTGTTCGTGAGCTCGGCGAGCGGATTGGTCTGGTCCATGAACTGCGAGAGCTGCGAGCTGCCGAAGAAGCTCTGAATCACCGCCGAGATGGTGCGCGAGTTCACCAGGTCGGTGGGGGTGATCTGTTCCTGGTCCTGGAGCGACATGCGCTCGCGGATGATCCGGGCCATGCGCGCGAGACCGATGTTGAACTGGTTGGCGAGCAACTCGCCCACCGAGCGCACCCGGCGGTTGCCGAGGTGATCGATGTCGTCGGTGATCGCGGTGTCCGGACCGCGGTCGGTGATGACCTCGCCCCCCACCCGCAGCAGCAGCAGGTACTTGATGATGACGATGAAATCCTCGCGGCACAGCGTGGTGTGGTTCAGGTCCGGGATGCCGAGCGCCAGGCGCTTGCGCACGTCGCGGTCGGGCAGCAGGTACTCATGCGGGAGCTTCTGGTTGAGCTTGTAGCGACCCACCCGCGCCAGGTCGTAGCGCTTGGGATTGAAGAACAGCTTGTTCAGGATCTCACGGGCCGAATCCGCGCGCGGCGGCTCGCCGGGGCGCAGCAGGTTGTAGATGCGGTGGAGCGCCTCCTCCTGCGAGTGGGTGGGGTCCTTGCGCAGCGTGTTGCGCACCACGTCGGCCTCGTCCTGCATCGGGATCGCGAACACCTCGAGCGTCTCAAGAGCCGATCGCTTGAGCACCTCCACCTTCTCGGCGGTGATCTCGTCGTTGGCCTCCAGCAGGATCTCCCCGGTGGACTCGTCCACCAGGTCCTGGGCACACACCCGGCCGAGCGCCGTTTCGGCCTTCTTGCCCTTCACCTCGAGCGGCTCCTTCTCGTAGAACAGCTCGAGGATCTCGCGGTCGCCGACGAAACCCAGCGCCCGCAGCAGCACGGTGACCGGAAGCTTGCGCTTGCGGTCGATGTGGACGTGCATGACGTCGTTCACATCGAGGCTGAACTCCACCCACGAGCCCCGGTACGGGATGATGCGCGCCGAGAACAGCTGCTTGCCGTTGGGGTGGATCAGATCGTCGAAGAACACCCCCGGCGAGCGGTGAAGCTGCGAGACGATCACGCGCTCCGCGCCGTTGATGATGAAGGTCCCGCTCGGGGTGATGAGCGGCAGCTCCCCGAGGTAGACCTCCTGCTCGTTGACGTCCTTGTCGCGCTTCACCCCGTCGACCTCCTCGCGCGTGATGAGGCGCAGTCGCGCCTTGAGGGGCGCCGAGAAGCTGAGGTCGCGCTCGACACATTCGTCCATCGAGTACTTGGGCTCGCCGATCTCGAAGGCGACGAACTCGAGCGAGTAGAGCTCGCGCGCGTCGCTGATCGGGAACACACCGGTGAAGACCTCCTGCAGTCCCTCGTTGCGCCGCCGCTGGGGGTCGGTTTCCATCTGGAGAAAGTCGCGGAAGCTCTTCAGCTGGACCTCGAGCAGATTGGGGATCTGCAGGTTCCACTCGCGGTCGATCTTCGAGAAGCTCTTCCGTTCCTTACGACGTACGGTCTTCAAGGCCTTCCCACCTTTCTGATTGGGGAAGTGACGCCGGTCCGGGGGAGTGCTGCGGAGCCCCGGGGCCGGGTCATGGCACGACTCACGGCCACTACTTGACCTCGACGCTGGCGCCCTGCTCCTCGAGCTTGGCCTTGACCTCGGCGGCCTCGGCCTTCGAGACCTTCTCCTTCACCGCCTTGGGGGCGCCGTCGACCAGGTCCTTGGCCTCCTTGAGGCCGAGCCCGGTCAACTCGCGCACCACCTTGATCACCTGGATCTTCTTGTCGCCGGCGCCGGTGAGCACCACGTCGAACTCGGTCTTCTCCTCCACCACCGCCGCCGCGCCGCCGCCCGCCATACCCATGGGCATCGCCATCATCGGGGCCGCCGCGGTGACGCCGAACTTATCCTCGTACTTCTTCTTGAGCTCCGACAGCTCGAGCACGGTCATATTGCCGATCAAGTCGAGCACCTGGTCGATGGCGGTGGACATGTTCTGGATTCTCCTTCTGGATCTGGTTGGGTGTTGAGTGATGACATCGCAGCCGGGACGACTCGCCGCCGCCCGGGAATCGTTCGCTCAGGTGGCCTTGCTCTTCTCCCGCGCCAGCACGTCGGCCATGACGGCCGGCAGGACCAGGGTCGCCTCGATGGCGGCCAGGAACTGGGTCATGGGAGCGATGAACGTGGCCAGCACCTGCCCGAGCAGGACCTCGCGGCTGGGCAGGGTCGCCAGGAGGGCGACCGCCTTCTCGTCGAACAGGCGGCCTTCGACCACCGCCGCCTTGATGCGCGGCTTCTCGTGCTCCTTGGCGAAGGTCGCGAGGATCTTGGCCGGGGTCACCTCGCTCTCGTGCGAGAACACCAGGCCGGTGGGACCCCACAGGTACTCGTCGAGCGCCGTGATGCCGCGGGCGTTGAGCGCGCGCTTGAGCAGCGTGTTCTTGATGACGCGGAACTGCACCTTCTGCTCGCGGCACTTGCGACGCAGCGCCGAGAGCGTCGCGACGTCCATGCCGCTGAAGTCGGCGAGATAGAGACCCTGCGCGTCCCGGATGCGGTCGCTGGTGTCCAGGAGGATCTGCTGTTTCTCGGGGGTGGGCATCGAATCCTCCTAGTGGCTCGTCTCGGCGCCGACGAGACCGGGATCCAGCGCCACGCCGGGCCCCATGGTGGCGCTCATCGTCAGGCTCTTGACGTAGTGACCCTTGGCGGCCGCGGGCCGGGCGCGCATCAGCTCGCGCAGGAACGCCCGCGCGTTCTCGAGCAGCTTCTCCTCGCTGAACGAGGCCCGCCCCACGGGGGCGTGCACGTTGGCGCCCTTGTCGACGCGGAACTCGATCTTGCCGGCCTTGAGCTCCTTGACCGCCTTCGTGACGTCGAAGGTCACGGTGCCGCTCTTGGGGTTGGGCATGAGCCCGCGCGGGCCGAGCACGCGCCCGAGCTTGCCCACCTCGCCCATCAGGTCGGGAGTGGCGACGATGGCGTCGACGTCCAGCCAGCCGTCCTGGATCTTCTTGATGTACTCGTCCGAGCCGTAGTAGTCGGCGCCGGCCGATTGGGCTTCCTTCTGCTTGTCGCCCTTGCAGAGCACCAGCACGCGCACGTTCTTGCCGGTCCCATGCGGCAGCACCACCGTGCCGCGCACCAGTTGGTCGGAATGGCGCGGATCCACGCCCAGATGAGACGAGATCACGATGGTCTCGTCGAACTTGGCGTGGGCGGTCTGCTTGACCAGGCTCACCGCTTCCTTGAGATCCCGGAGCAGGCCGGCGCGCCGGGCCAGCTCGGCGGCAGCGCGATATCGTTTGCCGTGGTTCATGAATCCCCCCGTGGTCCTGAACGTGGCGCGCTTCGGCGCCACTCCCACGCGATCGAGGTCCGGCGGGCGCACGCCCGCCCGACCCGCTCGGGTCGGCTACGCGTTCTCTTCTTCGACGGCGTCCAGCTCGGCCTCGGTCGCGTAGCCCTCCTTGACCACCCAATCGAGCGTGTCGGACAAGTCGTCGATCCTGGCTCCCGGGGCCTTGGCCACGCGGTCGCGGACGATCTCGTAGATCTCGCGCGGACTCTTGCCCTTCAGGAGCACCTCTGCGTCTTCCTTGTCCATACGAACCATCCGGCTCCTTCCCTTCTCCTATTCGGCCCTATTCGGCCGGGTCGGCGATCTCGATCCCCATGCTGCGGGCAGTGCCCATCACCATCCGCTCGGCCGCATCGAGCGTCGCGGAGTTCAGATCGGGCGCCTTGAGTTCTGCAATCTCGCGGACCTGAGCGCGAGACACCTTGCCTACCTTGTTGCGGTTCGGCACTCCGGAACCCTTCGCGAGCCCCGCCGCGCGCTTGAGCAGCACCGCCGCCGGCGGGGTCTTGGTCACGAAGGTGAAGGAGCGGTCGTTGTACACCGTGATCACGACGGGGATCACCAGACCCGCCTGGTGTTGGGTACGGGCGTTGAACTGCTTGCAGAACTCCATGATGTTGATGCCGTGCTGCCCGAGCGCCGGCCCCACCGGGGGCGCCGGTGTGGCGTTCCCCGCGTTGCACTGCAGCTTCACCACGGCCTGAATCGGCTTCGCCATCGCTTCTCCCTCAGACGGGCTGCACCTGCAAGAAATCGAGCTCCACCGGAGTGGCGCGGCCGAAGATGCTGACCATCACCTTGACCTTGCCGCGCTCGCCGTTGACCTCGTCGACCACGCCGTTGAAGGCGCTGAACGGACCGTCCACCACCCGCACGTGGTCGCCGACGCGGAACGACACGGTGGGCGTCGGCTTGCTCTTGGTGGCCTCCATCTGGCCCAGGATGCGCCGCACCTCGCTCTCCTTGAGCGACACGGCGTTCTGGCCCGAGCCGATGAAGCGCGTCACCCCCGGCACGTTCTGCACCAGGTGGCGGGTCTCGTTGTTCAGCTCCATCTCGATCATCACGTAGGAAGGAAACGTCTTGCGCTTGGAAGTCTTGCGCTTGCCGTCCTTCATCTCGACGAAGTCTTCCGTCGCCACCAGGATCTGCCCGAAATGCTCGTCCAGGGCGGCGGAGTGGATCGCCTTCTCCAGGTTCGTCTTCACCTTGTTCTCGTGACCCGAATACGTGTGGATCACGTACCACCTCTTGGCCATCATGCTTCCCCATCCTCCGCGCCCCTTGCGCGGAGCACGCTGGATCGCCGCCTGAACGCAGACGACGCTAGCGGAACAGGAACCCCATTCCCCAGGTCAGGACGCGATCGACGACTCCCACGAACACCGTGACGATGACCACCGTGGCGATCACCACGAGGGTCGAGTCGCGCAGCTCGTTGCGCGTCGGCCAGCTGATTTTCGTCGACTCGACCCGCACGTCCTTGACGAACTCGCGTACCTGGTTCATCCACGCCATACGATTCCTCTCCTGCGCGTCTCCAGCCGCCCCCGGCCCGCGCGCCCCGGGGCCGCCGGTCTGGCAGGCCTGGAGGGATTTGAACCCCCGACTCCCGGTTTTGGAGACCGGTGCTCTAGCCGGACTGAGCTACAGGCCTGCCGCATGGCCAGTCGCGCCGCCGCTCCGTCCGCCGGCGCCGGATCCCTCGAGCGTCTTGACCCCGGCCGCCCCGAGGGTCGCGGTCGCTCCCCGCCTTCGACCGCCTCCACACCGGACCGGGTGACCGACATCGACGCTACCGGGTCTCCTTGTGCGCCGTGTGCTTGCGGCAGAACCGGCAGTACTTCTTGAACTCGACGCGGTCCGGATGGAGCCGCTTGTTCTTGGTCGTGATGTAGTTCCGCCGCTTGCAATCGTTGCATGCCAGGGTGACTTGATCGCGCATGACTCCGGTGCCCTCTCCTTACGCCCCTTACGCCACGACCTCGGCGACGACGCCGGCGCCCACCGTCCGCCCGCCTTCCCGGATCGCGAACCGCAGGCCGCCCTCCATCGCGATCGGCGTGATCAGCTCCACCTCCATGTCCACGTTGTCCCCCGGCATCACCATCTCCCGTCCCGTCGGCAGGTGCGCCACCCCCGTCACGTCCGTGGTCCGAAAGTAGAACTGCGGCCGATACCCGTTGAAAAACGGCGTGTGCCGGCCCCCCTCCTCCTTCGTCAGCACGTACACCGAACCCTTGAACTTGGTGTGCGGCGTGATCGACTTCGGCGCCACCACGCACATCCCCCGCTCCAGGTCGTCCTTCTCGATCCCCCGCAGCAGAATCCCGATGTTGTCCCCCGCGATCGCCTCGTCCATCGACTTCCGGAACATCTCCACCCCCGTCACCACCGTGTCCCGCGTGTCACGCAGCCCCACCACCTCCACCTTGTCCCCCACCTTCACCTTCCCGCGCTCCACCCGCCCCGTCCCCACCGTCCCGCGCCCCGAGATCGAAAACACGTCCTCCACCGGCATCAAAAACGGCTTGTCGATCGCCCGCTCCGGCGTCGGAATGTACGTGTCGACCGCCTCCATCAGCTTCAGGATCGACTCGTTCGCCTTCGCGTCCTTCCCCTGCGCATCCATCGCCGCCTTGGCCGACCCCCGGATCACCGGGATCTCGTCCCCAGGAAACTCGTACTTCTTCAGCAGCTCCCGCACCTCCAGCTCCACCAGGTCCAAAAGCTCCGGATCGTCCACCATGTCGCACTTGTTCATGTACACGATGATGTACGGCACCCCCACCTGCCGCGCCAGCAGCACGTGCTCTCGCGTCTGCGGCATCGGCCCGTCCGCCGCCGACACCACCAGAATCGCCCCGTCCATCTGCGCCGCCCCCGTGATCATGTTCTTCACGTAGTCCGCGTGCCCCGGGCAATCCACGTGCGCGTAGTGGCGCTTCTCGGTCTCGTACTCCACGTGCGCCGTCGCGATCGTGATCCCACGCTCCCGCTCCTCCGGAGCATTGTCGATCGACCCGTAGTCCCGCACCTGGATCTTCGGGTTCTTCTGCGCCAGCACCATCGTGATCGCCGCCGTCAGCGTCGTCTTCCCGTGATCCACGTGCCCGATCGTCCCCACGTTCACGTGCGGCTTCGTGCGCTCGTACTTCTGCTTCGCCATGTTCGCCAGGCTCCTGTTCGCGACGGTCCTGCCACGTTCCGACCGGACTGAACCGGATTCCGTTCTCGCCCTTCTCGCCGGCGAGGAATTCGTTCACCTCTACGACCGCGACTTCACTGTCCCAGTTGCCGCGCCCAGTCCTTGGGACGGTTCCACGGTGGAGCCCACGAGCGGAATCGAACCGCTGACCTTTTGCTTACCATGCAAATGCTCTACCGACTGAGCTACGTGGGCTTTTAACGACCGGGATTCCCAAGCGGGGCAGCACTGCTCAGGCTCGACGCGCAGTGGTGGAGTACCGCACCGGACTCAGAAGACGTCGCTCAGCGTCCTGGCGTAGAAGACGCACTTGCCCCGAGCCGACTTCCGCTTGTTGAAAGTCGTCGGGGTCTTGCGCAAGCGACAGAATTTATGCACCGCCTATGCGATGTGTCAACCCGAAAAATGACGGAGGCGACTGATTTTCGTCCCCTGAACGTTACCCACCCCGCCGGGGCGCCAGGTCGGTGGCGCCCCAGGCAGGGCCGCTTGGAGCGGGAAACGGGATTCGAACCCGCGACCCTCAGCTTGGAAGGCTGACGCTCTAGCCACTGAGCTATTCCCGCTCAGATCACTGACATACGGATGGATGGTGGAGGGGGGAGGATTCGAACCTCCGAAGGCTTCGCCGACAGATTTACAGTCTGTTCCCTTTGGCCACTCGGGAACCCCTCCATTCAAAAGACCCCGGAGGGTTTCGCCCGCAGCCGAGGCGGGCGGCGAGGGCGGTCCCCAGGACCCTCGCCCCTCACCAGGAACACCGGGACCAATCTTTAGCTGGCGAAGGGACTCGAACCCCCAACCACCTCATTACAAATGAGATGCTCTACCAGTTGAGCTACGCCAGCGGATCGGGGACGCGGCCGGCGCTCCGGCTAGCTCCCACTCCCGTGATAGGGCGGCTGGGCGAGGCTCCGGACGTGCTTGAGCACGGCGTGGATCTCGTCATCGCTGAGCACCTTGCCCCACGCCGGCATCGCGCCCTTGCCGTTGCGGATCACCTCCAGCAGCTGGTCGT
>VBOT01000090.1:9788-16464 GCA_005893225.1 Candidatus Eiseniibacteriota bacterium
GGCCGCAGCGGGTCCATCCCCTTTTCCGTTCGGGCCGTGGCAGAGCACGCAGCGCTCGGTGTAGACCTTGGCACCCAGGTCACCAGCCGGCGCGGCTCCGGTGCCGGGGCTCGGCGTGGCGTTCTCCGGCGGCGTCTGCGTGGCGGATGGGGTCGCGGACTGACCCGACTGCTGCTGCGAATTCCCTCCGCATCCTGCAACGAGAGCGTTTCCAACCGACGTGAGCACGAGAAGCGTCGCGAGTGCTGCAAGCGGGCGCGCCCTGGCGGCGCGTACTTCCATGGGTGAGTTCATGGCCGCACCATAGCACCCGGGCAGCGGTCCGTTCAACATTCGCGGGCCGCGGCGCGCGAGTGTCCGGGACGGCGGGCTCCCGTCTCCAACGTCGCTCCCCAAACGAAAAGGCAGCCGAACCGTTTCGAGCCGTTATCAGCTCTGGACCTGTTCAGGCTGCCCCTTCCCGAGAGAACAGAGGATGACCGGGATAAACCCCCTGCCCTCCCGGCTTCGTTGACCGGGCGTATTTGGTTTTTTTGTGTACGAACTACGAAACCACTGTTGACCGAACTACTGCTGGCTTGAGTCTACCTTCCGACCCACCCCCTCTCGATGCTTGTCCACTTTGGACATCGGCAACACTGGGGTACGAGCCCCTGGGCGATTGAATCGCCTCAAATCCAAGCCAAACGATTTCCGTCCTTGTTGCGTCGACCCCGGGCGACTCAGATGCGCTGATGGAGGTGCCAGACCTGCGCTCTGGTCGCCCGAGACCGAAGGCCTCGTTCCCCTGAGGCCCGCTGAAAATCCAGTCAGCAGGTCCCCAAACCTGCTGCCCCGTATCCAATGGTAGTAAAGCACGAGTCGTGCCAGCGCCAGGCGCCGATCGGTTCGAAGACAATGTCTGAGGCTAATCTGTTGTACGACAGTCGAGTACATGTTCTGGCGGCGTGTCAGGTCCGGCTGGGACCCGCAAGACCCGGGGGCCTATCTGTTACCCATCTGTTACCCCTGCACGCGGCAACGCAGCTCCAATCGATTGCGGCACAACGAGTCAGCGCCGAAAAACAGGTGGATCCAGACAGGGTAACGCCTCGTCACCGATGAAACGATGGCGGCGCGGGGAGAATTACAGGGGGGAAGCCTCGATGCCGGGGTTGGGGCCTAGGAAAGCTCGAGGTCGAGCCGCTTGAGCCGGGCGTACAGGGTCTTGCGGCTGACCCCGAGCATCTCGGCGACCCGGCTCTTGTTGCCGTGGGCCTGGGCGTAGGCCGACAGGATGGCGGCGCGCTCCTCGTCGCGGCCCGAAGAATGCCGGGTCTCCCCGTCCTGGCCGGATACATCCTGGGTCAGGAACGCCACCAGGGCGGTAGCGTCAACCTGCTCCTCGCCCGCGAGCAGGGCCGCCACCCGCTTCATCACGTTCTCGAGCTCTCTCACGTTGCCGGGCCAGGGATGCGCCACCAGCAGCGATTCGGCGTCGGCGGCCAGCCGCGGACCCTGCAGTCCACCGTAGAAGGCCAGGAAATGGCGGGCCAGGGGGACGATGTCGTCGCGCCGCTCGCGCAGTGGCGGCAGGTGGATCTCGATCTCGTTCAGGCGGAACAGGAGGTCGCGGCGGAACACGCGGCTTGCCACCTCCCCGCGAAGCTCCCGGTTGGTGGCCGCGATGATTCGCACGTCGGAGCGCCGCACCTGGGTCTCGCCGAGGCGCAGGTACTCGCCGCTCTCCAGGAAGCGCAGCAGCGTCACCTGGACGTCGAGCGGGAGCTCGCCGATCTCGTCAAGGAACAAGGTTCCCCCGTGAGCCGCCTCGACCAGCCCGGCACCCTCGGCATGGGCCCCGGTGAAGGCTCCCTTCCGGTGCCCGAAGAGCTGGGAGAGCGCCAGCTCCGCGCGCAGCGCGCCGCAGTTGACCGCGAGGAAAGGCCCCTGGGTCCGCGCCGAGAGGCCGTGAATCGTTCGCGCCACGAGCTCCTTGCCGGTCCCGGTCTCACCCGAGATGAGCACCAGCAGCTCGGTGGCGGCCGCGCGCCGGGCCAGGGTCTCCACTCGCCGCATCGCCATCGAGCAGGTCACGAGGCTCGGGGCCCGATGCCGGCGCCCCATCAGAGCGGCGGGGCGCGTTCCTCCTGCCGCTGGAGCCGGTCCGAGGGCGTTCTTGAGCTCGGCCTCCGCCAGCTCGAACCAGTAGGGCGTGGTCAGCTCGGCGAGCAGCGAGCCCGCCCGGAAGAAGCAGCGCCGCGCCCTCGCGGGATCCTCGAGCGCGCGCCCCATCTCGAGGAGCGTCCGCCCCAGCTCGAAGCGCTCGTGGCAGTCGTAGACCGCGCGCACCGAGAGCTCCCAGGCTTCGATCGCCTCTTCCCGCCGGCCGCGGCGCAAGGCCAGGGCCGCCGCCACACGATGGGCGATCGCGTGCTCGAGCCGGTCCTCCGAGTGCTCGGCCAGCCGCCGGGCGTCGCGGCACGCCCGCTCCGCCTCGTCGAGGCGCCCCAGGGCACAGAGCGCCTCTCCCCGGCGCCGCTCCAGCTCGACCACGAGGTCTCCATCCGGCGCGATGCGCCGCGCCACCGGAAGCGCCTGGTCGTAGCGAGCCAGGGCGCTCTCGGGCACCCCGCGGTCGAAGTCCAGCTCGCCCAGAAACTCGGCGGCCAGGACCCCCTCGCGCTCGAGCGCGCGCGCGCGCGCCTTCTCGAGCGCCGCGAGGAGCAGCCGCTCGGCCTCCTCGAAGCGCCGCTCGAGACGAGCCAGGTTCCCGAGACCAATGAGGGCCCGGGTCAGGCCGAGGTCGTCCCCCACCTCGAGACACACCTGATGCGCCTGGGTGAAGCTCTCGGCCGCACTCGCCCAGTGGCCGCTCTTCTGCTGGACGACGCCGAGATTGAGCAGCGCGCTCGAGGTCTTGGCGTACCGGCCGTTCCGCCGGTGCATCTCGAGCGCGGCGATGAAGTGAGAGGCGGCCGTCTCCCACTCGCAGAGGTTCTTGTGGATGAGCCCGAGGTTGTTGCGGACCAGGGCCGAGCTGGCTTCGTCGCCGACGCGCCGGAACAGCGCGAATGCCTGCTCGTAGCAGTCCCGTGCCCGGGCCGGGTCGCCCTTGCGGTAAGCGACGCGCCCGAGCATGTCCAGCGACTCGGCCGTGAGCCCGAGCTCCCCGTGATCGCCCGCGAGGGAGAGGCACCGCTCCGCGGATTCCCGCGACTCCTCGAGCCGGCCGAGGCCGAACAGAGCCTCGGCGAGCTGGAGGTGCAGCCGCGAGCGCAGCGGGAGAGACTCGATCTCGCGCTCGTCTCGGAGCAGCTCGCGGCAGTGCCCCATGGCGCCCTGGCAGTCCCCGCGGGCGAGCCGGCAGGACACCGCCTTGCTCTCCAGCACGGCCCGCCGCGAAGAGGACAGCGTCCGCGACTCGGGCAGCGCCAGCAGCCGGTCTATGGTCTCCAGCGCCGGCACGTAGCTGTCGGCCTGGAGGTAGAGGTCCGCAAGCATCTCGAGGTCGGCGATCGCCTGCGCCCCACCCGTGGTGGGACCGCACGCGAGCCGCCCTTCCAGATGCGAAATGCGATTCTGGTCGTAGCCGGGCACGCACGAACTCCGGTCAACGAAACTCTCGTCGCTGCTGCAACGGCCCTTAGAACCGGAAGTAGAAGCTCCGCAGGCTCTGCAGAACGACACGAAGACGCCACATCCAGACGCTGCCCGAAGGAACACTGACCACCGCGGTACTGCCTCCGGTGCCGGAGCCCCCACCGACCATCCCGCCGGAACCGGGACTCTTCCCGTTCCCGACAGGCGCGTCGGGGTCGCCTGCGCCGGCGGCGCCGCCACCGCCGTCACCCGGGTCGACGATGACGCCACCGGCCGTGCAGTTCCGCTCACCACTGGCATACACCCCATGATGAGCGAGCGCACAGCAAACGAGGCTAAGGCCCAGCGCCAGGATGAAGGTCCACCGCCGATTCAACACCAATCGCGCCATGAATTCCCTTCCTATCCCAGATCGATCACCCGCGACTATCAACGATGCGCCGGCGCTTCGGCTTCCCACCGATGCGCGACAAGAGGAAAGCGTTGTTGGGGGGGGGAGTGAAACGAATACGGGGTGATTTCCTCTCGGCGACGTCTCGGCGTCACCTGCGCTTGACTTAGGCTATCCCTGTTTTGGTGCGAGTCAAGAAAATGTTGACCGCGGGCCCATTTTTTTTGGCCCTGGAGGGCTTCCGTCTCGCTGGACGGGTCGCGGGCAGAAGGGATTGCGGAATGCACGGTACGACTCCCCGATCTCGTGAGGAGGGGTTCCCGATGGGCTCCTGGAGCCTCCGGGCGGACGGGTCTTCACCGTCGCGTGAGCGGCGCAACTGCTTCCCGGGGTGACGATTCGGACCGCAGGCGGCGAGGCTGCCGGGCTCAAGCGAGCTTCCCGGGATCGGAGGGTGCCCGCCGCGAGGGGATGGCAGTGGAAGAGTCGCGAGCTACCTGCGCTTGAGCTTGGGCCCGTCCGGGCCGTCCTCCACCTGGACCCCCATCTCGAGCAGGCGGGCCCGCAGCGTGTCCGCCTCCTTCCAGTCCCGAGCCTTCCTGGCGCTCTCGCGCCGCTCGACCAGCTCCAGGACCTCGGGCTCCCAGGACTGGGCGGCCGGCTTCTTCCAGAAGAGACCCAGTACCCCGCCCAGCCTCATCAGCGCCCGGGCCCCGTCCCTGCCCTCGCTCTCGATCCCCTCGTCCAGGGCGCGGTTCACGTCCCGCGCCAGGTCGAACAGGTGGCCGATCGCCTTGGCGCTGTTGAAATCGTCGTCCATCGCCTCGGCGAACAGCCGCTCGGCCTCCCCCGCCGCGCCCGCGCCACCCGAGCTGGCCGGAGACGAGCCGTCGGTGGCGTCCCAGGCGCCGACCCGCTCGAGCGGCGCGCGCAGCCTCTGATAGGCGATCGCCGCCTCCTCGAGGCGCTCGTGGGTGAAGTCGATCGGGCTCCGGTAATGGGTCGAGAGCAAGTAATAGCGAACCACCTCCGGGTCCGTCTCGCGCGCGATGTCATCGATGAAAAACAGCTTCCCGGTGCTCTTCGACATCTTCTCGCCGCCCAGGTTGACCAACCCGTTCTCGACCCAGAAGTTCGCGAACGGCTGGCCGGTGGCGGCTTCCGACTGGGCGATCTCGTTCTCGTGATGGGGGAAGATCAGGTCCTGGCCCCCGCCGTGGATGTCGAAGTGTTCTCCCAGGTACTTCATGCTCATCGCCGAGCACTCGATGTGCCAGCCCGGCCGTCCCGGGCCCCACGGGCTCTCCCAGGCCGGCTCGCCCGGCTTGGCGCCTTTCCAGAGCGCGAAGTCCAGCGGGTCGCGCTTGTGCTCGCCGACCTCGATGCGCGCTCCCGCCCGCAAGTCGTCGACGTCGCGTCCCGACAGCTTCCCGTAGTCCGCCTTCTTCCGGACCTCGAAGTAGACGTCTCCCCCGGCGGCGTAGGCGTAACTCTTGTCGATCAGCTTCCGGATCAGCTCCAGGATCTCCCCGATGTGCTCGGTCGCGCGCGGGTAGTGAGTCGCGGGCAGGATGTTGTGTCGCTCGACCTGCGCCAGATAGGCCTGGATGTTGCGCTCGCTCACTTGGGTGTAGGGAAGGCCTTCCCGGTTCGCCTTCTCGATGATTCTGTCATCCACGTCGGTGAAGTTGTAGACGTACACGACCTCGAACCCGAGATGCATCAGGTAGCGGCGCATCACTTCCCCGGACAGCGCCGCGCGGATGTGACCGACATGCGGCCGGTCCTGCACCGTCATGCCGCAAACGTACATGGCGACTCGCCCCGGCGTGACGGGGACGAACGGCCGCTTCTGACGCGACATCGTGTCGTAGATGCGCA
The DNA here is from genome assembly GCA_005893225.1 of Candidatus Eiseniibacteriota bacterium. Classification (GTDB taxonomy): domain Bacteria; phylum Eisenbacteria; class RBG-16-71-46; order RBG-16-71-46; family RBG-16-71-46; genus WS-3. Next base: position 15,643 of record VBOT01000090.1, read on the forward strand.
ACCCCACGTCGGATCTCCCCGTGTCTCGAGTCAGAAGCTCACTGCTTCCGGACGCCGCCGGCCGTCCCGCCGGAGCGCTCGCGCGCCGCGCCGATCAGTCCTCGCCCCCGGGTGGCCGCGTGGGAGAAGCGGCGGCGGGCCCGGCGAGACTCAGCTCCCGGCTCGTCGCGGTCCCCACTCCCGCCGTGACGAGCGCGCGGTGGACCCGCCGCCGCAGCTCGCGGGCGACCTCGGGCCCGTCCGCTCCGGGCCGGGTCCGGACCACCATGCGGATCTGGTTCTCGGCGCCGCCCAGCGATTCTACTCCCCAGACCTCGACCGGATCGAGCAGCCGCCCGTTCCAGCGCGGGTCGGCGTTCAGTTCGGCCACCACCGACCGGCACAGCTCGAGGGCCCGGTCCAGGTCCTCGTCGGCGGCGACGAGCACGTCGAGCGCCAGACGGTTCCATTCCCGGCTCCGGTTCGTCACCACCTTCATCTCGCCGTTGGGCACGAAGTGAACGAAGCCGTTGAAGTCGCGCAGCGTGGTGCAGCGAACGCTGAGCGCTTCGACGGTGGCCGCCTTGCCGTCGATCTCCACCACGTCGCCGACCCCGAACTGGTTCTCGGTCAAGATGAAGAACCCGGCGATCACGTCGCGCACCAGGGTCTGGGCGCCGAAGCCCAGCGCCACGCCGAGGATGCCGGCGCCGGCGAGCAGCGGAGAGACGTTCCACCCCAGCACGGCGAGGGCGTTGACGAACGCCACCCCGGCCACGACGAAAGTGGTGAAACTCCGGAAGATCTGGCCCAGGGTGCGCGCCCGCTGAACCGACTGCGGGC
>VBOT01000090.1:16473-19070 GCA_005893225.1 Candidatus Eiseniibacteriota bacterium
CTCAGAACCTCTCTCCGCGGCCGATGCCGAGGAAGACGATGCGCTGCGCCAGGAACGCCACGGCGACGATGATGCCGAGGCGGATCCCCATCTCCGCGAGCTTCTCGGGAGTGGGGATCACCGGTCGTGCTGCGATCCAGGCGATCTCGGCGTTCATCCGTACGGGCGGGGGCCGGCCAGCCTCCCGGACACTAGGTCAGCCGATCGACGGTCTTCCGGTCCAGGCTCCCCACCACCGCCGCCAGGAGCTTCACGGTGCGGTCGAAATCGCGCCGGTCGATGATGCTCACGTGGCTGTGGATGTAGCGGGCCGGCACCCCCATGGAAAGGCAGGGAACCCCCTCGGCGTTGACATGGATGCGCCCCGCATCGGTGCCGCCCCGCTCGACCGATTCGTACTGGAGCGGGATCTTGAGCCGCCGGGCGGTGTCCATCACGAGCTCGATGAGCTTCCGGTTGGGGATCGCGCTCGAGTCGTAGATGACCACGAGCGGCCCGCCGCCGAGCTTCTCGTCGCCCTCGGCGCCGGGGGTGTCGTGCGCGATGCCCACGTCGAGGGCGATCCCGACGTCGGGGTTAAGCTTGAACGCCGAGGTCTGGGCCCCGCGAAGCCCCACCTCCTCCTGCACCGTCGCCACCGCGTAGACCGTGTTGGGGTGCTTGGTCCCCTGCAGCGCCCGCAGTGTCTCGGCCGCCAGGGCGCAGCCGATGCGGTTGTCCCATGCTTTGGCGAGCAGCAGGTTGGGGTTCGCCATCACGGCGAAGGGGGAATCGGGAACGATCGGATCGCCGGGGCGGATGTCGAGCCGCTTCCGCACGTCGAAGTCGGAGGTGGCGCCGACGTCGATGTACATGTCGCGGATCTCGAGCACCTTCTTGCGGTCCTCGTCCCTCAGCTCGTGCGGGGGCTTCGAACCTACCACGCCGACCACGTCGCCCTTGCGGGTCTTGATGACGAGGCGCTGCGCCAGCACCACGTGTCCCCACCAGCCGCCGAGCGGCAGGAACTTGACGAATCCTTCCTTGGTGACCGACTTGACCATGAAGCCCACCTCGTCGAGGTGGCCGGCCAGCATGACGCGCGGGCTCGCGGCGGTGCCCTTCTTCTCGCAGATGAAGCTGCCGAGCCGGTCGCGCGAGAAGCTCCCGACGCCCTTGAGCCGCTGCTCCATCACGGCGGCGACGTTCGACTCGAAGCCGGGCGCGCCGTGTGCTTCCACAAGCTGTCTCAGGAACTCCTGGGTCTGGTCCATGGGCTCTCCTGGAGGCTGCCGGTCAGGCTCGCGAAGGCTCGCCGCGCCGCGACGTTCGATGGCGGCGCCGCCAGTCCTCCTGGGCGAGCTCGAGCATGCGGTTCACCAGCTGGTCGTAGGTCATGCCACGCGCCCGGGCCGCCATCGGGACCAGGCTCGTGGGCGTCATGCCCGGAATCGTGTTCACCTCCAGGCAGAAGGGCTCGCCCGCCGGGCTGAGGCGGAAGTCCGCCCGCACGACCCCGCGACAGCCGAGCACCTGCGCCGCCCGCCGTCCCAGCTCGGCGATGCGCTGGGCGAGATCCGCCGGCAGGTCCGCGGGGCAGAAGTACTCGCTCATCCCGGCGGTGTACTTCGAGTCGTAGTCGTAGTGGCCCCCTTGGGGGCGGATCTCGACGATCGGAAGGACTTCCTCGCCGAGCAGCGCCACCGTCAGCTCGCGGCCCGGGATGTACTGCTCGACCAGCACCTCCGGCCCGTAATCGAACGCCTGGTCGAGCGCCTCGGGCAGGTCCTCCGGTCGCGTGACGATGCTGAGGCCCACCGTCGAGCCTTCCTGGTTCGGCTTGACCACCAGCGGGTACCCGCCGAGCGCCTGCGCGTCCACGGTCGGAGCTCCGGCATCGCGGGTTAGGAGCATCCACTCGGGGGTGGGGATCCCCTCGCGCTCGAAGACGCGCTTCGACATCGCCTTGTTCATGGCGAGCGCGCTCGCCAGCACGCCCGAACCGGTATAGGGCTTGCCCGCGAGGTCGAGCAGCGCCTGGATGGTGCCGTCCTCGCCCGGGCCGCCGTGGAGCGCCAGGAACACGACCTCGGCCTGGTTGACCGCATCGGCGTTGGCCACCGCGCTCACCGCGACGGCCGGCACCCGCGCGCCCTCGGGCAGCGCGGCCCGCAGCTCCTCACCGGGCGGCAGGAGCCTCCCGTTGGCGGTATCGATCGAGGTCACCTCGTGCCCGAGGCTCCGCAGGGCCTGGGCCACGCCCTGCCCGGTCTTGAGCGAGATCTCGCGCTCCGAGGAGCGACCGCCCATGAGCAGCGCCACCTTCATGTCCTTTGTCTCCGCGATGAGCTCGCCGCCGTCCGCAGCCGGGCGACGCAGCGCTCGGGTCCCAGCAGCTCGGCGATCACCGGCAGCTCCGGCCCGTGAGTCCGCCCCGTGAGCGCCGCCCGGATCGGCTGGAACAGGTCCCGTCCCTTGAGCCCCAGCCGCTTGCCCGTCCGTTGAACGGCGGATTTAATACTTTCGGCGCTCCACTCCGCAAGCGTCTCGAGATCGGCGGCGAGCGTTTCCGCGAGCTCGGCCGCCGCGGCGCTCTCCAGCGCCTCGCGCGCCGCCGG
>VBOT01000091.1 GCA_005893225.1 Candidatus Eiseniibacteriota bacterium
CTCGAGACCAAGACCGATACCCCCGCGAATGGGAAGATCAACCTCGACGGGAACTCGTTCCAGGTGACCGGTGGATACTTCTTCCCCAGCCACAGCAACGGGCGGTACGGGATCGGAGCCGGACTCGGCTACTACAGCATCAGCGGCGAGGCCAGCGGCGTCGTCAGCGGGGGAAGCACCACGGACATCACTGGGAGCACGGTGGGATTCCACGTCATGGGCATGGGCGAGTGGACCGTGAGCCCCGGGTTCGCCATCACCGCGGCGAGCGGCTACCGCATCGCCAAGATCAGCGACACCAAGTTCGACGACCAGAGCCAGTCCCCCGAGCTGGAGACGGACTACTCGGGCTTCATGGGTCGCGTCGGCCTCTCGTTCTACCTGCCGACGTCTTCCAAGCAGTAGCTGTTTCGCGCCGGAATTCCGGCGCCGCCTGTCGCGGGCCAGGATGGCCCGCCACCCCCAAGAGCGCGCCGGGGTCGAGGAATCGACCCCGGCGTTCGTTTTGGCCCCGGCGCGGGGATGGCCCGAGGCGCCCGGCCCCACCCTGTGGCGATCGCCAGGCGTTGACACCCCTCGCCGGAGACTCCTATACTTTTCTGACGTTATCTGCAGTGGGTCGTTCTCGACCGAGTGTGGGTAAGTCCCGTGCGCTTTGGCCATTTGCCCCTCATTTCCCTTCATGCCGCTCGCTCCTCTGGTCGCGTGAGTCGCCTCGGCAGGCTCGATGCCTGCCGAGGCATATTTGTCTCTGATCCACTGCGGAACGGTTGACCCTTCGGAGGCTCGAGTGGCGTGATGACGACCGGCGAAGATCAGCACCTCAAGTGTGTGGAGTGCCATGAAGACTTCCTGTTCACGGCGGGCGAGCAAGTTTTCTACCGCGAGCATGGATTGACCCACGCTCCAACGCGGTGCAAGCGCTGCCGCGAGAGCCGCAAGGGCGGCCGGGGAGAGCGGTCCTCCGCCCCGGCTTCAGGCAACCCAGGGAGAGAGCGCGAGATGCACACAGCGGTGTGTTCCAACTGCGGCGCCGAGACGCAGGTGCCGTTCACGCCCACGGCCGGACGTCCGATCTTCTGCCGCGATTGCTACCAGGCCCAGAAGGGCGGCAACCGGGCTGCGAAACCCGCGCGCAAGAGGGACGCGGCTCCGGCCCATTCGGCCCCGTCCGGGGGCGCGCGGTTCCAGGGCGCCGTGAAGTGGTTCAACGAGGCGAAGGGATTCGGATTCATCCAGGAGGACGGAGGCGAGGACATCTTCGTCCATTTCTCCGCCATCCAGGCGGATGGCTACAAGACCCTCGCCCAGGGAGACCGCGTCGAGTTCGATGTCGTGCCCGGTGCGCGCGGGCGCCAGGCCGCCAACGTCGTGCGCATCGGCTGATCCTTCCTCGTCACGAAAGGCCGCAGGCCTCCGCGCTCGCTCGGGCCGGGGGCCTTCCGTTGCCTTCACCCGACCGATCATGATCGAAACCACCCGGAAGCTCTCGGCCCTGAGCGAGGAGTTCGTCGAGGTCGCCTTCCGTCACGAGCCGGCGGCGGCGACCCAGGCGGGTATCCACGACTACGACCACGAGCTCCCCGACCACTCGCGGGAGGGTTTCCAGAGACAGCTGGTCTGGCTGCGGGACTTCGACGGCCGGCTCACCGCCGGCGTGCGCGCCGAGGATCTCCCGCCGGCGCAGCAGGTCGACCACGCGCTTTTGCGCTCGCGTGTGGGGTCGATGCGCCACTCGCTCGAGCAGCTCCAGGAGCACCGGCGGAACCCGGTCCGCTACTCCGAGACCGCCCTCCAGGGCGTGTTCCTGCTGCTGGCGCGGCCCTTCGCGCCGCTCGAGGAGCGCAAGGAGTCGATCCTGGCGCGCCTGATGGCGATCCCCGAGTACCTGGACTCGGCGCGGTCCAACCTCGACCGGGTGCCCGGGGAGTTCGTGGAGATCGCATCCGAGGTCAACCTCGCGGCCCCGGCGTTCGTGGACGAGGTGATGCGCGCGCTGCTGCGCAGCTTCCCGGGCGAGGCGGAGCGGATCGAGCACGCCGGCGCGCGCGCGCGCCTCGGGTTCCTCCGCTACCAGGAGTTCCTGGATCGGACCGTCGCCACGGGACCGGACGCGGAGCTCGGGATCGGCGAGCTGGCGATGAACGAGAGGCTCGCGCGCGAGCACCTGCTGGCCCTGGACTGCGCGGCGCTCGAGAGCCTGGGCCGAGAACACGTGCAACGCACCGTGCGGCTGCTCGAGGAAGCGGCCCGGCGCATCGACCCGTCGCGGACCTGGCGGGAGGTGGTGGACGATGCGCGGCGGCGCCGCCCCGAGGCCTCGAAGCTGCGCGAGACCTACGTCGCCGAGACCGAGCGGGCGCGTCGCTTCGCCGAGGAGAAGCGCATCGCCCCGATCCCGGCCGGCCCGCTCGAGATCATCGACACCCCGGCCTTCTACCGTCCGCTCACCCCCTACGCGGCCTACCTTCCTCCCGGGCCGTTCGACGAGGACCAGACCGGCAACTTCTACGTGACCCCGATCGACCTTTCGCGGCCGCGCGCCGAGCAACTCGAGCAGCTCGGCGGCCACAACCTCCCGGGGCTGCCGCTCGCAGTGGTCCACGAGGCCTATCCCGGGCATCACCTGCAGGCCCTCCACGCCAACCGCGCCTGCTCGAGGCTGCGCCAGCTCGCCCAGAGCCCGCTCTTCGCCGAGGGCTGGGCGCTCTACTGCGAGGACATGATGCACGAGGAGGGCTTCTTCAAGGACCCGGTCACGCGCGTGCTCCAGCTCAGGAACCTGCTGTGGCGGGCCTGTCGCGTGGTGATCGACGTCAGGCTCCACACCGGTCGCATGGCTTTCGGGCCCGCCGTGGACTACCTCGTCGAGCAGGCGATGCTCGAGCGGGTCAACGCCGAGAAGGAGGTGAGGTGGTACGCGCTGCGGCCGACCCATCCGATGAGCTACCTGGTGGGCAAGCTGGAGATCCTCGCGATCCGGGAGGAGGCGAGGCGGCTCATGGGCGCGCGCTTCAACCTGCACGACTTCCACACGGCGCTGCTCGCCGGCGGCACGCTGCCCCCCGCTCTGGCGCGTGACGATCTGAGCCGTCGATTCGGAGCATCGTAGCGGGTGGTAGACTGCCTGCAGGTAACTGGCCGGTGGGGACCGCGTGCTCCGTGTGGCCCCGCTGCGTGGCCTCACGTTACGGCCCCACCGGCCCATCCCACGACGCGACGAGCCGCCCTTCCCTCTCGCCAGCGCGAGCGATCACTGGCCGGCCCTCGGGGCCCAAGGAGAGCGGTGCCCGCCCGGCGGTCTATCGTTTGAGACACCGCCAGGGCGTCGCTGGTTCCAGGCCCGGCGACGATTGGCCGGTTTCCGGCGACGGGCAAGCGCCGTTGACAACCTTCGCGGGGCTGCGGGAGATTGCCCCCATGCAGGGCACGTCAGGACGATGAGCTCGACCTCCGCGTGGATCCTGAGCGGCGTCCGGACGCCCTTCGCCAAGGCCGGCGGGCCCTTCCGCAACACCCCCGTCTACGAGCTCGGACGCGTGGCCGTGGCCGAGCTGCTCGCCCGCCAGGACCTCGACCCCGCGCGCCTCGACCACGTCGTCCTCGGCAACTGCGCGCAGCCGGCCGAGGCGGCGAACGCGGCGCGGGTGACGGCCCTGCGCGCCGGCGTCCCGGAGCGCGTTCCCGGTGTGACCGTGCACCGGAACTGCGCCTCCGGCATGGAGGCGGTCTCGGACGCGGCCTACCGCATCGCGGCCGGGGAGGCGCGCGTGGTGCTGGCGGGCGGGATGGAGTCGATGAGCCAGATCCCGCTCTTCTACACCCAGGAGTACGGGGTCTGGCTCGAGGGCCTGATGCGCGCCAAGACCCCGCTCCAGAGGCTCGGCTCCCTGGCGCGCTTCCGCCCCCGCTATCTCACGCCCCGCATCGCGCTCGCCGAGGGGCTCACCGATCTCACCTGCGGCCTCAACATGGGGCAGACCGCCGAGGTGCTGAGCCGCGAGTTTCGCATCGGTCGCGACCGGCAGGACGAGTTCGCGCTCGTGAGCCACCAGCGCGCGGTGGCCGCGCGCGAGCGCTTGCGCGAGGAGATCGTCCCGGTCTTTCCGCAGCCGCGCTACGAGATGGTGCAGGACGACGTCGGCCCGCGCGAGGGCCAGACCCTGGAAGCGCTCGCCAAGCTCAAGCCCTACTTCGACAGAAGAAATGGCACCGTCACCGTGGGCAACTCCTGTCAGGTCACGGACGGGGCGGTGGCGCTCCTGGTCGCCGACGAGGAGACCGCTCGCGGCTGGCCGGCGCCCCCGCTCGGCAGGATTCGCGCCTTTGCCTACGCCGGTCTCTCGCCGCGGCGGATGGGGCTCGGGCCGGTCTACGCCATGGCCCTGGCGCTGCGGCGCGCCGGCCTCGGGCTGGACGACTGCGAGCTGTTCGAGATCAACGAGGCGTTCGCGGCCCAGGTGCTGGCGTGCCTCCAGGCGGCGGAGTCCCAGGCGTTCGCGCGCGACGAGCTCGGCCTCGACCACCCGCTCGGCAAGGTCCCCATCGAGCGCCTGAACGTGAACGGCGGGGCGATCGCGCTGGGGCATCCGGTGGGAGCGAGCGGCGCGCGCCTGCTGCTCACCCTGCTCATGGAGATGCGGCGCCGCACCCTCAAGCGCGGTCTGGCCTCGCTGTGCGTCGGCGGGGGACAGGGGGCCGCCTTCATCCTGGAGCGCGACTGATGCCGGCCTTCAAGGTGGAGTGGATCGAGCGCGGGCTCGCCCACCTCGTCATGGACGACCCGGACCGCAAGGTCAACCTGCTCGACGAGGCGGCGATCGCCGATCTCGACCTGGCGCTCTCCGAGCTGGAGAAGAACGCCGGGCTCCTGGGCGTGGTGCTGAGGAGCGGCAAGGCAGGCTCGTTCATCGCCGGAGCCGACATCCACGCGATCGCCGCGGTCACCGAGCGCGCGAGCGTCCTGGAGATCGTGCGGCGCGCGCACGCCGCGTTCGGCCGGCTGGCCTCGCTCGCCTGCCCCACCGTGGCGGCGATCGACGGCGTGTGTCTGGGAGGCGGGACCGAGCTCGCGTTGGCCTGCGACTCGAGGGTGGCGAGCGAGGAGCCGCACACCCAGATCGGCCTGCCGGAGGTGCTGCTCGGGATCTTTCCGGGCTTCGGGGGCAGCACGCGCCTGCCGCGGCTGGTCGGCCTGTCGGCGGCCCTCGACCTGATCCTCACCGGACGCTCGCTCGATGGGCGCCGCGCCGAGCGCATCGGGCTCGTCGCCCGGGCGGTGCCGGGGGCGTGGCTCATCGAGCACGCGCACCGCCGCCTCGCCGAGCTGAGGGGGCGCCCGCCGGACCGCCGGCGCGACGCGTTCCGCCCCCGGGACGCCGCCGGGTGGCTGATCGACGGCAACCCCTTCGGGCGCGCCCTGGCCTTCCAGCGCGCACGCTCCATGACCCGGGCGCGGACCGGCGGCAACTTCCCGGCGCCGCTGGCCGCGATCGGCGTGATAGAGGCCGGCCTCGGGCAGCCGCTCGAGGTGGGCCTCAAGCACGAGGCCGAGGCGGTGAGCGATCTCGCCGTCGGGCCGGTCTGCAAGAACCTGATCCGCATTTTCCAGCTCTCGGAGCGCGCCAAGAAGAGCCCGGTCGTGGCCGACCCCGCGGTCGAGCCGCTGCCGGTCCGGCGCCTGGTGCTGGTCGGCGCCGGCGTGATGGGAGGCGGGATCGCCGAGCTCGCGAGCCGTCACGGGATCGAGGTCCGCATGCGGGACCTCCAGCCGGCCGCCCTCACCCGGGCCCTCCAGACCGTCCGCTCGATCATCGACGAGCGCGGCCGCCGGCGCGGCCGGAGGGACCCGGGGACACTCGCGCGCGAGCGCGACGGCCAGATGGCGCGCCTGCTCCCGACCCTCGACCCTTGCGGGTTCGGCCGCGCGGACTTCGCCATGGAGGCGGTGGTCGAGGACCTCGACGTCAAGCGCCGCGTCTTCGCCGAGCTCGAGGTGCGGATGCGTCCCGAAGCGATCCTCGCCACCAACACCTCGTCGCTCTCCGTCGACGCCCTGGGCGAGGGGCTCCAGCATGCCGAGCGCCTGTGCGGCTTCCACTTCTTCAACCCCGTCCACCGCATGCCGCTGGTCGAGGTGGTGCGCGGCCGGCGGACCTCGGACCTGGCACTGGTCACGGCGGTGGCCCTCGCCCGCCGCATCGGGAAGACGCCGGTCGTGGTCGCCGACTCGCCGGGGTTCGTGGTGAACCGGATCCTCATGCCCTATCTGAGGGAGGCGATGCACCTGCTCGAGGACGGCTACTCGGTGCGCGACATCGATGCCTCGATGAGGCGCTTCGGCATGCCGATGGGGCCGTTCGAGGTGCTGGACGAGGTGGGGATCGACGTGGCGCTCAAGGTGGCCGGAGTGCTGAGCCGGGCGTTCCCCGACCGCATGACCCCGTCTCCCGCGCTCGAGCGGCTCCACCAGGCCGGCCGGCTGGGGAAGAAGAGCGGGCTCGGCTTCTACAGGCACCAGGGCGGCAGCCGCACGCCCGACCCGCGGATTCGAGCCATCGTCGGGCTGGAGCGCGAGCGCACGGCGCAGAATCCGGAAGCCCTCTCGGAGCGCATGGCGCTGGCGATGATCAACGAAGCGGCGCGCTGCCTGGACGAGCGGGTCGTGGACGATGCCGGCTCGATCGACCTGGCGATGATCTTCGGAGCCGGCTTCCCCCCATTCCGGGGCGGCCCGCTGCGCTACGCCGACTCGCTGGGAGTCGGGCGCGTCGAGTCGAGGCTCACGGCGCTCCGGGCCGAGAGGGGAGAGCGATTCAAGCCGGCGGCCCTGCTCTCGAAGCTCGCGGCGGCGGGAGAGACGTTCACGCAGCCGGTGGCGGTGACAGCCGCCTGATGAAAAACGTCCGCCCGGCGGGGAGCCAGGCGGACGCTGCGTAGGACCACAGCTTGCCCCCTCTAGTCCCGTCTTGGAAGACCACCTTCACCGACTGGTTTGGATGTCACTGTCACGTCTGAACGTGACCAACTCTTAGACGCTCAATGGGGGCAAAAAGTTGCAAGCGTGCCGTCAAGATTCGAGCGTCGGCGGCGGCCCGCCCCGGCAGGCGGGGCTTTTGGGGGCGCTCAGGCCCCGGCCGGCCGCGGGGCCGGCGGCGGGAACGCCTCGAGTTGCCCGCCATCGGCCTTGGGCGCCTGGGCTCCGGAGACCGGCGACGGCTCGGGTGTCGCGTCCGGCTCGGAGGGGCGCACGGGTTCGAGCTTCTCGCCGCGCAGCAGGCGGTTCAGTTGGTCGCCGTCCAGGACCTCGCGCTCGAGCAGGGTCTTCGCCACCAGGTGGAGCTTGTCGAGGTTGTCCCGCAGCAGACCGAGCGCTCGATTGTAGGCCCCTTCCACGATCGCGCGCACTTCCTTGTCGATCAGCTCGGCGG
>VBOT01000013.1 GCA_005893225.1 Candidatus Eiseniibacteriota bacterium
TACTCGAGCACGGTGACCCGGCGCACCAGCGCCGCCCCGTCCACCGCGACTCGCGCCAGATAGACCCCCGGGCGCACCGGGCGCCCGCCGCGGCTCCGGCCCTCCCAGCTCAGCTTCCATCGCCCCGGGCCGTAAGCGCGGGCCGGGGTATTCCAAACCGAGCGGCCCAGCAGATCGACTACCCCGAAGCTCACCTTCGCCGAACGCGGCAGGTCGAGCGCCATCGAGACCATCCCGCGGGTCGGGTTCGGCAGCGCGCTCGAAAGCGCGATCGCGCGCGGAGGATCGGCCGGCGCATCGAGCGGGTTGCTCACGACCGTGATCGTCCGGGTGGCGCCGTTGTTGGTCTCGGACGTCTCGACCACCTGGCCCAGGGTGTCGACGGCGACTCGCACCGCGTGACTCCCCGCGGCGAGCGAGGGCGGAAGCACCAGGGACACGGCGACGCTGTCCAGCTTCGGGACCAGGGTGTCGCCCTGGGCGAGGACCTGACTGTCGGCGACCAGCATCCAGTGCGACCACGGCGCGGGCATGCGACCGCCGTTGTGGAGGGTGAACCGGTACAGGGACGGAGCCGTGGTGCTCGGCTGGCTGGGCGCCGTCACTACCGGCGAGGGCCAGAGGTCGATCTCGGGGAAGATGCTGACCTTCGCGGTGTCCGACATCCCACCGGCGTCCGTCACCGTGAGCTGGATCGCGAGATAGACGCCCGTCCCGTCGTCGTGATTCTGGCCCAGGAACGACGCGGTCGCGCTGTCCGAGACGAAGCTGCTCGGATGGATGTGGTTATTGTGATGGAGGTCGACCTGCCAGTGATAGCGAAGGTTCCCGGGCGGATCCTGGGTGTCGCTGCCGCTTCCGGCCAGCTGGACCACCACGCCCTCGGCGTAGAACGAGCGGTCGAGCGGCTTGAGGATCGTGGCGATCGGCGGCGTGTTGGAGAGCAGTGATGCAGTGCCGCCGCCGAAGTTGTCGAGGCGCGAGCTCGTGGCGCCGGCGATCGTGAGGCCGAGCCTGCCGCCGAGGGCGGCGTAAGGCCAGCCGGCCACGGAGGCTGTTCCGACCGCGGCGCCGTTCTTGTAGACCTGCACCGTGCCGTTCGCGTAGGCACGCGCTCCGAGCTGGTCGCCGGGCTGGAACGACAGCCCGCCGAGGATCCCGCGCGCCTGCCAGCCCTGTTGCGACGAGTAAGTCGAGACCACGACCCTGGGGTAGGTCCCGTCGTAACGCACCTCGATGTGGCCGCTCGACCACGTGGTCCCCTGGACCTTGAGCATCAGGTCGTGCTCGGAAGCGCCGGCCGTCAAAGCCGACAGCGTGACGAACGCCTCCTGGTCGGGACCGAACGCGCCTCCCGACCAGACGGTCGTGGCCGATCCTCCGGTCTGGGCAAGCGCGTTGCTGTCGATCACGAGCCCGGCGGTCTGGTCCGCCCACGCCCCGCCGATCGGACCGTTCGCGCGGTTGAAGGTGTCGAGCACCGGCGTGGTCGGGAAGGCCGAGGTGGCGGTCACCTGGACGATGACGCTGTCGCTCGCCTGGCCGCCGTGACCGTCGGAGACCGTGAGAATGACGGTGTACGTCCCCGGCGCCGTGTAGGTGTGAGTGGGGTTTGCGCTCGTCGAGCCGCTCTGGTCGCCGAAGTTCCACGCGTAGGTGATCGGACCCCCGCCGGGATCCGCCGAGCCGGCGCTCGAGAACACGACCGCGAGCGGTACGGCGCCCACGGTCGGCGATGCGTCGGCGAGTGCGAGCGGGCCGGCGGAGCCCGCCCCGGTGTAGCGGATGCGGCGCACCTGGTTGCTTGCGATCGAGACGTAGTAGAGGTCGCCGGTCGATGGCTCGGGCGCGAGGTCCACGGGACCCTCGAGGTCGCCGGCGAAGTTCTGGATCGAGACCAGCTGGTCGCCGGCGCTCATGGTGGCGACCTTGATCCAGTTTTGCCCGTAGTCGGCGAAGAAGTAGGCGCCGCGGTAGGGGGCGGGGTAACGCGTCCCGGAGTAGAAGGTCCCGCCCACCGAGCAGTTGCCGATGAACCCGGGCGGCGTGCTCAGGCTCGCGGTCCAGTGATTCCAGGTCGCGACCGGTGGCGCGTAGGTCCCGGGATTCTGCGGCGTCCCCATGGTGCCGCAACCGTTGTGGGATGGCGACGCCGTTTGATAGCCCGAGGGCTGGGACAGGCCCTCGTAACACGGCCAGCCGAAGTTCAAGCCCGGGCTCCTGGCGACGTCCAGCTCCTCCCAGGTTTCCCAGCCCACGTCCCCGATGTAGAGCGCGCCCGGGTTGGCCGCGGCGGTATCGGCGCTCCCGCTTCCCGGCCGGACGCAGAAGCGGAACGGGTTGCGCAGGCCATACGCCCACACCCGTGACCGGACCGAGGAGAGGTTGCCGTCGAAGTACGGGTTGCTCGCGTAGCCGCGGCCGGTGGCCGGATTGAGACGCAGGATCTTGCCGCACAGGCTGCCGACGTACTGGGCGCGGAAGGCGCCGATGTCCTCGTAGGGATCGGTCTTCCCGGCCCCGAACGCGGTGGGATCGAGCCCGCCGGGATCGACCCCCGTGTACGAGGCTCCCTCACCGATCGAGACGAGGAGGCTCCCGTCGGTTCCCCAGCGCAGGGAGCCGGCCGAGTGGGAGGGGAAGTCCGAGAGCGACCCCGCCGTCCAGCTCGCGCCCATCAGGGTGGTGCGAGAGCTCGTATCGACGACGTTCGAGTCGGTCGCGCTGACCCGGTAGCGCACCAGGCGCCCGAAGCCGTTGCCGTTGTTGTCGACCCCGTCGGAGTCCGGATCGACGATGTAGAGCAGGTAGATGAAGCGGTTCGAGACGTAGCCCGGGTCGACCGCGATCCCGAGCAGGCCGCGGTCGCTCTCGTTCAGCACCTCGTTCTCGCGGGCCCACATGGGGGTCGGATACTTGACGCCCTTCGAGACCGAGTAGACCCGGCCGCGCTTCTCGGCCACCAGCATCCGGCCACCCGGCAGGAAGGCGATTCCGGTCGGCGTGTCGAACGTGGCTCCGGGGACCGCGTTCTCGACCACGAAGTCGGGTGGAACGGTGACGGCGGAAGCCAGCGCGGGGGTTAGAACACACGCCGCCACCGAGCCCATGAGAAGCGCCCACGCGGGCGCCCGTGAGAAGCGTGGCAGATGACCCATCGGCTAGCCGAGTTGCAAGGCCCGGGCCCCCGGGCGCCGGGCCGCGCGCCCGACCAACCCACGCATCGGTGCGAGGGGCCCGCGAGCTAACCGGTCCGCGGAGATGCGCTCCGGGGTTGGGACCGGCGGTTACACCCGGGAAGCGGCCACGAGTGGGAAAAACGGCCCAGGAGCGCGGCGGCGCCGCGGAGACCCTACTTGGGCATCACGAGCGTGCTGGAGTCTCCTCCGGCGGGCATCCCCGGCGTGCCCGGGACCCTTTCTTCACCTTCCAGGACGGTCGGATACTCGGGGGGAAGCTCCCGCAGGCTCTCGACGAAGATCGGGACGTCGTCGGCGAGAGTGTCCAGCGCCTCGGGCCCGGGGGCCACGCGCAGGATCTCGTAGAGCGTGGTGCGCTGCGCCGGGGTGAAGCCCGACTCGCGGATCAAGGTCTCGACCTCGGCGACGGTGGTCTTGTTCACGTGCCCAGTCGCGAGGTGGACGTTCTCCTCGAACAGCGTGCCGCCGAAGTCGTCGGCGCCGAAGTGGAGCGCGATCTGGCCGGTCTTCTTGCCCTCGCTGAACCACGACGCCTGGACGTGCGTGAAGTTGTCGAGATAGAGCCGCGAGGCGGCGAGGATGCGAAGGTAACGCGAAGCGCCGGCCACGTGCTTCACCTTCGACTCCATCGGGGTGTTGCCGCGCTTGTACGACCACGGCACGAACGCGGTGAAGCCGCCGGTCTCGTCCTGCAGGTCACGGATGTAGTCGAGGTGCTCGATCACCTCGGCGTCGGTCTCGACGTGCCCGTACATCATCGTGGCGGTGGAGCGCATCCCCACGCGATGCGCCGCCCGGTGGACGTCGAGCCATGCCTCGGGCCCGCCCTTCTTGATCGAGATGCGCCGCCGCACGCGCCGCGCCAAGATCTCGGCCCCGCCGCCGGGGAGCGTGCGCTGGCCGGCCTCGTAGAGCGCCTCGAGCACGCCCTCGATCGGGAGCCCGCTCACCTCCGCCATCTGGTGGATCTCGGGCGCCGAGAAGAAGTGCGGCGTGATGCGGGGATAGCGACGCCGCGACTCGCGCACGATCGTGGGGTAGAACTCCCAGGGGATCGCCGGGTTGAGTCCGCCCTGGAGCAGCACGGTCGTGGCGCCGAGCCGGTCCGCCGCCTCCATCATCTCCATCACCCCTTCCACGTCGTGGGTGTAGCCCTCGGCATGGCCGGGCTTCCGGTAGAAGGCGCAGAAGTGGCAGTCCACCGTGCAGACGTTGGTGTAGTTCGGGTTGGTGTCGATGACGTAGGTGACGATCGAGGGATCCGTCTTGCGGGCGCGGGCCTCCCGGGCGAGCGCCCCCAACTCGAGGAGCGGGGTGTCGGCCAGGAGATGAACGCCTTCCTGCGTGGTCAGGCGCTCGCCGTTGAGAACCTTGTTCTCGATCGTGGACCCCATGAGACGTCTCCTCGGGGAGGGCGGTCGTTCGAGCCGTTCTGCACGAGCGGCCGCGGAGCGTACACCGCCGCGGCGGGCCCTGCCTAGCCGTCGCCGTCGAGCAGGTTCCCGAGCCCGCCGAGGATCGAGCCTTCCTCCCGGCGACGGCCGCCGGTCTGCGGCGCCGCGGCGTAGATGCGGCTCGCGAGCCGGCTGAACGGCAGCGACTGGAGCCACACGCGCCCCGGACCGCGCAGGGTGGCGAAGAACAGCCCCTCGCCGCCGAAGAGAGCGGTCTTGACGCTGCCGACGAGCTGGATGTCGTAGGTGACGCTGGGCTGGAGCGCGACCAGGCAGCCGGTGTCGACGCGCAGCGTCTCGCCGGGAGCGAGCGTGCGCTCCTCGAGCGTGCCGCCCGCGTGGACGAAGGTCCAGCCATCGCCCGTGAGGCGCTGCATGATGAAGCCCTCGCCGCCGAACAGCCCCACCCCGAAGCGCTTGCTGAAGGCGATCCCGATGCTCACCCCCTTGGCGGCGCACAGGAACGAGTCCTTCTGGCAGATCAGCTCGCCGCCGAGCTCCGCCAGGTGGAGCGGCTGGATCTTGCCAGGATAGGGCGCCGCGAAGGCCACTTTCTTCTTCCCCGTGCCCTCGTTGTGAAACACTGTCATGAACAGCGACTCGCCGGTCAACAGCCGTTTCCCGGCGCTCATGAGCGCTCCCATGAAGCCCTTCTGCTGCTGCGAGCCGTCGCCGAAGATGGTGTCGAGCTGGATGCCGTCCTCGACGTACATCATGGCGCCCGCCTCGGCGACCACCGCCTCGCCGGGATCGAGCTCGATCTTCACGAACTGCAGGTCGTCGCCCAGGATTTCGTAGTCCACCTCGTGCATGGTCGACATCTCGGGTCTCCTTGGTGGGTGTGGGGGCCGGGGGGCGGCCGGACCAGGGGAGACTAGCGCTTCGTCACGACCAGATCGAGGGACTCGAGCGTGCCCGCGCCGCTCACGACGGGAGCCCCATCCGTCGAATCAGAGCGGCCATGCGCGGGTCGTCGCGCAGCGGGTCGAGCGCCGGGTCCTCCTTGCAGAAGAGCAGATCGCCCTCGCGCTGCTCGAAGGCCCGGTCGAGCGCCGCGAACGCGCTGTCGCGCTGGCCGAGCCCCGCGAAGACGTAGGCGAGCCAGGTCTGGGAGCGCCGCATGGGACCGGCGACGACCGGCGCGCGAGCGAGGGCGAGCTGGGCCTGCCAGTAACCGCGGGCCCCGCCGGACCGGTAGGCCTCCAGGAGCCGCTGGGCGAGCTCTGGCCCCAGGCTGGGTTGGTGCTGGATCGCCTGGGCGAAGCGGCCCAGCCGTTCCTCGATGCGGGCTTGCACGACCAGGGCCATCGAGAAATGTGGATCGATCTCGAGCGTTCGGCGCACCTGGGCCAGCGCCTCGTCGAACTGGTGGGCCTGATAGTAGGACCATGCGAGATCGTAATTGTTGATGAGCGAGAGCGGATCGAGCTCGATCGCGCGCCGCGCCTCGGCGATCGATTGCTCGTGGCGCCCGGTGGCGCGAAGCAGCACGTTGTAGATGAGGTGCGCCCCCGGATAGCCGGGGTTGAGCCGGAGGGCCTGCTGCACCTGCTTCTCGGCCCCGGCCCAGTCGCGGTCGTGCCAGAGCAGCGCGGCCGCCATCGAAGCGTGCGCCTCGGCCAGCCCCGGATCGAGCGCCAGCGCCTTCTCGGCCGCGGCCTTCGACCGGGGCAGCGCCTCCTCGAAGGTCATGGTGCCGACCACCTGGGCCAGCACGATGTACGCGTCGGAGATACCGGCGTAGGAGCGCGCGTCACGCGGATTCCGGGCGATCGCCTGCTGGTAGTAGCCGATCGCTCGCCGCACCCCGGCGTCGCTGAGCGTGCTCCAGTCGTAGCGCCCCCGCAGGTAGAGGTCGTAGGCCTCGGGATCGACCTCGGCTCGGGTGGTGAGGCGCTGGCTCTGCGCCGGAGAGAGCGAGAGCCGGATGTGCGCGGTGATGTCGCGCGCCACCTCGCGCTGCAGTGCGAGCACGTCCTTCAGGTCCCGCTCGTAGCTCTGCGCCCACAGATGACGGTCGCTCGCCGCCTCGATGAGCTGGGCGATGATTCTCACGCGGTCGCCGGACCGCATGACCGAGCCCTCGACGATCCCGCCCACGCCCAGCTCGCGCGCGATTTGCGGGATGGTCTTCTTCGTGCCCTTGTACTGCATCACCGAGGTGCGGGAGATCACCTTGAGCGAATCGATCGGGGCGAGCTGGGTGATGAGCTCCTCGGTCATGCCGTCGGCGAAGAACTCCTGCGAGGGATCGCCGGAAAGATTGGCGAGGGGAAGCACGGCCAGGGACCGGATCGCCCCCGCCTGCGCTGCGCCTCCGAGCCCCGGCAGGCGGGCGAGATCGAAGGGCGCGAGCCGAACCAGGAGCCACGCGATCGCGATCGCCGCCGCGCCGGCCCCGGTCCAGGGCAACCAGCGGCGACGCCGGGTTGCCTGCGTCGGGGCCAGTGTCATCTGCGGGCGCAGCGCCTCGAGGGCGGCGCAGACCTCGCCCACGGTGCGGTAGCGGCGTTCCGGGTCCTTCTCGAGCAACCGCTCGATCACCGCTCGCAGCGCGGGGGAGACCCGCTTGGGCAATGGGGCCGGTGGCTGGTGGAGGATCGCGTCGCACAGCGCCACGACGGAAGGTCCCTGGAAGGGCACGGCGCCCGAGCAAAGCTCGTGAAGCACGATGCCGAGCGCCCACAGGTCGCTGCGAGCGTCGGCGCGGCTGCCGAGCAGCACCTCGGGGGCCATGTACTGCGGCGTGCCCACGACGAGGCCGGGGCCAGCCAGCGTGTCGGCGGAAAGGCTCACCGGTTCGTTGCGAAGTTCGCGGCGCGCCAGGCCGAAGTCGAGGACCTTGACGCGGCCCGCGGGCGTGACCATCACGTTGGCGGTCTTGAGATCGCGGTGGATCACGCCCTGTTCGTGGGCATGCGAGAGCGCATCCGCGATCTGCACGCCGAGTCTCACCACTTCCGCCGGCGCCATCCCGCCCGGGGGGACGAGGTCGCGCAGGGACTTCCCCTCCGCGAGCTCCATCGCGATGTAGCCGCGCCCGGCTTCCTCGCCCACCTCGTAGAGGGTGCAGATGTTCGGGTGGTTGAGCGCCGAGGCCATGCGCGCCTCGCGCAGGAGCCGATCGAGACCGGCGGCGTCACCGGCCTCGGGCGCGAGCACCTTGACCGCGACGTCGCGGCCGAGGCGGTCGTCGCGCGCCCGATAGACCTGCCCCATGCCGCCCGAACCGAGCAGCGCCACGACGCGAAAGGGTCCCAGCGTCGTGCCGATCACGGCGAGATCCTCGGCTGGGTGGGGGATGCGAGGGGGTGACGCCGGACCGCTCGCGCTTGCGCGCGAGGAAGCTCAGTCCTTTTCCAGCAGCCCATGCTGGCGCGACAGCTCCTCGAAGCGCCGCATTCCCTCGAGATCGTCGGGGCCGAGCCGGTAGTGGAACCGCCTGAGGTAGGCCTCCATGTCCTCCACCGACCAGCCGGGCTCGGTCTGGCGGCGCGCCACTTCCGGCAGCGCGGCCAGCCCGGCCGAGAGCGACGCCTCGAGGAACTCGCGCAGCTCCCGCCTCGAGCTCTCCTCGAGGCTGCTCCTCACCGCCCACACGGCGTAGACGAACGAGAGCCCGGTCCATTCGAGCCAGTCGCTCCCGAGATCCAGCACCTGGGTGAATCCCTCGGGCTGGCGGCTGCGGGTGCGCATCGCCTGGTCGCCGATCATGAGCAGCGCATCGGCCTGGGCGGGCTCGAGCCCGCGCACGTAGCGGATTCCCTTGAGCCCGCGTCGCACGTCGAGCAGGAGCCTGAGCAGCCGGATCGAGGTCGAGGTCTCGGGCGTGACGGAGATCAGCGAGTCCGAGAGCGCCGCCGCCGGGCGCCGCGAGAACAGGAGGACGGACTGCACCGGGCCCCGCGCGGCCACTCCCAGGGGGGGTGCGCCCGACCCCGCGGGCGCGATGCCGCCGAGCAGCTCGAAGCGGTCGCGGAGCCTCAGGAAGTCCGCGGTCGCCATCAGTCCCAGGTCCACCGTGCCGGCCTCGGCTTCGCGGCCGAGCTCGCGGGGCACCAGATTTCGCACCGCGAACGGGGCATCCGCCCACAGCGCGTAGTACGGAGCGGCGTTGGCGTAGGGGATGCGCGCGGCGACGGCGGCGCTGGTGAGGCGAGAGGCGGAGCTGGAAGGGAGAGTCATGGGGCCGGGAACATACTATGGAGCGCGGGGCGGCGTCGAGATGACCGTGGCTGGTGGGCCCATCGCCGAGGCGCGATTGATCCGAGCACAGGCGAGGAGCATCCTAACCGCGTCCCATCCACGTCAGGTCATTCGCCGTCCTCGGGGGTGAACGATGAAACCGACCACGATGCTCCCGCTCGCCGCCCTGGCGGCGCTCCTGACCCTGACCTCCTCTCGGGCCGCCGCGGCCCAGACCGGCACGATCACCGGGTCTGTGGCCGACAGCACCGGGGCGGGGATTCCCGGCGCGACGATCCGGGTCGAAGGCACCATGCTCCACGCCACCACCGACGAGAAGGGCCGCTTCGAGCTGCAAGGCGTCCCGGCGGGAGTCCACCGCCTGCGGGTCCTGTTGCTCGGATACCGGGCAGCCACCCAGTCGGTGACCATGGGCGCGGGAGCGACAGCGGAGGTGAGCTTCACGCTGGAGCGAGCGCCGATCCCGGTGGAGGCGGTCGAGGTGGTGGTGGGATCGCGCGCGCGCCACACCGCGGCCGACGAGCTCGCGGTTCCCGTGGACGTCTACAGCGCAGAGCAGCTCGCCAAGCAGGGAACCACCGAGACCAGCCAGGTCCTCCAGGCGCTCCCCCCCTCCGTCAATTTCCCGCGTCAGAGCGTCACCGATGCCACAGACATCGTGCGGCCGTTCACGCTGAGGGGCCTGAGCCCCGACCACACGCTGGTGCTGCTCAACGGCTGGCGCCGTCACCAGACCGCGCTGGTGAACACCTTTGCCTACGGGACCGGCGCCGGCTCGAGCGGCGTCGACCTGAACGCCATCCCGGGGAGCGCGATCGAGCGCATCGAGGTCCTGCGCGACGGCGCCTCGGCCCAGTACGGCTCGGACGCGATCGCTGGGGTCGTGAACGTGGTGACGAAGCGGGGGCGCTTCGCGCCGTTCGTCAACGTTACCGGCGGCCAGTATGTGCCCGCCGACTACTCCATCGATGGCAAGACCTTCGACGTGAACGCCGGGTGGGGCATCGGGATCGGAAACGGGTCTCTCGGGCTCTTCGCCGAGACGCTGGATCGCGAGCCCACCAACCGGGCGTGGGCCGACAAGTACGACGTCAGCGGCACCGGCCTGGCCGACTCCGTCGACTCCAAGGGCAAGGTCGTCATCAAGCGAAACCCGGTGCCGCAGCCCAACTATCACTGGGGTGACGGGCTGGAGAGGGACGTGCTGACGATGGCCAACCTCGACCTGCCGCTCGGTGGCGCGGGAACAAACCTGCTCTACGGCTTCGGCGGCTACAGCTTCCGGCGCGGCACCGGAGACGGCTACCGGCGCTACGCCGACAGCGAGCGGAACTGGCCCCAGATCTATCCGCTGGGATACCTGCCGGAGTTCCATCCCGACGTGACGGACTACTCGGTGACCGGGGGATACCGGACCGATGCCCGGGGCTGGAAGCTGGATGCGGGCGCCTCGTACGGACACAACGACTTCGAGTACAACCTGCGTAATACTCTGAACGCGTCCCTCGGACCTTCGCTGACCATGGCAACGGCGCCGGGACCTGATGGGCAGCTCGGGACCCCGGACGATCCAGGAATCCCGAACCAGACCACCTTCTTTGCCGGGAAGTTGCGCCGCGACGAGTTCGTGGGCGGTCTGAACGCCTCGAAGGAGCTGAGCATGGGGCTTCCCGCGCCGGTCAACCTCGCCACGGGAGCCGCGTTTCGCTGGGAGAAGTACGCCATCGAGCAGGGAGAGCGCGCGTCCTGGATCGACGGCGGGCATCTCGACCCGTTCGGGAACGACGCGCCGGGCGGGTCGCAGGTGTTCCCCGGCTTCTCGCCCGCGGACGAGTCCGACTCGCACCGCAACAATGTCGGCGTCTATGCCGACCTGGAGTCCAATCTCAAGCCTCAGCTCCTGGCCAACGTCGCGGGGCGTTTCGAGAACTACAGCGATTTCGGTTCGCTCGTGACCGGCAAGCTGGCGCTGCGCTACCAGCCCGCGCCCCGGGTCGTGTTCCGCGCCGCGGCCAGCAACGGCTTCCGCGCTCCCGGGCTGGGGCAGATCCACTTCAGCAAGGTGGTCACGAACTTCATCGGCGGCCAGCCCGAGGAGGTCGGGATCTTCCCCGTGGATCATCCCGCCGCGCGCCTGCTGGGATCGAAGCCCCTCAAGGAGGAGACCTCGATCAATCTCAGCGCCGGGCTCGCCGTGACCCCGCGCGAGGATCTGAACATCACCGTGGACTACTTCGACATCACGATCAACGACCGCATCCTGCTCGGCGCCACGTTCGACGACGACACGACGAAGGCCATCCTGGCCCGCGGCGGGTTCACCGGCATCGGTGGCGTTCAGTACTTCACCAACGGGCTCGACACCCACACGAACGGGGTCGACTTGACCGCCAGCCAGCATTTCCGCCTGCCGGGCAGCAGCGCCCTCGACCTCTCCGCCTCGCTCGACTACACCAAGAACCACATCACCCACGTGGATCCGCTGCCCGCGGTGCTCAGGAATTCGACCGAGTCGGGCCTGCTCGACGTGGTCACCCGGGTCGCGATCGAAGAAGAGCGGCCGGACTGGCGGGGCACATTGACCGGCGACTACTCGCTGGGCCGGGTTCGCTCGCTGGCGCGCCTGTCCTACTTCGGCAAGTTCGCCTCGGCGCAGCCCGGATACTGCGACGAGTGCAAGGAGTCCTACGGGGCCAAGACCTTGTTCGACGCCGAGCTGGGCTACCGCCTGAGCTACGTGGAGCTGGCGCTGGGGGCCCGCAATCTCTTCGACATCTACCCCGATCACCCGAAGTTGGATTTCAACAACAACTTCGGCACGTTCCCCTGGGCGGCGGCGTCACCGTTCGGATACAACGGGCGGTACCTGTACACGAAAGCGTCGCTGGCGATGCCGAGGTGATGGAAACGCGACTCGCCCGCCGTGGTGGACTTTCAGGAAGACAGCCGAGAGAACCAGAGGACCACCCGTCCCGCCGACGCCGAGAACTTCGGCACGAGAGATCCCCCTGGGTGACCTGAAGCCCAGGAACGCAAGGCCGAAATACACTCCCTTTCCGTCGATGGTCTTCGTGTTGCCCCCGGAGTCGGTGACCCTGACCTGGAAGGGGTTCTCGCCGATACCCTCGATGATGAGCATGGCGCCAGGAGTGCGGGGAGGAAAATCGATCGTTCCCCCGGGGTTCAGAACCAACGTGATGTTCCCGCCATCGGGGTTGTCGGGATCAGCCTTGCAGGTCGGCGAGGAGCAGAAGCCGGTCCTCAGATCATGGGGATCTATGAAGGTAGTCCCCTCGAGCACCAGCGGATTGGGGATGGGTGTGCAGAATGGGTCCAGGTCCGGCGAGCAACGACTGCTGCCGTCGATGGGCTGGTCTTCGAAATCGATCTCGACCAGCCTTCCGGGGGTGGCTTCGAAGGTCGGGAAATCGGTGAAGACGTCGAGCTGGACCTGCCCTTGTGCTGTGTTCGGGGACAACCTGTTGGGGGACGGCATTTCGACGTCGGTGCACGATCGGACGCCGAGCGCCACGAGAGGAATGAGAACCAAGCTTGCCGCGGTACGCATCGAGAGCACCTACCCCGCCCGTGAGGCGTGAGCTCAGAATATCCGCGGGCTACCGCTGGCAACGGTCTCGCAATCCGGGAACCTTTTCACCCCACGGGCGCCGGCTCGAGCTCCAGCCGCAGCCGGAACTCGCGCTGGAGCAACAGCAGGCTCATCACCATCTGCAGCGTGACGGCCACGACGGACAGGTACCACATCCAGCGCAGCTCGAAGCCCGGTAGTCGCGAGAGCCAGAACGCGGGCAGGGCCACCACGACGATGCGAACGAATGATGAGAGGAGCGACGGCACGGTGTTGCCGATCGCCTGGAACATGCTGGAGCTGACGAAGACGATCCCGGAAGCAACGAAGTTCCACGAAACGATGCGCAGGTACTCGTCGCCCACGGCGACGACCTGCGGGTCGCCCGAGAACACGCGGATCATGGCCGCCGGCGCGATGTGGCAGAGGAGTGCCAGCACCCCCATCCCGACCGCGGCCAGCACCACCGCCGACTTGAACGTGTCGCGCACGCGGTGGGGCTGGCGTGCGCCGAAGTTCTGGCCGGCGACCGGCGCGACGGCGAATCCCAGCGCCACCACCGGCATGAACATGGCTTGGATGATGCGCAGGCCGATGCCGAAGCCGGCCTGCGCGGCGGAGCC
The DNA here is from genome assembly GCA_005893225.1 of Candidatus Eiseniibacteriota bacterium. Taxonomy (GTDB): domain Bacteria; phylum Eisenbacteria; class RBG-16-71-46; order RBG-16-71-46; family RBG-16-71-46; genus WS-3. The sequence continues at coordinate 13,073 of VBOT01000013.1, forward strand.
GAACGGCCGGATGATGGTGTAGACGACCACCAGGTAGACCGCCATGAGCGCGAACTCGGCGCCGGCGGGCATGCCGATCTTGAGCATCGTCGCCCAGAGGTCGAGGCGCGGCTTCCAGTCGGCGACCATGAACTTGAGGTAGGCATCCTTGGGCTGGAAGTAGAGCAGCAGCCAGACCGTGCCCACCGCGACGGCGACGAAGGTGGCGAGCGCCGCGCCGGTCACGC
>VBOT01000054.1 GCA_005893225.1 Candidatus Eiseniibacteriota bacterium
TGTCGCTGGCCGAGGAAGAGGGGAGCGGCGCGCGATCCGACGACTGGAGCATCGGAGAGTCCACCGTCGAGATCGAGGCCGGGTTCGAAGAACTGCAGACGCTTGCGCCGCTCGAGGTCGAGCGCTTCCGGCGGGACTTCGAGAGCGAGCACCTGCTCCCGGTGGAGACCGCGTCGGTCGCGGTCGCGCACGCCTATCTGGCCGCCGGGGCCGACGCCGAGGGCCGGCTGGAGCTCGCCCGCTTCCTGGCCCGGGTGCTGAGGCAGTCGCTGGTGCATGGGAGCTGGCGCGAGGCCTACAAGGCGCTGGCCCTGATCCAAACCTGCGGCCCCGACGAGTGGTCGCCGGAGATGCTCGCGCAAGAGCTGCTGCAGCCGATCTCGATCTCGAGCATGAAAGAGCGGCTCGAGCAGCAGGATCCCGAGGCGGTCGCCGACTTCATCGCCTTCGCCGGCGAGCTGGGCGAGCCGGGGATCGACGTGCTCAACCAGGTGTGCGCCGAGCTCGAGAGCTCCCGCCACCAGCGTCAGCTCGCGGAGACCATCACCGAGCGCTGCCGCGCGACTCCCGAGCGCCTGGCACCCTGGCTCGCCGACCGGCGCTGGTCCGTGGTGCGGAACACGCTCCAGATCCTGAGGGCGATCGGCGGCAACTCGATCGTCGGACTGCTCCAGGGCGCGATCGATCATCCCGAGCCGCGGGTGCGCTACGAGGTGATCGCCGCGCTGGGTCAGGTGGACGCGGGGGTGGCGCGCCCGATCCTGCTGCGCATGCTGCAGGACGCCGATACCCGCACGTTCTGCTCGGTGCTGCACCTCCTGTCCGATTCGCACGACCCCGCCTTGGCCGCCATGCTGCTCGATTTCCTCAAGCACCCCGAATTCGAGAAGCGCCCGCAAGCCGAGAAGCGCTCGATCTACTCGGCTCTCTCGGCGGTCGGCGGCGACGTCGTGCTGCCCGAGCTCGAGGCCGAGCTCCACCGCGGCAACTGGTTCTCGGGGCCCCAGGAAGCTCACCGGCAGGCGGTGGCGCGATGCGTGGCCCGGATCGGCACGCCGCAGGCCAAGACGATCCTCGAGCGCGGGCTCCAGTCGCGCCGCGCTCCGGTACGCAAGGCGTGCGAGGATGCGCTGGCGAGGTTAGACGCCCGTGAGTGAAGCGCCGTTCCGCACCGACGGGGGCGCGCCGCTCGCCGAGGGCGAGCCCGCGCCTAACCTCGGCCCGCAGCTCCTGGTGAGACTTTCGGCCCTGATCCGCACCGCACGCACCCACGACGTCTCGAACCAGGCCTTCCAGCGCCAGCTCCAGGATTGCCTCGCCATCGTGCTACAGATCCTCGAGGAGGAATCCGAGGTGGCGCTGGCCGCCGTCGCGGACTACTTCTACCTGAACGGCGTTCGCATCAAGGCCATGCCCTCGCTGCTGCCGGTCTACCACGCCCTGATGGCCGAGTTCGAGCGCCGCTCGCTGGGAGCCATCCGCTTCCACGAGGGCGTGGGCGGCGCCGAGAGGGAGCGCTTCTTCCAGCTCTTCATGGCGGCCGAGGATCCCGGGCTCGCCGAGCGCCTGGGAGAGGCGGCGCAGGAAGCCAGCATCGAACACATCGTGCCGATCCCGGCCTCGGAGATCCGCGAGGAGGAGATCGTCCGCGAGCTCGACGACAAGAAGGAGCCCGAGCCCTCATCGGAACGCGGCCGGGCGAAGCGGGTGTTCTGGCGCGCCGTGCTGGGCACCAAGAAGATCCTGGTGCGCGCCAACCAGACCGGCCGCCCCGACCTGAGGCATGCCAAGCGCCTGGTCCAGCCGGTGGTGGACAGCATCATGCGCCACGAATACTCGATCGTCGGGCTCACGGCCCTCAAGGATCACGACGAGTACACTTACGCCCACTGCGTGAACGTGAGCATTCTCGCGGTGAGCATGGGGCACGTGCTCGGCCTGTCGCGCCAGTCCCTGGCCGACCTCGGCGTGGCGGCGCTGATGCACGACCTCGGCAAGATGGCCGTCCCGGCCGAAGTGCTGCGCAAGCCGGCGCGTCTCACCCCCGAGGAGTGGGATCTGATGCGGCGCCACCCGCTCGAGGGCGTGAAGATGATGGTGCGCATGCCGGGCCTCTCGTGGCTGGCGGTGGACTCCATGCGCGCCTGCTTGGAGCACCACATGAACTACGACCGCACCGGCTATCCCGAGGTGGGGGAGGGCTGGGGCCAGGCCGCGATGTCGCGCATCGTGGCGCTCGCCGACTGCTTCGACGCGATGACCGCGCACCGCGCCTACCACAAGCGCCCGTTCACTCCGTTCGAGGGTCTGCAGCACCTGCTGGGCCCGAGCCGGGTACAGTTCGATCCCGCGGTGCTGTGGGCGCTGGTCTGCACCGTGGGGCTCTATCCGCCCGGCACCGTGATGATGACCTCCTCCGGGCACATCATCGTGTCGACCAGCCCCAATCCGGACGATCTGGCGAGGCCCAAAAGCCGCGTCATGGTGCTGCCGGACGGCAAAGTCCAGCCCGGAGACGGCGGAGCCGTGTGGGACCCGATGCCCCCCGACGAGCACGTCACCCGGGTCCTGCGCCCCGAGGAGCAAGAGGTCTCGGCGACCGAGTACCTCGCCGCGTAGGCGGGTCGCCCTCGCCGTGGGCCGCGTGTGGCGGACCCGCTTCTCGACGCACGAACGGGCGGCCTCATTCGAAGCCGCCCGCCGTGGTTCGGTGAGTCCGCTGCGCAGCCCTGGACGCTCCCCGTCTCCAACTGCGCCCTACGGACTCACACGCTCGTGGTAGATCCTCCTACGTAGCCCGCCTGCGTCCCGGAGGCCGTCACTCGTCGTCCTCGTCCCAATCCCCGTCCTGATCTTCCCAGCGGCCGCGGTAGTAGTGGTAGACGTGGACGCAGCGGCCGGTGTCCACGCTGATCACCTGGACGATCCGGGGATGGTGATGGCCGCACACGTGCGACCCATAAGAGTCGAGCGAGGAAAAGCGCTCTCCGCAGTACGGATCGTAGTAGTAGTACTCGGGCTCAGGGGGCGCGGCGTAGTGCGGAGCCTCGTAGACGGGCTGCGAGTGGCTGGCGATCACGGCGCCCACGGCGAGTCCGCCGATGAAGCTGGCGAGGGCCGGCACGCCGCATGAAGAGCTACGGATCTCGACCACCCGCTCCGGGCGATAGACGCGGCGCACGCCGCACTCGCGGGCGACCGGGCTCGCGTAGTAGCCCTTGTAACGCCACTCTCCATGGCCTCTGCCGTGGCCCGCTTCGGCGGCCGGCACGAGCGCCGTCAGCATCACGACGCCGAGCGCGAGCGCCGCAGTCCAGCGAGCCGATTTGCCTGTGTTGCTCATGGGATCCTCCCAAGGGTGAACAGAAGTTCCTGACGGAGGCGCTTCTAGCAGTCGGCATGCCACGGGCCACCGGCGAGTGTCCGGGCCTTGGCGCGCAACCGTTTCGAGGCCCGCGGCCCGCCCCTGGCCCGGGTGGGCGGGGCTTCGTGTGGCGATGCCGCCACAGATCGCGCGGCGCGTCCGCCTCCAGCGGTTGGGGTGAGTGCAGCGTGGACGCGATCCGCAATCCCTTCACGCCCGGCGCAGGGTCTCGACCACCCGCCCTCACGGGCCGTGACGCCGAGATTCAAGCGTTCCGCGTCTTGGTCGAGCGAGTGAGGCAGGGGCGTCCAGGAAAAGAGCCTGCTCATAACCGGTCTTCGAGGGGCGGGCCCGAGTCGGCGCGCTCGTCCTGTTGCTGATCCTGGCGACCTCGTTCCGCGTCGTCCCCGTTGGCCATGCACTGGTCATTTTCAACACCGTCAGCAAGAGCTTCAGGCTCGGGCGACAGGGCATCACCTTCGTCCCGCCTTTCATCAGCGTGACGCAGGACTACGACCTGAGGCGCCTCGAGTACACGATGTCCGGTGTGAGCGGCGAGGGTCGCAAGGCCAACATCGACGATTCCCTGTGGTCACCGACTCAGGAGGGACTCCAGGTCGGCATCGATCTCACCCTCTGGCACCACCTCGACCCGGCACGGCTGATCTCGATCCACCAGAGGATCGGTCCCGATTACGAGGAGAAGGTCATCCGCGCCGCGGTACGATCGGTGATCCGACTCGTGATTTCGGAGTACCCGGTGATGGACGTCTACTCCTCCAAACGTGCCCTGATCCAGGACGAGATCAACCGGAAGACCAAGGCCCTGGTCGAAAAGGACGGGTTCATCGTCAACGAGCTGGTGCTCCGCGACGTGCGCTTCACGCCCGAGTTCGCCAAGGCGATCGAGGCCAAGCAGATCGCCCAGCAGTCCGCCGAACAAAATGTGCGGTACACGCTCGAGAAGGAGCAGAAGGAGGCGGAGCGCAAGGTGATCGAGGCCCAGGGCCGGGCCAATGCGATCCAGATCATCAACAAGGCGCTCGCGCAAAAATCCCAACTACATCAAGTACCTCTACGTCGACAAGCTCTCGCACAAGATCTCGGTGATCGTCTCGGACCAGAACACGATCATGGACCTGAAGGGGATCCTCGGCGAGCGCGGCAGATAGCCCATCCCGGAACGGCCACGATGCCGCTGGGTTCGGCGGAAGCCGCCCCTAGCGCCCGCCAGGTCCCGACATACCAGGCATGTCCGGCATCGCCATGGGGGCCGCGGTTGGTGCGCCGCTCGTCACCGTGTGGCCAACCGAGGCCCAGACCCAGCGGACCTGTCCGCCGACCTTCACCGTGACCGATGAGGGGTCGAACGTGCGAGCGCCGCCGGGCCCGACGGTCACGACGACCGAGTCGACGGTCGAGCTGCTCGACACGATTACCGTCCCCGCCATGCCGGGGGAATGCGGTATGCAGTGGTAGGGCATGCTGCCCGCAGTGGAAAACGTGTGAGGGAAGGAAAAGCCGACGACGTTTATGACCCCGGTGTTGAAGGTGTCGCCCCCACCTCCGTCTCCCGGGCTAGTGGGGTTCGAGCTCTTCTTCGAACAGCCGAAGAGGAGCGAGCCAGTGACGAGGAGGGCGGCGAAGCCCGTGAGGACGATCGAGCGCGTGATCTTCATCGAATCCTCCGAGGATGGGAGCGTGTTCCAAGATTCCTCCCGCACGAGCGAGTATACAAGCACGGGACGCCAGTCTTGACCCGCCCATGACCCGCATGCTCGCGAGAAGCTCGCCCCCGGCTCAACAGGACGCGGCGCTCTCCGTAGCCTGCCGGATGCCGCCTCCGTAACTTCCCCGGACTAGCCTCAACGCGACAATAACCGGCGGCTCAGACGAGCCTGGCGACCATGCGCTGGAACAGGCCGCGCGTGGGCAGGTTGTCGGAGAGCGTCAACGTCGCGCGCCCCTGAGGATACTGGACGATGCCGGCGCGGCCGAGGACTTCGTAACGCAAGGTGTGGATGCTTTGAGGACGTGGAGCGCCGTGCGCTTGAGGCTGCGACGGCGGCGCGGCGCCCCCACCGCGAGTTGGAAGCTGACCATCAGGTTGTGCGCGAGGGTGGAGAGGATCTGCCAGGTGCTGTTGGCGGCGAAGCTCCGACTCGGAACGGTATCGAAGGCATCGCCGTGCTTGAGCTCGGCCAGCACCTTCTCGTGAGCGCCGCGTCCGCCCATGAAGTGCCACAGCGCCTTGAGGCCGAGGGTGTGGTGGGTGGCGATGGCGGAGTACTCCCAGTGGCCGTCGTCGGGATCGAACAGGTCGAGCTGGTAGTTCTTGGGACTTTCATGGCGAACCCGCTTGCGGTAGATGGCGACGCGCACGAAGCGCTTCCAGGGTTCCAGCCACAGCGTGGTGTCGAAGCCTTCGACCTCGGAGGCGACGTGCTTCCAGCGACGGCGCTCGTGGATCAGCGACTTGAGCCCGATCCACTGGTAGAACGGCACCTTGATCGCGTAGCGGGTCCGGCGCTCGAGCCAGGCGAGGATTTCGGCCCGGAAAAACGCGCCGTCGAGCCGCATCTCGGTCATCACGCGTTCGAACTGATGGCCGGTCTGCGCCCGCAGATCGCTCAGGAACGGCAGGCCGGCCTTGCCGTCGTGGACGTTGCCGGACCGGTTCTGCACCCGCAGCAAGTGACCGGTCTGCGCCAGATGCGCGGTGATCGGGTAGTAGCTCTTGTCCTTCCGGTGATGCGGGTTATAACCGCTCGACCTGAAGCCCCGTGCGGACCACCGTGCCGTCGACGTCGATCGTCAGTCGGCCGAGTTGAAGCGGCCGCACCGCGAGCGCGACCAGTTCCGCATTGAGCGCCTGCAGTGCCGCGCGCACCGGAGCGGTGCCGCGACTCAACCAGCGGCTTACCGTGCGATCGCTGGGCCACGCCGCCAGACCACAGAAGCGCTGGATCACCGGATCGCCGATCAAGTGGCGCACGTGTCCCAGCCGGCGTGCCCCCACGACCATCATCGCCAACAGCAACCGGATCCGTGTCACCGACGAGAAGTCCCCGCTCGGATCACACCGTCTCAGGTGATGGCGCAGCCGTGCCGAGAACTTCAGACCGTGAAGGAACCGACGGAACAGCTCGAGTCCGCCGAACGAGGTGAGGCCACGGCCGGTGAATCGCAGGGTCAGATCGCCGTTGACACGAGCGTGCAAGTCGGCTTTTCTTCGTCGCACTGGTGGTGCCCTCCTGGCGTGGTCCAAAAGGAGCTTCGACACTCCCTTCAAACCACACGGAAGAGCCCACCATCAAGCACAAAAGCACGACCGTGGCTCGCGAGCGGTCTCGTGGGCGCGGCGTTGGTGGTGGCGGCGCTCGTCATCCCGGTCTCCTACGATCGCGTCACCGGGCATCGGGTCACGCTCACGGTGGAAGGTGCGCGCGAGGCGGGGCAGATCCATGGGATCGCCGAACAACTCGAGTCGCTGCTCCACGTCGACCATGTCGCGGTGCGCGCCACCCAGGAGGACGGAGTGACCCGGCTCGCGTTCG
>VBOT01000055.1 GCA_005893225.1 Candidatus Eiseniibacteriota bacterium
CGCCGCGCCGCTCTCGGGCGCTCCGCCGGCGGCCCCAGCCACACCGCCCAGTCCGCCGGGGGTCTGAGGCTGGGGAGGGCTACCCAGCAGGATCACCACGCTGGGGCGTATCCCCCCGGGAGCCTTGCCCGGAGCCTTCGAGCCGGCAGGAGACCGCGAAGGCGGCCACCCGCAACCCCCTTCCGAGCTTGCGGTTGATCGATCCGGAGCGGTGAGCCGTGGCGCCTGCGTGCGCCCCCGCCGTGGCACGCTTGTGGCGTTTGTCACGGACCATGAAGACCGAAGATCCGATCCGCCGCACGCTCCTGATCCCGTTCGCGACCTGCCTTGCCGCGGCCGCGCTCATGGGAGCCGCTGGGGGAGCCGCCAGGGCCAACGAGCTCCTGGCCAGCGGCGAGGCGAGCGGCCTCGTGATTCACGACGCCGACGAGACCTTGCACCGGTACTGCACGTGGGATTCTCAGGGCCGGCTGTGGCTCGGGCTTCCCGGAGGCGCGCGCTACGAGCTCGTCACCTCGACCGCGGACCCGGCGATCGCCAATCAGGGCGACGGCGCCTTCCACACCTTCGACGGCGCGGAGGTGCGCGCCGCGCTCGCCGACGTGAGCTACCCGCTCGACCGGATCCGGGCCGACGTCTTCATCTTGCCGTTCCCGCGCCGCCACGGCCTCGAGTCCGCGGCCGGCCCGCAGATGATCCTGCTCGCCCCCGGGGTGCGCCCCTTGTCCCGCGCGCAGCAGCACGCCGAGCTCGCCCACGAGCTGGGCCACGTGGTCCAGTACGCCCTCATGCCGGACCCCGACGGAGCGGCGTGGGTCGGGTACCGGCGCCTGCGCGGGATCGAGAACGCCGCGGCTTACTCGGCGGCCAGCCCGCACGCCGACCGCCCCCACGAGATCTTCGCCGAGGACTTCCGGGTCCTCTTCGGCGGCCCGCTCGCCAGCCCCTCGGGCTCGATCGAGAACTCCACGATCCGGCCTCCGGCCGAGGTGGCGGGCCTGACCGCCTTCATGCTCGAGCTCTCCGGGGCCCCGAGACCGGCGGTGCGCTCCATGAGCTTCACGAACCCTGCCCGTGGCCGGATGACCTTGTCGCTCACGGGCGGCAGACCCGAGACGCTCGATCTCTTCGATGTCGCGGGGAGGCGCCTCATCAGCCTGGCACCGCTCGCGCGGCCGGACCGGGTAGAGTGGACCTGGGACGGCCACGATGCGAACGGCCGCCCAGTCGCGCGGGGCATGCTGCTCGCCCGTGTGCGCGGCGCGGGGAAGTCGGTGCGTATCTCCTGGCTGCCCTGAGCCGGGCTGCTAGCGACTCGCGAACAACGACTCCAGATCGAAGTCCTCGGTGATGGCGCGATCGTGCTGGTCGCCGAGACCTGCGAAGTTGCGCACCGCGTCGAACAGCGAGCGCGGCAGCGCCGTCAGGATCCCCACGCCGGATCGCCGCTTGGTGGCCACTTCACCGGACAGCCAGCCCTCGCCCTCCTCCACGTCCTCGACGCTCAGCGGCTTCAACGTGACCGAGACCACGATGTAGTAGCGGGCCCGTGGCTCCAGCAGGCCGACCCGGCCGGCCGGCAAGCCGAACGGTCGCGAGAGCAAGGTGCTCACCGAGTCGAGGGTCGAGACGGCGAGCGTGGGAGCGGCCTTGCGCTCGATGCGATAGGTCCGGGTCCAGACGTCGTAGCGGATCTTGACGGACGCGTCGAAGCTGCTCTCGAGGCGGTCGAACCAGCCGGTGCGGTGCCGCCACAGCTCGACGTGGAGTTGGAGCGTGGCCGGCATCCCCCGCGACAGGCTCTCCTCCACCCGCGGCGCGAAGGGGTCGCTGATGAGCACGTCCACCCACACGTGACCGCCGTTCTCGCGGGGCTCGGCGAGGCTCACCTCGAGAGCGGCGGCCGGGCGGGCGAGCAGCGCTGCCAGCAAGGCGACGCCGGCCAGCGCCGACACCGGGGGTCTCGGCCGCGGTGGAGCCGGGGCATCGCGGGGGGTCCGACGCAGCAAGGGCAGCACGCGGGCGGTCCGGGGTTCAGAAGGGCCGCTGAAGCCTCATGCTGATCACGAAGCCCGGCCGTGCCGCCTGGAGATCGCGGGCGAAGTAGACGCGAACGTTGTCCTCCGAGGTCGACAGCCCGAGCCCTCCGTCGGCCTCGAAATGCTGGCGGCCGAGGTTCCAGCGATGCGCCGGGTCGAACCAGGCGCGCCCGCCGTCCAGGAAGGCGATGGCGTGGAGCCCGCCCTCGAAGATGCCCGAGCGGAAACGCCACAGCCCGAGCGTGTATTCCGCCTGCCCGAGCAGCATCTCGTCGCCCCGGTAGCGGGCGAAGGGGTGCGCGCGCAGGCCGTCCACGCCGCCCGCCGTGAAGTGCTCCTGGGCCGGCAGCTCGCCGTCGAACGTGTGTCCCCCGACCGCGCGGATCGCCAGCGTGCTGGCGGGGGAAAGCCGCAGCACGCTCCTCACGTCGGCCAGCACGCGCGTGAACCGGTAGTGGCCGCCGAGCCCGTGGCCGGCTCGCCTCACGTCGATCCAGTGATAGAGGCCGGCGCGGGTGCGGTGCGTGCGGTGGACGAGCCGCTCGAGCCGGAAGGTCAGGGCGTGCGCCTCCCCCGGGTCGATCGACGGATTGACGCGCAGCTCGCGGTCGCGCTGGAAGAACGATCGCGTGCCGGCGTCGAGGGTGAGGGAACGATACCGGTCGTTGCGCACGTGCACGCTCACCGTGGAGAAGTCGGGAACGCGCCAGGACACGTAGGCGCCGAAGCCCTCGCGCTCGAAATAGTCGCGGTAGTCCTGCCGGCCGAACAGGAACGCCAGGCTGTTCTCGACGTCGTCGACCTGCTGGAGCGGATTGTGATCGGTGCGCCGCACCACCGAGACTCCGGCCGCCAGCCGGCCCGGGGGGAGAAGCGGCTGCTCGAGCTGGGCTCCGTAGAGCGTGCGCTCCCGCCCGAAGGCGTACTCGAGGCGCGCGCCGAAGCGCGGAAGCATCTCCTTCCGCGACTGCGCCTGATAGCCGAGCCCGACGCGCAGCCGGTCGACGCGGTTGTAGTCGGCGAGCAGGCCGAACGGGTTGATCTCGCCATCGCGAGCGCGCCACTCGTCCACGTCGGTCAGCAGTTGGTCGCCGAAAGGCGTCTCGAGCCACTCGTCCTCGGCGCTGACCTCGAGCTCTTCCTCGCCCGGTCCCATGGAGTCCGGGAACGTGGGAGCGAACCTCAGGGTATCGGTGCCGGAGCGAGCGGGCTCGTCGCCCGGGGCCCGGCGGGGTGATACGGCCAGGGCGATGGCGACCACCGCGAGGACGGCGACGAACGACCCGGATCGCATGGCTCCGCTCAGCGCCGCGAGATCCCGTACTTGCGCATCTTCCGGTGCAGGTTGGTGCGATCGATGCCGAGCCCCGCCGCCGCTTGGGTGACGTTCCAGTTCGCCGCCTCCAGGGCTTTCCTCACCTCCTCGGCCTCGCGGCGTTCGATCTTCCCGCGCAGCCCCGCCGACTCCTCGCGCGGCCCGGCGCTCTCGAGCCACGGCGCGAGGTCCTCGGCCCCCACCTCTGGCCCCTCGACCAGGATCGCGGCCCGCTCCATGAGATTGCGCAGCTCGCGGACGTTCCCCGGCCAAGCGTACTCCTCCAGCATCCTCTCGGCCTCCTCGGAGAGCCGCTTCGCCGCCTTGCCCTCGATCCCGGTGAACCGCTCGAGGAAGGTCTGGGCCAGGAGGGCGACGTCGGCCTGCCGCTCGCGCAACGGCGGCACGTGGATGGGCAGGACGTTGAGCCGGTAGAAGAGGTCGCGCCGGAACTCGCCCGCCTCGATGGCCTCGGAGAGGTCGCGGTTGGTGGCGGAGACGACCCGGACGTCGAAGCGCGAGGTGCGGGTTCCGCCCACGCGCTCGGCCTCCCCGGTCTCGATCGCGCGCAGGAGCTTGGCCTGGGCCTCCGCCGACAGGTCGCCGATCTCGTCCAGGAAGAGCGTGCCGTGATCGGCCAGCTCGAAGCGCCCCTTCTTGCTCTGCAGCGCGCCGGTGAACGCCCCGCGCTCGTAGCCGAACAGCTCACTCTCCACCAGGTCCTTGGGGATGGCGGCGCAGTTGATCTTGACGAACGGGCCCTGCGCCCTCCGCGACAGCGTGTGGATGGCCTGGGCCACCAGCTCCTTCCCGGCTCCGTTCTCCCCGGTGATGAGCACCCGACCCTCCGAGGGCGCGACGCGGCGGATGGTCTCGATCAGCCCCTGGGCGGCCGGGCTCTTGCCGAGGATGCCGAGGTCGCTCGGGACCCCCGCCTCGGTGGTGCGCCGGAGGCGCGTGACCTGCGCCGCCTCGGCCAGCACGTCGAGCAAGCGCTCGCGGTCGGGTGGCTTCTCGATGAAGTCGTAGGCGCCGCGCTGTCCGGCCTTGAGCGCGTTCGCCACCGTGCCCTCGCCGGTGACGACGATCACGCCGGTGTCGGGCGCCATCTCGCGGATCCGGACCAGGGCCTCGAGGCCGTTGATCCCGGGCATCGCGATGTCGAGCAGCACGGCGTCGACGCGCTGGCCGTCCAGGATCGCGAGCGCCCGCTCGCCGCTCTCCGCCTCGGTGACCGTGTGCCCGGCGTGCTCGAGCACGCGCCGCAGCGAGTCGCGGATCGCCGGGTCGTCGTCGACCACCAGCACCTCGAGCCGGAGGGCGGGCTTCATGCTCCGGCCCCGGACCCGCTGGTGAGGGTAGCCCGCTCGCCGGCCGCGAGCGGCAGCGAGAACCGGGCGCGCGCCCCTCCGTCCGGCCGATCCTCGAGCGTCGCCTGGCCGCCGTGCTGGCGCGCGATGTCGCGCACCAGCGAGAGGCCGAGCCCGCTGCCGCGCTTCTTGGTGCTGACGTAGGGCTCGAACAGGCGCTGGCGCAGCGCCTCGGGGAGGCCGGGTCCGCGGTCGAGGATCTCGACCCGGGCCTCGCGGCCCGCCACCGAGGTGCACACCTCGACCGGCCGATCCGGCGGGCTGGCCTCGCAGGCGTTGAGCAGCAGATTGTGGATCGCCCGCGAGAGCAGCAGCCGATCCCCCCGCACCAGGGGTCCCTCGCCGCTCGGGCTCAGCCGCAAGTTGGCGCCCGGGACGAACCCCGCGGCGGCGCGCACCACCTCGGCCAGATCGAGGCGCTCGAAGCGCGGCTCGGGCAGCCGCGCGTACTGGGAGAACTGCTCCGACAAGTGCTTGAGTCCCTCCACCTCGCGCATCAAGGCCTCGAGGCTCTTCTCCGCCTCGGCGCGCTCCGCCTCGGGGACCGCCTCGACCTGGCATTCCAGGAGCTGCAGGGAAAGCTGCATCGGGGTCAGGATGTTCTTGAACTCGTGAGCCAGCTTGCGAGCCACATCGCGCCACGCGGCCTCGCGCTCGGCCTGCTGGAGCGCCTCGCGGGCCGACTCGAGGCGCCCGGTCATGGCGTTGAACGACGCGCCGAGCGAGCGCAGCTCGAAAGCGCCCCGCGGGGTCACCCGTGTCGAGAGGTCGCCCGCCGCGACGCGCTCGATCGCGCCCGAGAGCTCGGAGATCGGCCGCGACATCTCGCGCGCCAGCCCGGTCGCCAGCACCACCGCCAGCGCCACCAGCCCGAGACACACCCCGGCGACCACCAGGCCGAGAACCCGGCGCTGGACGTCCACGGTCACCGCGAGCTGACGATAGTACGTCATCCCTCGCCCCACGCTCTCGGTCTGCGAGAAGAAGTCGGGTGGAACCCAGAAGCCCGCCACCACCGCCTCGCCCCGCCCGGTGAGCGCCACCCCCCCGAGCGCCCCGCGCGCGGAGCGGATGATCCGGTCCGACTCGAGCGCCCCGGCGATCTCGTCCCCCAGCTCGGCGCCCTGGGCGACGATCACCCCCTGGGGCACGATCTGCTCGACGCGCATCCAGCGCTCGCCCGATCGCCGGTAGATCTGGATGAAGTCGAGGCCGGCCGCCCGCAGGGAGGCGCGCACCTGATCGGGGCGCGGCCCGGCGGGCAGGGAATCCCAGGTGCGCGCCCAGTCGTTGGCTCCCATCGCGGCCGTGGCCTCGAGGCGCGTGACGGCCGCCTTGGTGACCTCGAGCGCGGAGCCCAGCGCCCGCTCGACCCCGGGACGATACCACCGGTCGATCGCGCGGTTGAGCTGATCGAGCGTGAAGGCCGTGAAGACCAGGGTCGGCACGAGGGCCACCACGAGGAGCGCGAGGATCAGCCGGGCGCGAAGGGTCACACTAACGCGTCAGGCCGCCGAGCTGCCCGCACGCCGCCCAGATCTCGCCGCCCATGGTGTGGCGCACCGTAACCGCCGGCGCCCGCGGGTAGAGCCGCTGGGCGAAGCCCTCGACCTCCTCCGGGGACGGGCGCCGCCACTCGAGGCCCGGGACCGGATTGTAGGGGATGAGGTTGATCTTGCTCGGCAGATCGCGCGCGATCCCGCTCAGCCGGTCGGCGTCCTCGGGGCGGTCGTTGACGCCCGCGATCAGCGTGTACTCGAGCGTGACCCGGCGGCCGGTGCGCTCCCCGTACTCGCGCGCCGCCTCGAGCAGCTCGCGGATCGGCCAGCGGCGGTTGACCGGGACGAGTTGGTCTCGAAGCTCGTCGGTGGTGGCATGGAGCGACACCGCGAGCCCGAGAGCCAGGCCCTCCTCGGCGAGCCGGCGGATCTGCGGCACGAGCCCGCTCGTGGACACGGTGATGCGCCGGATCCCGAGGTTCAGGCCGTCGGGCTCGTGAAGGATGCGCACCGCATGCATGACGGAGCGGTAATTGGCCAGCGGCTCGCCCATGCCCATGAAGACGAGGTTGAAGCGCGCGTCCTCCCAGCCATGGAAGTCGCCCATGGCGAGCACTTGGGCGACGATCTCGTGAGCCTCGAGGTTGCGCTGGAGCCCCATCAGGCCGGTGGCGCAGAAGGAGCACTTGAGCGCGCATCCCACCTGGCTCGAGAGGCAGAAGGTGAGGCGCCTCGGCGCTCGCATCGACACGCACTCGACTCGACGACCGTCGCGCAGCTCGAGAACGAACTTGTGGGTCGAGCCATCGGGGGTCGAATGCACCGAGGCGGCGTGGGGAAGAGCGAGGTCGCAGATGGCTCCCAGGCTTCCCCGGAGCCCTCTCGGCAGGTTGGTCATGTCCTCGGAGCTGCGAAGATGCTTCCGGTAAATCCACGAGAAGAGCTGCGTGGCTCGATAGGCGGGGAGCCCTTGCTCGCGCATTCTCGCCGAGAGCTCGTCACGGTCGAGGCCGTAGAAGCTAGGCGTGGGGGCGGTGCTGCTGGAGATCGAGTTCGACATGGGATGGCCGCGTCAGCGTACCGCAAACTAACAAACATAATGACTTGCGGTCAAACTGGATGGATGATATGCATGTTGGTGCAATGGACATGGAAGAACGTGCCCGAAAGACCCTGGCTGCGGTGGGAGACCCCTCCCGGTTCCGGCTCGTGAGCGCGCTCCTCACGCGTCCCCACAGCGTTGGCGAGGCGGCATCGGTGGTCGGCCTCTCTCAGTCCTGCACCACCCGCCACCTCCAGGTTCTCCAGCGGGAGGGACTCGTGACCCGCGTTCGCCAGGGCAAGCGAGTCGTGTTCAGCTTGCGGGAGGAGTCGGGGATGGCGAGCCTGATCCGCCGTGCGCTTGCCGTCTCGGGGGCCGCTGGCGCGGCCGAGGACCGGGTCGAGGCTCCGGCGGGGGATATCGATCGAGAGCCGGCAGCCGGGCCCAAGCCGGTGGGCGAACAGTCGGCGACTGCTGCCCGCTCGGACCCCGGCGACCGCGGCCATGGATTGGGCCCGGATGACGCCCCCGGGCAGAACGACCACGAAAACCCGGTCGATGACCTCGAGGACTTCCTTCTCTGAAGGCCAATCATATGCGTGTCGGTGCAATCGATATCGGGTCCAACTCGATCAGGCTACTAGTCGGGGACATTGCCGGCACATCCCCGAACGGCGGCAATGTCAAGGCGGTGGCCCGGGCGAGCGACACGTGTCGCCTCGGCCGCGGGCTGGGCCGTAGCGGCCTGATCGACTGGGGCACGGCGGGGCGAGCGGCCGACCTCGCCGCCGAGTTCGCGCGGAGAGCCCGGGCCCTCGGGGCCGTTCATACCTTGATCGGAGCGACCGCCGCCCTCCGCAGCGCCTCGAACGGGGCCGAGGTGGCGGGGCTGATCGCGGAGCGGGCGGGGCTCCCGGTGCGGATCCTTACCGGCGACGAGGAAGCGCGCCTGGTCTACCGCGCCGTGGTAACGGGCCTCGGGCCCCCCGCCCTCAGGAGCTCCTGCGTGGTCTTCGACTTGGGCGGCGGCAGCACCGAAGTGGTGAGCGGAATGGGTGCCGAGGCGGGCCGCTGGGTCAGCCTGCCGATCGGGGCCGTGAGCCTCACGGAGCGGTACCTGACCACGAATCCGCCCAGCGGGCACGAACGCAGTGTGCTCGAGAAGGCGGTTCGTGATGAAATAATGCATGGATGTGCATATCTACCGGAGCGATCTCCGGTGCTCGCCGGAGTCGGGGGCACCGTGACCGTCCTCGCCCTCCTCGACCGCGGGCTCTCCACCTATGAGCCTTCACTCATCGAGGGATGGGTCATTGCCCATCACAGGCTCGAGGGACTGGTGGAGCGGCTCGCGGCCTCCAGCCAGGAGGATCGAAGGAATTGGCCGGCCATGGGGGAAGGACGTGCCGATATCGTCGTGGCCGGGGCGGTCGCCGTCGGCCTCCTGGCGGAGCGCTTCCCCTCGGCCGGGCTCGTGTGCTCGACCCAGGGGCTGCGCTTCGCGCTGGCGCGACTGGCGGCCGAGGAGGCGGGCCTCGGTGGCGACGGCCGGTAGCAATTCTGCGTTGACGCTGCGCGGCCGGGGGCGGATACTTCAGACTGGCAACGTAAAAAGCGTTGAGGTCCCCTGCATCGTCGAAGGCGTCCTCGTTCGGTTTTCCTCCATGCGGACGAGCGGGATGGAAGTTTTTTTTCGACCACCAGTTGTGGAAATGGAGCAAAGCTGCAGATGCCGAATCGTTGCATCAAGCTCCTAGTCACACTGGTCCTTCTCTCGGCGTTGATGGCCGTGGTCGGATCGCAGGCACAGGCTGTTCCCGCTGTGAGCTCCGGCTCACCGGGGACCACCCTGTCCTCGAACTGGACCTCAACCCCAGACTCGGGAGAACCGGACGCTGGTCAGACGGGGAAGAACAAGTGGAGGCCGGCTGCGGGCACGCAGCCTGGCTTCGGCGGTTCATTCCCCCGATCGACAGGGATCATGTGGTTCCGGTGGGCCGGCGCGATGTGGGCAGCACGGTATCTGGGAGTCCGACTCTAGTCGCCGTCTAGTCTGGAAGAGCGGCCCCCAGTTCACAGGGCTTCCGGGTCGAACCACCGGGTGCCCCGTCAGGTGTGGCAAACAGAGGGTTCGAACGTGCAACGAGCGATTCCCCCCGATCTTGCACAAGGGCCTGCAAGGGAAGGCGCGCAGCAGCATGTGGCGATCGGCGACCTGCATCTCGCCGCCGATAATTTTTCGGGTGCCGTCGAGGCCTACGCTGCCGCGTTGCAGCGCCTGGGCCCGCAGTTCCCGGCCGAGCGCTGCCAGCTCCTAGAGAAGATCGCCGAAGCAGAGTCACACCGCGGAGAGTTCGATTCCGCCATGGGGGCGCTCAGGCAGGCGCGCGCCGTGGCGCGACTGCTGCGAGACCCGCGCGTCAACGCGCGCCTCGCGGCACGGCTCGCCCATCTCCTGTCCGAGATCGGCCAGTACCGCAGCAGCCGCCGCTACGCGCTGTTCTCCTACCGGGTGCTGCGCGACACCGATGACCACCGCACCGTCGGGCAGGTCGCCGTCACCCTCGGCCTGAATTGCGCCCGGCTCGGCCGCACGCACGAGGCGATCGACTGGCTCCAGAACGCCGCCGCGACGTTCCGGCGCATCGATGACGTGGATGGCCTGGTCACCGCCCTCAACAACCTGGGCCTGGTCTACAAGAACCTGCGCGAGTGGCGCGAGGCGACCCGCTTCCTCGAGCAGGCGCTGAAGCTCGACGAGCGCGCCGGCCTGTACGCGCGCATGCGCGGACACAATCAGAACCTGGGCCTGATCCGCTACCGGCTCGGGCAGTGGGACCTGGCCGAGGAGAACTTCCGCCAGTCGCTCAAGATCTCGCGCGAGACCGGTCACCTGCAGGGCGAGGCCATGGCCCTGCTGGCGATCGGCCTCTTGTGCCGGCGGCGCCGGCAGTCCCAGCGCGCCGAGGAGCAGTTCCGCCGCGCCCTGGCCCTGGCCAACCAGGTCGGCGCCCAGCGCGAGGCGCTCCTGGCGCGCGAGTTCCTGGGCGAGCTCGCGCTCGATCGCGGCGACGGAGCCGAGGCTCTGGCGCAGTTCGAGCCGGCCCTGGAAGCCGCGCGGGGCCTGGCTCCGCAGGGCGATCTGGTGGCCGAACTGGAGACCCGGACCGGGCTCGCGGCTCTCCAGCTCGGGCGGACCGAGGAGGCCCAGTCGCACCTCCTCAAGGGCATGTCGCTGGCGGAGCAGCTCGGCGATCGAATCGAGCAGGCGATCGCGGAACGCGCGCTCGGGCGTCTCGATGCGGTGCGCGGCAACCCGGCCGGCCTCGAGGTCAAGATCCGATCGGCCGCCCAGTGCTTCGAGAACCTCGGCGAGAGCTACGAGCTGGCCACCACGCTCGCGGCGTGGGCCGAGCACCTGCTGCTGCTTCCGGCCAGCACCCGGCTCAAGGTCCCGCTCGAGCCGGTGGGCGAAGCCTCCCGGCGCGCGGCCACACTCTACCGCCAGCTCGGCGTGGTCCCGCTCGCCGCCGAGTCGCTGCTGGTCCTGGGGCGCCTCGAGGCGGAGCGCGAGCGATACGATCAGGCGCTGGGCCTCCTCGAGCAGGCCGAGCAGTGGCTGTCCGAGGACCGCGATCCCGAGACCGAGGACCGCGCGGGAAGTCTCAGGCGCGAGCTGGAGCGACAGTACGTGGCGGTCTCGCTCTCGACCTGCAACGAGTTCCGGGCGCTCGAGGACGCCAACCGCCTATTCCGCGAGACCTCGGACATGGACGGGCTGCTGAGCCAGACCGTGAAGCTCGCGGTCGAGAACGCCGGAGGCGACCGCGGCTTCGTCGCCTTCACCAGCGGCGCGGGACGCCTGGACGTGGTGGCCCAGCACGGCCTCGGGCGCGATCGCGCGCGCCGCATCCTGCGTGTGATGGAGGGGGTCGGGGGAACGCGCATCGCCGAGAACGGCCCGCTGTTCTCGAGCCGCGTGGCGGCCGACCCGCGCTTCAATTCGGCCCTGCTCGGCGCCCTCGAGGGCGTGGGCTCGCTGGT
>VBOT01000056.1 GCA_005893225.1 Candidatus Eiseniibacteriota bacterium
GTTCCTCGCCATCGCGCTCGGCTACGCCGAGACCCTCGGCGCCCGCCACCTGGTGGCCGGGATGAACGCGATCGACTACTCGGGCTATCCCGACTGCCGGCCCGAGTTCCTGCGCGCGTTCGAATCGCTCGCGCGGGTCGGGACCCGCCCGGGCGCCGAGGGCCTCACCCTCAGGATCCACGCGCCGCTCCTCGAGCTCGACAAGGCGGGCATCATTCGCCTCGGGCTCTCGCTGGGCGTGGATTACTCCCTCACCCACTCGTGCTACGACCCGGCCCCGGCCGGGGAGGCGTGCGGGCGCTGCGACGCGTGCCTGCTCCGCCTGCGCGGCTTTCGCGAGGCGGGCTTGTCCGATCCGGGGCGCTACGCGACCGCCCATCGTCCCTGAACATGCGCGTCGAGCTCGCTCACGAGTACACGTTCGAGGCCGCGCACCGGCTGCCCATGGTGCCCTGCGATCACAAGTGTCACCGGATGCACGGGCACTCGTTCCGGGTCGAGGTGTGCGTGGCCGGGGAAGTGGAGGAGCGCATGGGTTGGCTGGTCGATTTCGGCGATATCTCGTCGGTCGTCGAGCCACTGCTCCTCGGCGAGCTCGACCACCGGACGTTGAACGACATCCCGGGCCTCGAGAACGCGACCTCGGAGCTGCTGTGCATCTGGCTGTGGAGGCGTCTCAAGCCCAGCATCGCGGGATTGAGCGCCATCACCGTGCACGAGACTTGCACCGCAAGGTGCACCTACCGCGGGGAATGACGGCGCCGGGCGGGGCGCCGGCAGGGCACGCTCAGGCGGGGCGCCGGCAGGGTACGCTCAGACGGGGCGCCGGCACCGTCCCGTCCCGCAACGAAGTCCCGGGCCATGGCGCCATCGGGGCACCGGGCTCTCGCTTCCAGCATCCAAGGCTTCCGACCGAACGTAGATCGAGTGAGGCCGCGGCACCTGAACGGAGTTGATATCCATGAGTCAGAAGGTCTTCATCACCGGCGCTACCGGATACATCGGGAGCGCCCTGAGCGAGCGTCTGGCGCGGGTGGGGTTCGAGATGTATGGCCTGACGCGCACGGCCGAACGGGCGCGGGGGCTGAGCGCCCGCGGCGTCGTTCCGGTGTTCGGCGACCTCAAGCGTCCCGAGACCTACCTCGCCATCCTCAAGAACTGCGATGCCGCGGTGCACGCCGCGTTCGACAACGAGAATGGCCCGGCCGCGCTCGATCACAAGGCGCTCGAGGCGTTCCGTGCCGCGGCGCAGGATGGGCGGTTGCGCCGTCTCCTCTACACGAGCGGCGTCTGGGTGCACGGCGATACCGCGGGAGAGGTGGTGGACGAGAACACCCCGCTCAACCCCCTCGAGCTCGTGACCTGGCGCGCGGCGCACGAGGAGGCGATCATCGACCTTTTGAGCTACGAGGTGGAAGCGGTGATCTTCCGGCCGGGCATCGTCTATGGCGAGAGCCGCGGCATCATCGGCGCGATGTTCGACGAGGCGCGGGATCGGGGCCCGGTCAGCTATCCGGGCGACGGCTCTCAGCACTGGGTCCTGGTGCACCGCGACGACGTGGCCGAGGCGTACGCGCTCGGGCTCGAGCACGCCCAGGGCGACGAGCGCTACCTGCTGGGGGACGGCTCGTCGCACACCGCCCGCGAGGTCGCCGAGGCGATCGCCGCCGCGACCGGCGCCAAGGCGAGATCCTGGGACGCCGATGAGGTGGTGAAGAAGCTGGGCGCTTACGGCCGGGCGCTGCTCGCCAGCCAGAAGGTGAGCTCCGCCAAGGCGCGCCGCGAGCTGGGCTGGGTGCCGCGCCACACCTCGTTCGTGAACGAGGTCCAATCGCTCTATCAGGAGTGGCGGGGGCCTGCCGAGGCGTCCGTAACCTAGGAGCTTGTCGCTTCAGGGCCTGGCGGCGAGCGGGTAGAGTCCCGCTCGGCCATGTCCTCATCCCTCTCGCCGGCTCGCGCTCGCCTCCTCGTCGCTTTCCTCGTGCTGGTGCTGGCCGCGCTCGGGCTGCGCGCCGCGGCGCCGGGGCTGGTCGGCGCGCGCATCCGCCGCGCCGCCGCGGCGCGCGGGCTCACCGCCTCGTGGAGCAAGCTGCGGATCGGCCTCCCCGGCCCGGTGGCGGTCTCGGACCTGGCACTCCTCAGCGCCGGCGGCGACACCGCGTTCCGCGCCGAGTCGCTCCGGGTCACGTTCAACCCCTGGTCGCTCCTTTCCCTGCGACCGCTCCCCAGCAGCCTGCGCGTGTCGCACGCGAGCCTGAGCGGGCTCTCGGGCCACGCGGTCGATCCCGACACCCTCTCTCCCGAGGAGCCGCGCATCGGAGCCGGCGGCGACCGATCCCGGCGGCTCAGGCGCACCGCCCAGGGGCTGGTGCGGTTGCTGCTCCTCCCGGCCCGCCAGTTTCCGCGCCTCACGCTCCGCGACATCACCATCCGAGCCGGGCACGGCGCGGACTCTCCGCTCGGGGGCGCGCGCATCGCGTGGCTCGACCTCGAGCCCGATCGGGGCGGCGTGCACCTCGCCACCCGCGGCGCCCTCTCGCTCGCGCGCGAAGTTCCCTTCGAGCTCGGGCTCGACTACGGGCGGGATGACCGGCTGACGGGCGGGGCGCGATTCATGATCCCCTCGGCCTCTGATGGCGGCCGGGACTCGCTGCGAGTCTCGGTGGACGGCCGGGTGAGGCAGGCCCGGAGCCGAGGGGCCATAGAGCTCGGCGATTCCTGCCGGGTCACGATCGGGCGCCTGCCGCTCCTGCTCGATGGCTCGGTGGCCCGCGCCGGGCCGCGCGTGCGCTTCGCGCTCTCGGCGGACCGCGTCACCCCGTCGCGCCTGCTGGAGAGCTTTCCCCAGACGGTGCTCGGGACGCTCCGGGATCTCTCGCTGCGGGGGTCGTTCGACTACCGGCTGAGCTTCGATCTCGACCTCTCGGCCCCCGAGCGGGTGGATTTCACGGCCCGCGTCCTGCCTCACGGCCTGGCACTCGACTCGGCCCGGACCCGGCTCAACCTGCTCGCCCTCGATCAGCCGTTCACGGCGACCATCCACCTCCCCGGCGGGCGGCTCGTGACGCGCGAGCTCTCGCCCGCGAACCCGCACTTCCGCACCCTCGACCAGATCGACTCGTTGCTCGTGCACGCGGTGATCACGAACGAGGACGGCGGCTTCTTCCGGCACCGCGGCTTCAACGTCGAGGCGGTGAAGGGCGCGATCGCCGAGAACCTCAGGGCCGGCGCCTATCGCCGCGGAGCGGGGACCATCACCATGCAGTTGGTGCGCAACCTCTACCTCGGCCACGAGCGGACGCTGTCGCGCAAGGCGCAGGAGGTGGCCCTGGCCTGGGTGCTCGAGCACCTGACCGGGATCTCCAAGCGCCGGCTGCTGGAGATCTATCTCAACATCATCGAGTGGGGGCCGGGGATCCAGGGGGCCGACGAGGCGGCGCGCTACTACTTCGACCGCGACGCCTCGGATCTCGACATCGGCGAAGCGCTGTTCCTGAGCACCGTCGTCCCGGCGCCGAGCAAGTGGCGCTATCGCTTCGATCCGCAGGGGGAGCTGAAGCCGTTCGCGCGGGCACAGATGCACTTCATCGGTCGCGCGATGATCGCCAAGGGCTGGCTCGCCCCCGAGGAGCTTCCTCCCAACGACTCGCTCCGCGTCGAGCTGCGCGGCGCCGCGCGCGCCGTGATTTCGCCGCCGCCGGATACGACCCACGTGGAGGAAGCGGTGCCCGGAGTTTCTGCGGGTAGCCTGCCCGGTCCGTCCCCGTGGCGTCGGTCACCGTCGCTCACCCCCGCGGTCGATTGACACCCAGCCGGCGGTGGTGTTAGTTTTTTAACATGCTCGACATGCGAAAGCCCCGGGTGCCGCCTCGACCGCCGAGCGGATTCAGCCGCCGTGAGCGTCAGATCATGGACATCGTATATCGACTCGGCACCGCCACCGCGGCCGACATCCACGCTCGGATGTCCGACCCTCCGACGTACACGACCGTGCGAGGGCTGCTCCGGATCCTGGTCAACAAGAATCACCTGGTGGTCCGCAGCGATGGCGCCCGGTTCGTCTACCATCCCCGCACGCCTCGCAGGCACGCCGGGACCAGCACGCTCGCGCACGTGATCCGCACGTTCTTCGACGGTTCCGCGGCGAGCGCCATGGCGGCCCTGCTCGGCTCGGCGGATCTCGAGCTCTCTCGCTCGGAGCTCCAGCGGATCTCCAGCATGATCAAGCGAGCACGAGCCAAGGCCGAGAGAACATGATCGGGCCGCTCGCCGAGTACGCGCTCAAGAGCTCGCTGGTGCTCGTGACCTGCGGCGCGGTCTCGTGGATGCTGCGGCATCGTTCCTCGGCGTTGCGTCACGCGCTCTGGTCGGCCGCCCTCGCGGCCACCATCATCCTCGGCCCGCTCTCAGCGGTGACACCGCCTCTGAAGATTCCCCTCTTCCCTCGCGCGATCGCCGCCGCGACCACTCGGAACCATTCCGGGGGCCGCGGCACGATGCCGGCCGGGGAGGCGGCGCGCGCAACTCTTCCGGAACACGTGGTTTCTCCATCGCGTCCGGTCCACGGTCGATCACGGGTCGACGGGTCGACACTGATTCGGGCGATCTCCGCTGTCGCCCCCATCGCGTGGCTCATCGGCGTGATGGCTCAGCTCGGCCGGATGCTGACGTCGAGGGTGCGGCTGAGGCGGCTCCGGAAGCAGGCCGCACGGATCGTGGCCCCTCGTTTCCAGGCGCTGATCGGGGAGATCGGAAGGGGTATCCGTATGACCGGGGAGGTCGAGCTGTTATCGAGCGGCAGGGTGCGGACCCCCGTCGCCTTCGGGATCCTTCGGCCGGCCGTCGTGCTGCCTGCCGGAGCGGATTCGTGGTCGAATACACGCCTTCGAATCGTTCTCACGCATGAGCTGGCTCACATTCGGCGGCGAGACGCATTGACGCACGTCATAGGCGAGCTGGCTGGCGCCATCCACTGGTACAACCCCTTGGTTTGGTACGCCGTCGATCGGCTCATACTCGAGCGTGAGCGGGCCTGTGACGACGAGGTGGTGCAGGGGGGCACACCTGGGATCGATTACGCGCACCATCTCGTGTCGCTGGCGAGGCACATGGTCGCCCGACCGGGGCATCTCCGCAACGCCCTCACCGTGGCCCATGCCGTGAACCTCGACCGACGCGTGAAGGCGCTCCTGATGCCGGCCCTGCGCCGGGGACGCCTCACACCGGCTCAAGGCGGTGTGATCACCGCCCACTTCGTTGCCGCCGTCTTCGCCCTGACACTGGTCGGCCCCGTCAGTCCGAGTGTCGAAGGTGCCGCCGCGTCGCTGGCGGAGCGCCCACGACCTCTTCCGGTCGGGATCTCGGCGCCCCGGCGGCTAACATCGCCCGATCGGCGGCGTGAGCTCCCGCCTCGGAGCTCCGCGCCCCCATCGAGAATCCACTCCGAGCCGGTGGCCGAATCGCAGCCCGTCGCTCCACCATCCACGAGCGGCGCCCGCGCGGGCGAGCATCCTGATCCGGAGCCGGAGCCCGAGCCCCATACGGCGGACGCGCTGGCCGATCCGCGGAGCGAGGTGATCGAGATCGCGAACCCACGGGCGCTCTGGCCCTCGGACCAGGAGATCAACACCTCCAGCGAGCGTCATTTCATCGAACGCCTGCGAGCCGCCGCGGAGCATGAAAAGACCTTCGAATACGACTTCGTGCGTGAGCGAGCCGAGTGGGCTCTGACGCGGGTGCGTGGCGCAGCGATCGTCGCGCCTCTGGTCGAGGCGCTCGGGGACCGCGACTGGCGCGTTCAGGCCAATGCGGCGTGGGCCCTGGCCGCGATCGATGCCCTCGAAGCCGCTCGGTCCATTCTCCCTCTGCTGGAGCACGAGAACTGGCGAGTTCGGGCGCAGGCCGCATCGTCTCTGCTCGACCTTGGGGCAACGTTGAACCTCGATTTGCTGAGCCGGCTGTCCCGAGATCCCGCCTGGCAAGTGCGGATCAGCGTGGTGGAATTCCTCCGCCGCGCCGGCGGTCCGGAGGCGCAGGAGCTGCTCGATCGGATGGCCTGCGTTCCGCATGGCGGCACCCGAATGGAGGTCGAGGCCGCTCGCGCGGAGTTCGGCGCTCGGTGACCGAGGAGGGGGGCGGGCTTTTTTTTGGTTCCCGACGATGTCAATAATTTGACACTGGATCCATGCTGGCGAGTTGGGCGAAAGTCGAGGCCGTGATGGAAGGGCAATCACCCTGAGGTCTTCGGAACCGATCCCAAGCGACGCGATGACGCCTCGCGCGCATTGCCTAGTGCCGCGATTCCTGTCGATCGCGGCTCTCGTGGCTCTCGCGACCGTTCCGGGCGCCGAGGCGGGGGCAGCCGAAGGGCTTTCGCCAAACCAGACCGCGAGGATCGATTCCGCGGTCACGGCGGTCATCGATCGCCAACACCTACCGGGTCTGTCGATCGCGATCGTCGCCGAGGGCGAGCTCCGATGGCAGAAGGCCTACGGTCTCGCGGACGTCGAGAACTCGGTGCCGGCGCGGACGACCACGGTCTATCGCATCGCCTCGGTGTCGAAGCCGTTGACAGCGGTCGCCGCCATGCAGCTCGCGGAACGCGGCAAGCTCGATCTCGACGCTCCGGTTCAGAAGTACGTGCCGGCGTTTCCGACCAAGGCCCAGCCGATCACGACGCGCCAGCTCCTTGGCCACCTCAGCGGCGTCCGCCACTACAAGCCGGACGAGGAAGAGCGGACGACGCGTTACGGGACCCTGACCGCCGCTCTGGAGGTCTTCAAGGACGACCCGCTCGAGCACGAGCCCGGTGCGCGGTTCACCTACTCGACGTTCGGCTACACCTTGATCGGCGCGGTGATCGAAGGCGCGTCGGGAGCGACTTACCCGGAGTACATGCGCGAGCACGTGTTCGGGCCGGCCGGAATGACGCACACGCGGGTGGACGACGTCGCCGCCATCGTGCCGAACCGCGCGCGGGGATACTCGCCCAAGGTCTACGGACGCTTCGACGGCGAATGGCGGAACGCGGCGCTCATGGACCCGAGCTACAAGACTCCGGGCGGCGGGCTGCTGTCGACGGCGGAGGACCTAGCGCGGTTCGCGATGGCGCTGCAGAACGGCGCCCTGCTTGCTCCGGCATCGTTCCGGCAGATGACCACCATTCAGCGAGCCCGCGACGGAACCGAGACGGGGTATGGCCTCGGCTGGTACGTCGGAAAGTGGGAGGGGCGGCAGGCCGGGACGGCGGTGTGGCATGGCGGCGTGCAGGCTGGCTTCACCAGCGAGCTCCGCCTGCTCCCCGAGCACCGCTTCGCGGTCGTCATCCTGACCAACCTCGAGGGGGGCGGCAAACTCGGCCTCGACGCCCTGGCCGACGAGATCGCCGACATCGTGCTGCAATAGGGAAACGCCCGAAGCGGCAGCGCCGGCCAGCCGAGGGGCTCCAGACGCCCTAGGAGCCTGTCCGAGTAAGGGCAACCAAGCGTCTGGCTGTCCGAGCTCGGGTTGATTGGGGGATCGACGATTCTGCGTTCGCGCTTCGATCCTTTGTG
>VBOT01000057.1 GCA_005893225.1 Candidatus Eiseniibacteriota bacterium
CCCTGGAGGCCCGCAAGGGGCAGGGAGTCCCGGAATGGCTGGAGCTCAGGCCCGAGGGCCCGAGCGGGCGGGTGCTCAGCGTCCCGAGCCGCGAATCGATTGCAGTCCAGATCAACGAACAGCTCATCGTCGAACTTTATTCCAAGTGAGTTCGCCTACCCCCAGGGAGGCTTGCCGATGAAGTGGAAGAACCTGACCATGCCCAAGCAGCTCGTGCCCGATCCGGCCAACAACGACGGGTACGGGAAGTTCGTCATCGAGCCGCTCGAACGCGGCTTCGGTCTCACCCTCGGAAACTCCTTGCGGCGCGTGCTGCTGTCGTCGCTCCAGGGCGCCGCGATCACCGCCGTGCGGATCGACGGCGTGCTGCACGAGTTCTCGACCCTGCCGGGCGTGATCGAAGACGTCA
The DNA here is from genome assembly GCA_005893225.1 of Candidatus Eiseniibacteriota bacterium. Taxonomy (GTDB): domain Bacteria; phylum Eisenbacteria; class RBG-16-71-46; order RBG-16-71-46; family RBG-16-71-46; genus WS-3. Next base: position 410 of record VBOT01000057.1, read on the forward strand.
CCGAGATCATCCTCAACCTGAAGCAGGTGCGGCTCAAGCTGCACGGGGACGGGCCCAAGAAGGGCACGTTCGAGATGCGCGGCAAGGGCGAGGTGCGCGCCGGCGACATCAAGGTCGATCCCGAGGTGGAGACCCTGAACCCGGATCTGCACATCGCGACCTTGAACCGGGACGGCGATCTGCGCATGGAGGTGGAGATCAGCGGCGGGCGGGGCTACGTGTCGGCCGACCTGCACTCGCAGACCGACCGCCCGATCGGCGTCATCCCGATCGACTCGCTGTTCTCTCCGGTGACCAAGGTGAACTACAACGTCGAGGCCACGCGCCTGGGGCAGCGCATCGACTACGACAAGCTCACCATCGACGTGTGGACCGACCGCAGCATCCTGCCGTCCGACGCCGTGGCGGTGGCGGCCAAGATCCTGCGCGACCATTTCAACCTCTTCATCCACTTCGAGGAGCCGATCGAGGAGGAGGTGGAGGAGGAGGTCGACGAGGAGATCATGCGGGTGCGCCGGCTGCTCGACAAGAGCGTCGAGGAGCTGGAGCTCTCGGTGCGCTCCAGCAATTGCCTGCGCGCCGCCGAGATCAAGACCATCGGCGATCTGGTCCAGAAGAGCGAGCCGGAGATGCTCAAGTTCCGCAACTTCGGCCGCAAGTCGCTGAAGGAGATCCAGGACATCCTGGGCGAGATGGGCCTGGCGTTCGGCATGGACGTGGGCCGCTACTTCGAGCACAAGAGCCCGATCGGGGTGGAAGGCTAAACCGATGCGCCACCGCAAGGATCACCGCAAGCTGAGCCGCACCGCGGCCCACCGCCGCTCGCTGCTGCGCAACCTGACCACGTCGCTGTTCCAGCACGAGCGGATCGAGACCACCCTGGCCAAGGCCAAGGAGACCCGCCGGCTCGCCGAGCGCATGATCACGTTCGCCAAGCGTGGCGACCTCGCGGCGCGGCGCCACGTGGCGCGCTTCGTCGTCCGGCCCGCGGTGGCGGCCAAGCTGTTCCACACCATCGCTCCCTGGTACGCGGAGCGGAACGGCGGCTACACCCGCATCATCCGGCTCGGCAGCCGGCTCGGCGACGCCGGCGAGACCGCGTACCTGGAGCTGATCAAGTCGGAGCAACAAAGGGAGAAGGAGCGCCAGGAGCGCATGTCCGCCGAAGAGGCGAAGGAGAAGGCGCTCAAGGCGGGAGCCCCGGGGAAGAAGGCGAAGGCCGGGGCCGCCGAGGGCGAGAAGCCGAAGCCGGGAAAGCGGCACGAGAGAGAGTCCGGTGTGACCGCCCCGAGCAGGAAGCGCACCCGCACCGGAGTCAAGACCGGGTAGCCCCGGGTCGATCCTTCATCCTTGGACTCCCTGTGACGCGGGCGGGAGGCACTCCGTCCGCGTTCGCGCTACCTGGCCCGAGCTTCCATGACGGCACTCCTCGTCTCACTGATGGTGTTCCTCGGGCCGGCGGGCTCAGCGGAAGCGCGAGCGGGCGCGGCTGCCGCGGCCGACACCGTCGCCCTCCCGGACTCCTCCGCGCTCCCGGACTCTTCCAGCTCGCGGGTGCTCGGCGACTCGACCGGCCGCGGCCCGGCGCCCCCGGACACGTCCGGGGCGATGCGCGCGAGCGTCCTGGCCGACACGGCCCGGGCCCGGGGCGGCGTGGATTACCTCTGGGTGCTGCGAGGGGCCCTGATCGATCCCGCGAAGCTGGATCACATCGTGGAGCGGGCCAAGGCGATCGGCGCCCGCGGGCTCTTGGTCCAGGTGGTGGGCCGGGGCGACGCGTTCTACCGCTCGGACATCCTGCCCCGCTCGGAAGCGCTCGGCGGATCGGAGGCGCCGCCCGACTACGACCCGCTGGAGGAGATCCTGGAGCGCGCCCACAGGTCCGGTCTCGAGGTGCACGCCTGGGTCAACTGCATGCTGGTCTGGTCGGCCCGATCGCGCCCGCGCGACCCGCGCCACGTCCTGAACGCGCATCCCGAGTGGGTGGCGGCCATCAAGGGCGGCAGGCCGCTCTCGTGGCTCAAGCCGCGCGAGCGCCAGCGGCTCGCGATCGAGGGCGTCTACTTGAATCCGGCCCACCCCAGGGTGCGGACCTGGATCGCCTCGGTGGCCCAGGAGATCGCCCGGCGCTATCCGGTCGATGGGATTCACCTCGACTACATCCGCCAGCCCGACGTGGCGGTCGGCTACGACCCCACGACGCGCGCTCGCTTCGCGCTCCAGACCGGGGTCGATCCCGAGCGGCGCGACCGTCTTCCGGCGCCCCAGCGCGCGGCGGTGGACTCGGAGTGGCTCGCGTTCCAGAGGGAGCAGGTCACTGCCGTGGTGCGCGAGGTGCGCGATTCGGTGTGTGCCGCGCGTCCCGGCTTGCCGATCAGCGCCGCGGTGGTGGCGGACACGGTCCGCGCCATGCGCTCCACCGCGCAGCCCTGGCAGAAGTGGGTCCAGGACGGGCTGCTCGATCGCGCGTTCCCGATGTGCTATGCCCCCTCGGTGCAGACCGTGATGAATCAGCTGGTGGCGTTCGCCCGGGAGTTCGGCGCCACCGATCGCCTGGTGCCGGGGATCGCGGTGTTCAACACCTCGGTGGCCGTGGCGGCGCTCAAGATCAAGGGGGCGCGCACGCTGGGCTTCCCGCTGCTGGCGCTCTATTCGTACGACTCCCTGTTCCTGAAGCCGGGCACGTGGCCGCTGCTGCGCACCAGCCTGGGATCGGAGCCCCATGACCCCGGACCGTGAGAGCGTGAGCTCGCCCCCGACTCCCGCGGCTCCCCACGGCGCGGCGCCCCGGGCCGGAGCCGCCGAGCTGTCGGTCCGCGAGGACGTGCGGAACATCGCCATCATCGCGCACGTGGATCACGGCAAGACCACGCTGGTGGACGCGATGCTGTGGCAGAGCGGGGTGTTCCGCCAGGACCAGCAGGTGATGGAGCGCGTGCTCGATTCGGGCGATCTCGAGCGCGAGAAGGGCATCACCATCCTGGCCAAGAACACCGCCATCCGCTACGGATCCCGCAAGATCAACATCGTCGACACCCCGGGACACGCCGATTTCGGCGGCGAGGTCGAGCGCACGCTCCAGATGGTGGACGGCGTGCTCCTGCTGGTGGACGCCAGCGAGGGTCCGCTGCCCCAGACCCGCTTCGTGCTGCGCAAGGCGCTCGAGCTCGGCTTGCCGCCGATCGTGGTGATCAACAAGATCGACCGGCGCGACGCCCGCCCCGTCCAGGTGCTGAACGAGGTCTACGACCTGTTCATCGATCTGGACGCGCGCGAGGACCAGCTCGAGTTCCCGGTGCTCTACACCAACGCGCGCGACGGGCGAGCCCGGCTCGCCCCCGACGGGGAGGAGCACCACCTCGAGCCGCTGTTCGAGGCCATCGTGCGCCACATCCCGGCGCCGCGGTTCGATCCCCGGAGCCCCCTCCAGATGCTGGTGCTCAACCTCGACTACTCGGATTACGTGGGGCGTCTCGCGATCGGGCGGATCATGAACGGGAAGGTTCGCTCGCGCCAGGAGTGCGCGATCGTGCGCCTCGACGGGACGCTCGCCCGGGCCCAGGTGTCGCGCCTCTACGTGTTCGAGGGGCTCGAGCGGGTCGAGGTGGAGGAGGCGAGCGCGGGCGAGATCGCGGCCATCGCCGGCTTCGAGGTCGTCAACATCGGCGAGACCCTCACCGATCCCGAGGATCCGCGCCCGCTGCCCCACGTCGTGGTGGACGAGCCCACCGTGAGCATGCGCTTCGAGGTCAACAACTCGCCGCTCTCCGGGCAGGAAGGGAAGTACCTCACCTCGCGCCATCTGCGCGCCCGTCTCGAGCGCGAGATCCTGACCAACGTGGCGCTGCGCGTCGAGCCGACCGACACGCCCGACGCCTTCAAGGTCTCGGGCCGCGGCGAGCTCCAGCTCGCGATCCTGATCGAGATGATGCGGCGCGAGGGCTTCGAGCTGGCGGCGAGCAAGCCCGAGGTGATCACCCGGGAGGTGGAGGGGACCCGGCACGAGCCGATGGAGCGGCTGGTGATCGACTGCCCGGAGGAATACGTGGGGGTCGTGACCCAGAAGGTGGGGAGCCGGAAGGGCCGGATGACGAACATGGTGAACCACGGGAGCGGTCGCGTGCGGCTCGAGTTCCGGATCCCCTCGCGCGGACTGATCGGCTTCCGCAGCCAGTTCCTGACCGACACCCGCGGCACCGGGCTCCTGAACCATTTGTTCGACGGCTACGAGCCCTGGCAGGGAGAGATCCCTCACCGGGTCACCGGGGCGCTGGTGGCCGATCGGACAGGCAAGGTAACCGGCTACGCCATCGAACACGTCCAGGACCGAGGCGAGATCTTCGTGGAGCCGGGCGAGCGGGTCTACGAGGGGATGATCGTGGGGGAGAACTCGCGCGAGCAGGACATCGACGTGAACATCGTCAAGGAGAAGCGGCTCACCAATATGCGGGCCTCGACCGCCGAGGAGGCGATCCACCTCCTGCCGGCTCGCAAGCTTTCGCTCGAGCAGGCGCTCGAATGGATCCGCGAGGACGAGCTGCTGGAGGCCACCCCTTCCAGCCTCAGGCTTCGTAAGCGCGTGCTGCCGGCCAACTTGCGTCCCAAGTACTGGCAGAAGGGGACCGGCTGAGCGAGGCCTAGCCGGGGGCGCTTCTCCGCCGGGGTCCTGGCCGGCCCGCCACCGGCCGCGATAAGCTTCCGTGTTTCCGGCCACAGGGTCGGACAACTGGAGGGAGGCAAACATGCGTCGCATGATCCCGGTTCTCATGGGTGCCGCATGGATCGCTCTCGGAAGCAACGCATGGGGCGCCGCGGGCAAGGGAGGCGCTTCCCAGCGTTCCGGTCCCGACACCTCGCGCGTCCATCTGGGTTCGCCTGACGGCGGCGCGGACGCCTTCGCGGCGTCGCCGCCCGGCCAGGGTTCCGCACCCGGGGTGGTCGTGGTGATCGAGTGGTGGGGCCTCAATTCCCAGATCCGGGACGTGGCCCGCCGGCTGGCGCGGCAGGGGTACGTGGCGATCGTTCCGGACCTCTACCACGGCAAGGTGACCGATGACCCCGAGCAAGCGCACGTGCTGCTGCGGGGGCTCGAACCCAAGACGGCGCTGGCCGACCTCGACTCCGCCGTCCAGTGGCTGCGCGCCCAGCCCCGAACCGCCAAGGGCAAGATCGGAGTGGTCGGGTTCTGCATGGGCGGGAGCTACAGCCTGGAGCTGGCGCTCCAGAATCCAGAGATCGCGGCGGCGGTGATGTTCTACGGCACGCCGGAGACGGACCCCGAGAAGCTCGCCCCGCTCAAAGCCCCGCTCCAGGGGCACTTCGGCGCCGACGACGAGGGGATCACGAGCGAGCGCGTGGCGGAGTTCAAGGCGGCGCTCGAGAAAGCCGGCAAAGCTGCTGATATCTACGTGTATCCAGGAGCGGGCCACGCCTTCATGCACGAGGGGCGGGCGTCGTACCGGCCCGATGCGGCCAAGCAGGCATGGGCGCGAACCCTGGCGTTCCTGCAGAAGAACTTGAAGGGAGAGCGCGACGCGGCGGCGAAGTAGGCGGCGAGCAGGCCATGCAACGAGCCCTCGGCGGCGAGCCGCAAGTCCCGCTCGTTCTTGACCGATAACGGAGGCAGTCATTAAACTGCCGTGCTTGTTTTCAGCAGCTGCCCCGCCTGTTCAGACGACCGTCAAAGTCGCTCCTCGAAAATATTCCTCGGTAGCTCAACGGCAGAGCATCCGGCTGTTAACCGGAGGGTTGTAGGTTCGAATCCTACCCGAGGAGCCATTTTTCCAGTCTTCGAACCGCTGGGGGTCTGGTGATCGGTTCCAGACCTCCACGGTTCGTCGATCCCGGAACAGCACGAAGGTGCTCGCATGGCGGCCGGCCCGAAGATCCGACTCGTGATCGACCCGGGCCACGGCGGCGAGGATCCGGGCGCGGTCGACGCTGCCACGGGGCTCCGCGAGGCGGACGTGACCCTGCGGATCGCGCACGTCCTGAAGGCGATCCTCGACACCCACCCGGAGTTCGAGGCGGCGCTCACGCGGGAGGCCGACCGGACGGTCACGCTCCAGGAGCGGACGGACATCGCCAATGCCCGCGACGCTCACCTGGTCTCCATCCACTGCAACGCCGCCGGCGATCCCCAGGCCCGGGGCGCGGAGGTCTGGTGCTTCGCGGAGACCGACCCGGACGGCGGCGAGAGCGCCGGGCACCGCATCGCGCGGGCGATCCAGGAGCGGCTCGTCGCCCTGGGTCTCCACGATCGCGGGGTCAAGGTCATCTACGACCGGGGCTCGCGAGAGTACGTGGCCCGCAGGCTCTGGGTGCTCTGGAAGACCCGGCGGCCGTCGGTGCTGGTCGAGTGCGCCTTCATCTCGAACCCCGAGGAAGCGCGGCTCCTCGGCGACGACCTCGGCGGGTTCAAGGAGCGGCTGGCGGTGGCGATCTTCGAGGGCCTGAGCGCGTCCCTGCTGGGTGAACGGGAACCGCAGCCTGCTTGAATGGAGATGTTTGCAGGCAAGAGGAGACGTTAATCCTCTCCGCCGAGAGCAGACACAGCTCGACATGGACAAGATCGCCAGGGGCCTTGGCGCAGAGCGCCGCGGGAAGGTAAGTTCCTCGGGGGCCACTTCGGCGCGATGCAGATCCTGGCGGAGATCGAGGCCCGCTTCCGCGTGCCGTCCGGCGGCGGCAGGCCGACGGACCCCGCCTGACGCTCGGGCTGAGCTTCGACGCCAGCGACTTGTTCAGAAAGTAGTCGGGAGGCGGCGTGTTCCTGTTTCTTTGCGCTCTGCTGATCGCCACACTCGCTTCGTCGCTCGCCGGGGCCGGCTGCGCCGCTGAGGCACCGGAAGACACTACAGTTCGTCGCACCCTCGCGCCATGACACATAGCCATCGGGGTCGCTTTTCCATCTTGCGCTTTACGCTTCTCGCCCTTCTTCAACTCGTGCTTCTGTTTGCCGGCTATCATGCGCTCTTTCCCAAGCTGTGGGCGGGCCAGCTCGCCGGAGGCGTGGCCCCGTTCGTCTCGGCGTTTCTGGCGATGCACTTGTTCCTTTGCTTCTTCGAATGGTTCTTCCACCGCTACGTCCTTCACGGAGTGACTTCGCGGTGGCTGAAGAGACTCGCGTACGAACACCGGCATCATCACAGCCTCACTTCCATTCGCCTGAGGCCGGTCGAGAAAGGCTCGGATCGATTCATTCTGA
>VBOT01000058.1:0-5051 GCA_005893225.1 Candidatus Eiseniibacteriota bacterium
GGCCTCATCGGGCCCGTGCTGCCCGACACCACGGCCACTCCCGCGCGCGGGAAGAGCGGCCGAGGGAAGGCGAAGAAAGGCGCGTAATAACAGGCTGCTGAAAAAGCAACGCAGCAATCGGGGTTTTTCAGCAGCCTAGAGGGGGAACGCGCCCTCGACCTTCTGCCCCTCCCCCATCGCCAGCGCGTAACGCCTCTGCTCCTCCAGGTGAGGGGGCACCTCCTTGTAGACGTCGTCGAACATCGTCTCGATGCCGGGAGGAGGCAGGGCCTCCGCCTCCTGGATCGCCGCGCCGATCTCGTCGTTCAGCTCTTGCGTCCAGCCCGGTTCCTCCTCCGCCCGCAGCAGGCCGCGGCCCTCTAGATACGAACGGAAGCGCTGGAGCGGATCGCGCCGCTCCCATTCGCGTACCTCGTCCGCCTCGCGGTAGCGCGTGGGGTCGTCGCTCGACGAGTGGCCGCCCATGCGGAACGTCACCGCCTCGACCAGGGTCGGGCCCTCACCGCGGCGGGCGCGGTCCACGGCGGCGCGAGTGGCGTCGATCACCGCCAGCACGTCGTTGCCGTCGACGCGCACGCCGGGGAAGCCGTAGGCCACGGCCTTGACGGCGATGCTCTCCGAGGCGGTCTGGAGCTTGAGCGGCACCGAGATCGCCCACTGGTTGTTCTGGCAGAAGAACACCACCGGGAGACGGTACACGCCGGCGAAGTTGGCGGCCGCATGGAAGTCGCTCGAGGACGACGCCCCATCGCCCAGGTAGCCCATGCACACCGTGTCGTGCTTGAGGATCCTGGCCGCCCAGGCGGCGCCCATCGCCTGCGGGAGCTGGGTGCCGATCACCGACGACCACGCCACCGTGAGGACCTTTCGGTCGCTGAAGTGGCAGGGCATCTGCCGCCCGATGAGCACGTCGCCGCGGTTCCCGATCAGCTGGCAGACGATCTCCCGGATCGTGGTCCCGCGCCACAGGGAGACGCCCATCTCACGCAGCGCCGGGAACACCCAGTCGGTGGGCCTGAGCGCATAGGCCGACCCGGTCACCGCGGCTTCCTGGCCGGTGGCGGTCCCGTAGAACCCGATGCGCCCCTGGCGCTGCAGCGACAGCATGCGCTGGTCGAGCACGCGCATCCTGAGCATGTGGCGGAACAGCCGGATCAGGTCCTCGGGAGGGATCTCCGGCACTGTCCCGCGTGCCTTGCCTTCGATGTCGAGGACCTGGAGCGTCGAGGGCGGGGGTGGGGCAGAGGGGCTCGGCGTCATTCGATCTCACCTCCGGTGAGCCACGAGTCCGGATGCTCGAGCCGGTGGACCACGTCGTAGAGGAAGTCGGCCCCGACGGCGCCGTCGACGACGCGGTGGTCGAGCGACAGCGACAGGTTGCAGAGGTCGCGCGCCACGATCCTCTCCTCCACGACCGCGGGACGCTTCTTGATCTCGTGGAGGCCGAGGATCGCGACCTGAGGGTGGTGGAGGATCGGGGTGGCGAGGACTCCTCCCTTGGCCCCGGTGCTGGTGACGCTGAAGGTGCCTCCCTGGATCTCCTCGAGCCTGAGGCGCCCGGTGCGCGCCGCCTCCGAGAGTCTCTGGATCTCGCGCGCGATCCCGAACAGCGAGAGCCGGTCGGCGTCGCGGATCACGGGCACCGTCAGCCCCTCCGGCGTGTGAGTGGCGACGCCGATGTAATAGTAGCGCTTGAGAACGATCTCCTGGCGCTCGTCGTCCAGGCTGGCGTTGAGCAGCGGGTAGCGCCGCAGCGGATCGATCAGGGCCTTGAGGACGAAGGCCAGGTAGGTGAGCCGCACCCCATCACTCGCGGCGCGGGGCTTGAGTGCCGCGAGCCGCCCGGACACTTCCGTCATGTCGCACTCGGCGACGAAGGTGAAGTGCGCCGCGGTCTCGATCGAGCGGCGCATGTGCTCGGCGATCTTGCGCCGGAGGCCGCGCAGGGGGAGTCGTTCCTCGGGTCCGCCCGGGGCCGCCACGGCCTCGGCGCGGGCTGCGGGCGCGGCGGTCGGGCCCGGGCGTGGCGCGGCAGCCCTGGAGCCGGAGGTCTGGGCCGCGCTCGCCGCCTGCCGGACGTCGGAGGCGGTGATCGACCCTCCGGGCCCGGTTCCGGCGAGTGTTTCGAGCGTCACGCCGAGCTGCATGGCGAGCTGCCGCACCGCGGGGGTCGCCTGAACTCGGCGGGGGGGACCGGTTGGACCGGCGCCCGGCCCCCAGGCGCCGGCGGCCGGAGCGCCCCCGGGCCCGGCGGAGGGGATGCGGGTCGCGACCTCGGGGATCGCGCCGCCCTCGTTGTTCCACCGTGTCGTCTCTTCCTCGGCTGCCTGCGCCTTTGCCGCGCGCGCCGCGCCGGCCGTTCCGGAGTCCCGGTCGTCGGACGGCGCCGCGTGCCCCGGGTCTCCCGGCAGCGCGATCGCGAGGAGCGCGCTGCCCACGGGCACGACCTGTCCCTCCTCGGCGAGGAGCGCCGCGATCACGCCCGTCCGGGGCGAGGGGATCTCCACGCTGGCCTTGTCGGTCATGACCTCGACCAGGGGCTGGTCCTCGCGCACGGCGTCCCCGGGCTTGACCAGCCAGCGAACGATCTCGCCTTCGGCGATCCCCTCGCCGATGTCGGGCAGTCGGACCTCGTAGGGCACCTGGGCTCCGTCCTCAGTACGCCATGACGTGCTCGATGGCCCGCAGGACGCGCGGGGCATCGGGCAGGTAGGAGTGCTCGAGCGTGTAGGGGAAGGGAGTGTCGTATCCCGTCACCCTCAGGATCGGAGCCTGGAGCGCGGTGATGGCGCGCTCGGCCACGAGCGCCGCCAGCTCGGCGCCGAAGCCGCAGGTGCGCGGCGCCTCGTGCACGATCACCACGCGCCCGGTCTTGCGCGCGCTCTCGAGCACGGTCTCCGAGTCCAGCGGAACCAGCGTGCGGAGGTCCACGACCTCGACCGACCAACCCCGCTCGGCCGCCGAGCTCGCGGCCTCGACGGAGACCGGAACCATGGCCCCGTAGGCGAGCACCGTGCATTGCTCGCCCGCGCGCGCCACCCGCGCCATGGAGAGCGGCACGGTGTGGCGGCCCTCGGGAACGTCCTCCTTGAGGGTGCGGTAGAGCCGCTTGGGCTCGAGGAAGATCACCGGATCCTCGCCCGCGAGGGAGGCCAGGAGCAGTCCCTTCGCGTCCGAGGGGGTGGAGGGGATCACCACCTTGAGCCCGGCGGTGTGGCAGAAGTACGCCTCCGGGCTCTGCGAGTGGTAGAGGCCGCCCTTGATCCCTCCGCCGTAGGGGGCGCGAACCACCACCGGGCAGCTGTACTGGCCGGCCGAGCGCCAGCGCATCTTGGCCAGCTCGGAGACGATCTGGTCGAAGGCCGGATAGATGAAGTCCACGAACTGGATCTCCGCCACCGGACGCAGGCCGTAGAGCGCCATGCCGATCGCCCCGCCCACGATGCCGTTCTCCGAGAGCGGCGTGTCGGCCACGCGCTCGGAGCCGAACTCGGCCTGGAGGCCCTCGGTGACCCGGAACACGCCGCCGTTCCGCCCCACGTCCTCGCCCAGCACGACCACCGTCGGATCGTCGCGCAGCGCCACGCGCAAGGCGTCCTGGAGGGCCTGGACCATGGTCATCTGGGGCATGGAGGGATCCTCGATGATGGGAGACGCGCAGAGTAGCGAATGCCTCTGGAGCGGGCAAACGCACGGACGGGGGCGGCGGGCGGGGGTCGTAGCGAGACTCTCGAGACGCACGCAGGCAGGAGCCGGAGTGCGCCTCGAGTAGCGACCCGGAGACAGGATGTCGGAGGCTCGCGAGTCTCGCGGAGACCCCTGCCCGCCGCCCCGCCATCCCCCGCCGCCCGGGGCGCGCCAATTAGCTTTGACTAACGCCAGGTTTAGTCTAGTCTAAGTATTCATGGTGGGGACGGAGGCTCCTCCGCGCACCGTCCCCAAGAGAGGATCAGATGCCCAAGCTCAGCCGCTCCAAGCAGGACTATCTCAAGGCGCTCTACGCCCTCGGCCCGGAGGGCGAGGCGGTCGTGACCTCGCGGCTCGCCCTGCGGCTCGCCGTCTCGCCGCCTTCCGTGACCCACATGCTCGGGCAGCTCGCCGCCCAGCGGCTCGTCACCCACGCGCCGCGGGCCGGGGCGAGGCTCACGGCCAAGGGGCGGAGGGAGGCGGTGGAGATGGTGCGGCGCCATCGCATCCTCGAGACCTTCCTGGTGCGGGTGCTGGGGTTCGACTGGTCCGAGGTCCACGACGACGCCGAGATCCTCGAACACCACATCAGCGATCGGGTGCTGGAGGCGATCGACCGGCTGATGGGCCATCCGGCCGAGGACCCCCACGGCCATCCGATTCCGGACCGCCGCGGCCGGGTCCGGCGCCGCGACCTCGAGCCGCTCTCGTCGCTGCGGCGCGGCGCGCGCGCCACGGTCCGGGAGATCCGCGACGCCGACGGGCCGCGCATGGCGCGCTGGAAGCAGACCGGGCTGGTCCCGGGCGCGCAAGTCCGGGTCCGCGAGGTGCGCGCGCTCGACGACGTGTTCGAGATCGAGGTCGGGGGCAAGCGCGTGGTGACGGGCAGCGAGGGGCTGGAGGGCCTGATGGTGGAGTCGGCGAAGGGAGGACCGCGTGGACAGTAGGATGGAGCTCCGGTCCCTCGCCGAGGTGCACCGCACGGTTCCCATCCCCGTGGCCGGGAGCTGGTTCCGGCGCCTGTTCGCCTTCGCCGGACCCGCCTACCTCGTGAGCGTCGGCTACATGGACCCGGGCAACTGGGCCACCGACTTGGCGGGAGGATCGCGCTTCGGCTACCAGCTCATCTGGGTGCTGCTGATGAGCAACCTGATGGCGGTGCTGCTCCAGACGCTCTCGGCGCGCCTCGGGGTCGTGACGGGGAAGGACCTCGCCCAGGCCTGCCGCGACTACTACCCCCGGGCGCTCGTCTACCCGCTGTGGGTGCTGTGCGAGATCGCGATCGTGGCGTGCGACCTCGCCGAGGTGCTGGGAGCCGCGATCGGCCTCAAGCTCCTGTTCGGGGTCCCGCTCCTCTGGGGAGT
>VBOT01000058.1:5184-12782 GCA_005893225.1 Candidatus Eiseniibacteriota bacterium
GAGATCCTGCGCGGGTTCATCCCGCACGACGCCGCCGGCCGGGTGAGCTTGTTCGCGCGGACCCCGGGCGGGGGTTTCAGCATGCTCGGCCTCGACCGCCAGTCGCTCTACATCGCGATGGGCATCCTGGGCGCCACCGTGATGCCCCACAACCTCTACCTTCACAGCGCGCTGGTGCAGAGCCGGGCCGTCGAGGCCTCGGTCGAGGGCAAGCGGCAGGCGTGCCGCATGAATCTGGTCGACTCGGTGGTGGCGCTCAACTGCGCGTTCTTCGTCAACGCCGCGATCCTGGTGCTGGCGGGCGCGGTGTTCCACAAGAGCGGGCTCACCCAGGTGGCGAGGCTCGAGGAAGCCCATCGGCTGCTCGCCCCGCTGCTGGGCACCGGTCTCGCCTCCACGCTGTTCGCCGTGGCACTGCTGTGCTCGGGGCAGTCGAGCACCATCACCGGGACCCTGGCGGGCCAGATCGTGCTGGAGGGGTTCCTGCGCATCCGCATTCGCCCGTGGCTGAGGCGCATGATCAGCCGCGGCCTCGCGATCATCCCCGCCGTGGCCTTCATCATGTGGAAGGGCTCGGGCGCGGTCGACGAGCTGCTGGTTCTTTCCCAGGTGGTCCTGAGCCTGCAGCTCTCCTTCGCCGTGATCCCGCTCATCGCCTTCACCAGCGACCGGGAGAAGATGGGCGAGTTCGTGAACCCGAAGTGGGTGGTGTTCCTCTCCGCACTCACGGCCGTGATCATCGTCGCCCTCAACGCCAACCTGGTGATGCAGGAGGTCACCGGATGGCTCGCGGCGGCGGGCGGAAACGCCGTGTGGCTGTGGCTGACCGTGGTGCCGCTCGGAGTCGGCGTGGGCTTGCTGCTGGTCTACATCACGGCGGTCCCCCTGCTCCAGCGGTTCGCCCCTGCCTGGGTGCGGCGCGCGCCCGAAGCCTCCTCCGTCCACCCGCCGGTCCCTCGCGCGGCGCGGGCGGTGATGGTCACGCCCGCGGGCGAGGGGGGCCCGTCGGTCTCGCCCGCCGGCATGGAGCTGCTGGGCGCGCACCGGCGGGTGGCCGTGGCCCTCGAGCTCGGGCCCGCCGATCGCGTGGTGCTCGATCACGTGCGTTCGATGAAGCTGAGGCCGGACGCCGAGCTCTTCCTGCTGCACGTGGTCGAGAGCGCCGCGGGCCGGTACCTCGGGCCCGAGAGCTCCGACGAGGAGACGCGCGAGGACCGGGCCGCGCTCGATGCGGTGGCCGACGAGCTGCGCGGGCGGGGGCTCAAGGCCAGCGTCCATCTCGGCCATGGCGACGTGAAGTCGGAGCTCGCGCGGCTGGTCGCCGCGCTGGGCACCGATCTCCTGATCGCCGGGGCGCACGGGCACCGGCTGCTCCAGGATCTGATCCATGGCTCCACCACCTCGGGCCTCCGGCACCTGGTCAAGTGTCCGATCCTGATCGTTCCGGCGCCCGATCGCGACAGCGCCGCCGGCTGGCGCGAGCAGGAGGCGCGCCACTAGAATGCCGCGATCCTCACAGTCACGATCCCCGGTTCACGCGCGGACGCCGGAGAGCGACATGAGCCAGCGACTTCATCACGGGCGGCTGATCGCCTCGGTTTCCGACGTCGTGGACGCCGGGATCGATCTCCTGCCCGATTTCCAGCTCGCGGCGATCCCGCTCCTCGACGGCGCCGAGCGTCCGGCCGAGTGGCCGACGGTGCGCCGCCGCCTGCAGGCGGAGGGCGTCCGTTCGGCGCAGCACCGGGGCGTGCTACTGCTCGAGCCGGGCGAGCTGGATCGCTTCTCGGCGGTGGGGCTGTTCGCCGGCAACGACGAGCTGCTCCTGTGCGCCGAGTGGAACGACGAGTTCGAGAGCTTTCCCGGGCGCCTCGGCACCGAGACGCTCGATTTCAACGAAGGCACGCCGCTCGGCCTCGAGGAATGGATGCTCGATACCGGATGCCTGCTCGCGATGGGGGGGGGCGACGGTCTCAACTTCGCCACCCTCGACCACGGGCTCGCCGACCGCCTGCGCGCGCGCTTCACGCGCGCCAAATGAGGGCCGGCCCGGCCGGATCCGCCGCCTCGAGGCTGGTCGCCGTCACCATCGAAGGGCCCGCCGGGCCGCTCGAGGGCCTGCTCCAGGTGCGTGAGACCACCCCCGCGATCGCCGCGGTGGTGTGTCATCCCCATCCGCTCTACGGGGGCACCCTGCACAACAAGGTCGTGCACCGGATGGCGTCCGCGCTGTTCGATCTGGGCGCGGCCGTCCTGCGGTTCAACTTTCGCGGCGCGGGCAAGAGCGCCGGGCATCACGACCGCGGCATCGGCGAGCTCGAGGATGCGCGCGCGGCGCTCGGTTTCCTGAGCCGGCGCTTTCCCGGGGCCCGGCGCTGGGTGGGAGGGTTCTCGTTCGGGGCCTGGGTGGCGGCCCGCCTCGCGGCCTCGGAGCCGGCGATCGACCGCCTGATCCTCGTGGCTCCTCCGGTGAGCCGGTCGGGCTTCGAGGTTCTGCGCACCTCGAGGGTGCCGAAGCTCATCGTTCAGGGAACGCGCGACGACCTCTGCCCCCTCGAGGAGCTGGAGCGGGAGTACCCGACCTGGGCGGAGCCCAAGCAGCTCATCAAGATCGAAGGGGCGAGCCACTTCTTCGACCGGCAGCTGGGCGAGCTGAAGCAGATCCTGCTCGAGGCCCTGGCGGGCGACTCGAAGGGCTCGACTTCATGAACTACTTGAAGGGCACCTCATGTACTACTTGAAGTGGGTGCCGGCCGGCCTGGCGGCGTGCCTGGCTCTGGCCGGGGCGGGAATCCTGGCGGGAGCGCCCGCGGTCTCAACCTCCAACATCGCCTCCAGTCCGCTCTGGGACGACGGCAAGGCCGAGTTCTCGACCTACGTCGGAACCACGGAGCGCTACGGGCAGGAGCGTCCCACCGAGGCCCGCATCATCGTGGTCAAGGAAGACCTGGTGCGCGCCACGCTGGTGAAGAGCGACTCCGGGCCCATTCCCGGCAAGACGCTCGAGGTTCTCAAGCTCAACTTCCTCGCCGACTTTCCCACCGGCACCTACACCTACCATCAGATGGCGACCGTGATGTTCGATCGCTCGAGCCTCGAGGTGCTCAAGGAGACCATGAGCCACACCGAGAGCTGCGGCATCACGTTCGTGCGCGTCGGGCCCAAGAATGGGCGGCTGGTCCACGAGGCGCATTCCTACTGGGACGGGCAGGCCGATCGCGAGGTGCCGGTCGAGTGGCCGCCCGGAGAGCGTCTCTACTGGGACGGCCTGCCGGTCTCGCTGCGCCGGTGGGTGGCGGGCGGTCGCACGCCGTTCGAGATCAAGGTCTCGCTTCTCCCGAGCCAGATCTCGGGCCAGTCGCCGATCCAGAACACGCGCCCGGTCACCGCCACGCTGCGCATGAGGAGCGGCGGGACGATCGAGGTCCCGGCCGGCCGGTTCGCGACGCGCCAGCTCGAGGTTTCGACCCCGGCCGGAACCGACCGTTTCTGGTTCGACGAGCGCTTCCCGCACGTACTGGTCAAGATGGAGACCCACGCCGGCCGGATGCTCGCGCTCAAGAAGACGCAGCGGCTGGATTACTGGAATCACCACCGAGTGGGGGACGAGCGGCTGCTGATGTAGGGCAGGCTACTGAAACGCCCGATCACCGCGTTGCTCGGGCTTTTCAGCAGCCTGCCGACTGATCCAACGCTCGCGGTCGTTCAGAGCCGCTGCTCACCCCTCCGCCTTGAGCCCGCCGCCCTCTCGCGTCCGGGCTCTCTCGCTCTCGAGCGCGGGCTCGACGTGGACCACCACGTCCGTGAGCCCCGGCCAGCGCTCGCGCAGCCGGCGCTCCACACGATGGCTGACCTGGTGGGCTTCGGCGAGACGCATGGCGGGATCGAGCAGGATGTGGAGGTCCAGGTGGATGTCGTCGCTCGGCCCCCGCGAGCGCACGTTGTGCGCCTCGAGCACGCTGGGCTCCTCGAGCGCGACCGCCTCGATCAGCGACGGCTCGAGGCGGCGCTCGTCCGAGAGCGTCGAGAGGGTGCCCCGCAGGATCCCGATCCCGGCCCTGAAGATGAGCGCCAGGATGACCACGGCGGCCGCGACGTCGGCCCACGCGATCCGGTAGCGGCCCGCCACCAGGCTCGCCACCACGAGCAGGCTGGCGAACACGTCGCTCCGGGTGTGCGCGGCATCAGCGAGGAGAAGCTCGCTGTTGAGACGCTGCCCGGCGGCGCGCTCGACCCGGACGACCACGAGGTTGATCGCCAGCGTGACTCCCATCACGAAGAACGCGGCCGGAGAGAGGTGGGGCGGGTGAGGCGAGCGGAGGCGCTCGAAGGCGACGACCGCGATCTCGCGGCAAGCGAAGAACATCATCGGGGCGATGGCCAGGGCCGCGAAAGTCTCGTACTTGCGATGCCCGTAGGGGTGGTCGGCGTCGGGCGGGCGCCGAGCGGCCACGATCCCGACCAGCCCGATCACGTTCGAGGAGGCGTCGAGGAGAGAGTGGATCCCGTCGGCGACGATGGCGATCGCCCCGCTCCGGTAGCCGTAGACGAGCTTCACCAGGGCGACCACCAGGTTGAGAGCGAGGATCGCCCACAGAACCCGGGCGATGCGGACGAGCCTCTCGTTACCGCTGGAGTTCACGAGCCCTTGACCCCCCTCACGGTGGCGCTGCACCGGGTTCGTCATACAATGACGCCCACCCAGGCTCGTGCCAAGCACCCGTGTCGTCGCGAGTCGCTGGAAGCCCGCCGCCGGAGGACCGTTCTTGAGCCGACAGCGCTGGATCGCCGCCGCGGTGATCGTCGTCATCGCGCTCGCGGCGGTGTGGGGAGTGAAGTCCCGCTCCCGGCGGGATGCTCCCAGGTACCGCACGGCCCCGGTCGAGCGCGGGCCGATCGAATCGCTGGTCTCCGCCACCGGCACCGTCCGGCCGGTCGAGCAGGTCGAGGTCGGCAGCCAGGTGAGCGGCACGGTGTACCGGCTGTTCGCCGACTACAACGACCGCGTGCGCAAGGGGCAGGTGCTCTGCCAGCTCGAGCCCTCGTCGTTCCGGGCCCGGGTGGCGCAGGCGGAGGCGGCGGTGGCGCGGGCCGAGGCGGCGGTCAAGGATGCGCGCCGGCAGCTCGAGCGCGCCCGCGAGCTGATCGTCCAGAACTACGTCTCCCAGGCCGAGGTCGAAGCAGCCGAGGTCCAGCTCGAGCAGCGTCAGGCGGAGCTCAAGCAGGCGCGCGCCCAGCTCCAGGCCGCGCGCGTGGATGACGAGAACAGCACGATCCGCGCGCCGATCGACGGCGTGGTGATCGCGCGCGCCGTCGATCTCGGTCAGACCGTGGCGGCGAGCCTCCAGGCGCCCAGGCTCTTCGTCATCGCCAACGATCTGTCCCAGATGCAGGTCGAGACGCGCATCGACGAGGCCGACATCGGGAGCATCCACCCCGGCCTGCCGGCGCGCTTCACCGTCGACGCGTTCCCCGACTTCCCCTTCCGGGGCCAGGTGGCCCAGGTGCGGCTCGAGCCGATCGTCGAGCAGGGGGTGGTGACCTACACCACCATCATCCGCACCCAGAACCCCGACCTGAAGCTCAGGCCCGGCATGACGGCCAACGTCTCGGTGTTGGTGGCGAGGAGCGACGACGCCTTGAAGGTCCCGAACGCGGCGCTGCGCTTCCGCCCTCCGGCCGTGGGCAAGGCGCGAGGCGGCCTGGCGCGCGCCGAGGTCTCGCCCGGCGGTCGTGGCGCGCGAGCGGGAGGCAGCGAAGCGGCGCGCGGCGGGCTCGGCCGCGAAGACTCGCGGGACGGCCCGGGCTCAGAGTCGCGCGAAGCGGCCGGCGCTCGGGGCGGCGAGCGCGGATCGGGTGTGGGCACCGACTCGTCCGGCGAGGCGCCGGGAAGGCGGCGCCGGATGGCCCAGGGGCGGGACGGCCCGTGGCGCGGGCGGGCCGGCATGAGAGCCGGCGGCTCGCCCGCCGACTCGGGGGCAGGGATCGAGCAACGCCTCAAGCCCGGGAGCGTCTACGTGCTGCGCGACGGCAAGCCGGTCGCGGTCGACCTCGAGGAGGGGCTGACCGACGGCGCCTACACCGAGGTCCGGAGCGGCGAGCTCCACCCGGGAGATCTCGTCGTGGTGGGGCTCGAGGTCACCGCAAGCGGCGCCAACCTCCAGCCTCCGCCCGGCATGGGCGGCCCGTCCTTCGGACCCGGCGGCGGGCGAGGCGGCGGGCGGGGCGGCGGAGGCCGGCGATGAGCTTCGCCGCCCTCGTGGGGCTCGGGCTCAGCGCGCTCACGCGCAACCGCCTCCGCGCCGCGCTCACGGTGCTCGGCATCGTGATCGGCGTGGCGGCGGTGATCGCCACGCTGGCGATCGGCCAGGGGGCGCGCGCGGCCGTGCAGGCGCAGATACGCTCGCTCGGCGCCAACACCCTCACCGTGATCCCGGGCACGATCACGGCCAGCGGGGCGCGGGGAGGCATGGGCAGCATCACCACGCTCAACCCCGACGACGCGCTCGCGATCAAGCGCGAGTGCCCGGCCGTCGACGCGGTGGCGCCCGGGGTGCGCACGCTCGCCCAGGTGGTGGCCGGCGACGCCAACTGGAGCACCCAAGTGCAGGGCACGACCGCGGACTTCTCGATCATCCGGCAGTGGCCGGTCGAGAGCGGCGTCTTCATCACCGACTCCGACGTGCGCGGCGCTGCCAAGGTGTGCGTGCTGGGAAAGAACGTGGCGCGCGAGCTGTTCGGCGACGTCGACCCGATCGGCGCCACGGTGCGCCTCAAGGACATCCCGTTCCGGGTGGTCGGGGTCCTGGCCACCAAGGGCGGCACCGGCTGGGGCGGGGACCAGGACGACACCATCCTCGTGCCGATCACCACCGCTCAGCGGCGGCTGATGGGCATCACCCACGTCAACTGGGTGGTTGCCTCGGCGGTCAGCGAGTCGCAGGTCGACGCCGCGGTGACCCAGATCACCGATCTCCTGCGCCAGCGCCACCGCATCCACCCCGGCGACAACGACGACTTCTTCATCCGCACGCAGCTCGAGGCGGCGAACACCGCCGAGGCCACCTCGAGGGTGATGACGCTGCTGCTCGCCAGCATCGCCGCGGTCTCGCTGCTGGTGGGGGGCATCGGGATCATGAACATCATGCTGGTCTCGGTCACCGAGCGCACCCGGGAGATCGGCATCCGGCGGGCGATCGGGGCCAAGCGAATGGACATCCTGATGCAGTTCCTGGTCGAGGCCGCCTTCCTCTCGCTCGCCGGGGGCGCCCTCGGCGTCGGGCTCGGCACGGTCGCGGCGTCGCTCATCTCGTCCCTGGCGCGCTGGCCCACCATGATCGAGCCGAGCGCGGTGGCGCTCGCGTTCGGCTTCGCCAGCATGGTGGGCCTGTTCTTCGGCTTCTACCCGGCGCGCCGCGCCTCGCGGCTGGATCCCATCGAGGCCCTCCGATACGAGTAGATCCTCCATCGTGCGTGGAGAACGTGCGGGGACGAGCGCCCGGCCCCCGCGCGGCGTGCTATAGTCCCGCGCTCGCCCGGAATGCGGAGGGCCGCGCGTGAATCTCAACTGGCACGGACTCAGAGCGGTCGTGCTCCAG
>VBOT01000059.1 GCA_005893225.1 Candidatus Eiseniibacteriota bacterium
CTGCGCGAGCGCGGCCTCGATCCCTTCCATCACGACGTGGTACCCGAGGCGGTGTTGCGGTTCCGCCAGGGGATCGGCCGGCTGATCCGGCGGGCCGACGACCGGGGCGTGCTGGTGGTGTGCGATCCGCGGCTCCAGTCGGCTTCCTACCGGAAGCCGTTCCTGGAGGCGCTCCCGGTGGCTCCGGTGGTAATGCGCGACAAGCGCGCGGTGGCGCTCGAGGCCGCGCGCTTTTTCG
>VBOT01000060.1 GCA_005893225.1 Candidatus Eiseniibacteriota bacterium
CTGCTGCTGCGCGCCGCCTCCTTGGCCCAGGGGTACTCGGGGTGCCGCCCCGAGCTGGTCGACGCCCTGATCGCCATGCTCGAGCAGGACGTCACCCCGATCGTCCCGCTCGAGGGCTCGGTCGGAGCGTCCGGGGATCTGGCGCCGCTCGCTCATCTCGGGCTGGTGCTGGTCGGGGAAGGGGAGGCATGGCTCGGCGGCCGGCGCATGCCGGCCGGTCTGGCGCTCCGCGGCGCGGGGCTCCAGCCGCTGCTGCTCGAGGCCAAGGAGGGGCTCGCGATCGTCAACGGCACGCAACTCTCCTCGGCGCTCGCCGCGCTGGCGTGCGCCGACGCCCAGCGGGTGTGGGAGGCGGCCGTCGGGGCGGCCGCGCTCACGACGGAGGTGCTGCTCGGCTCGTTCCGCCCGGCGCGCGCCGAGGTGCAGGGCCTGAGGCCCTATCCCGGCGCCATCGAGAGCGCCCGGCGGCTGCTGGCCTACTCCGAGGACAGCGCGCTCGTGGCCTCGCACGCCGACTGCGGCAGGGTGCAGGACGCCTATTGCCTGCGCTGCGTGCCCCAGGTGATGGGAGCGTCGTGGGACGCCATCGAGCACGTGGAGCGCCAGCTCGAGATCGAGTTCCGGTCGGTGAACGACAACCCGCTGGTGTTCCCGGACGGCAGGGTGATCTCGGCGGGGCTCTTCCACGCCCAGCCGGTGGCCATGGCCGCGGACTACCTCAAGATCGCGGTGGCCGAGGTGGCCTCCTTGAGCGAGCGGCGCATCGCGCGGCTGGTGGACGGCGCCGAGGTGGGGCTGCCGCGCGCGCTGGCCGGCTCGCCGGGGATCGAGTCGGGGTATATGCTGGCGCAGTACACGGCGGCGGCGCTGGTGTCCGAGAACAAGGTGCTCGCGCACCCGGCCAGCGTCGACTCGATCCCCACCGGGGCCGGCATCGAGGACCACGTGAGCATGGCGCCGATCGCGGGGCGGCACGCCCGCACGGTGGTCGACAACGCGGCGCGGGTGGTGGCGATGGAGCTCCTGTGCGCCTGCCGCGCGCTGGAGTTCAGGCGCCCGCTCCGGGCGGGCCAGGGATCGGAACGCCTCTACGGCACGGTGCGCCGCCTGGTGCCGGCGCCCGACGGCGACCGGCCGCTCTCCGACCCCTGCGAAACCGTGGCGCGCTGGGTGCTTTCGCCGGGCCCCGAGCGCCTCGCTCTCGAGGTGCTCGAGGCGTGACGGCTAGGCCCGGTGCCGGATGAGATCCAGGGAGGCGCGACTCTGAACCCGATCACCGCAGCCCGGAGCGTGCGCGCGCCGCGCGGCGCCGAGCGCTCGTGCAAGGGGTGGGCGCAGGAAGCGGCGCTGCGCCTGCTCATGAACAACCTCGACCCCGAGGTGGCCGAGCGCCCCGAGGAGCTCATCGTCTACGGCGGCACCGGCAAGGCGGCGCGCTCCTGGGAGGCCTTCGAGCGCATCGTCGCCTGCCTGCGCGAGCTCGAGCACGACGAGACCCTGCTGGTCCAGTCGGGAAAGCCGGTAGGCGTGTTCCGCACCCATCCCTGGGCGCCGCGGGTGCTGATCGCCAACTCCCTGCTGGTGCCCGCCTGGGCGACCTGGGAGCGCTTCCGCGAGCTCGAGGACCGTGGCCTCACGATGTTCGGTCAGATGACGGCGGGCTCGTGGATCTACATCGGGTCGCAGGGCATCGTCCAGGGGACGTTCGAGACCTTCGCCGAATGCGCCGGGCGCCACTTCGGAGGGAGCCTCGCGGGCCGTCTCGTGCTCACCGCCGGGCTCGGCGGCATGGGGGGCGCCCAGCCGCTCGCCATCACCATGAACGGCGGGGTGTGCCTGGTGGCGGAGGTGGACGAGGCGCGGGCGCGGCGCCGGGTCGAGACCGGATACCTGGAGCGCGTCTGCTCCGGGATCGACGAGGCGCTGGAGCACGCGCGGAAGGCGGTCGAGCTCCGGCAGCCGGCCAGCATCGGCGTGATCGCGAACGCGGTGAGCCTCCTCGAGGCGGCGCTGGAGCGGGGAACGCCGGTCGCGGTCGTCACCGACCAGACCTCGGCGCACGACCCGCTCAACGGCTACGTCCCGGCGGGGCTCACGCTCGAGCAGGCGGTGGCGCTGCGCGCCTCCGACGCGCCGGAATACGTGCGGCGCGCGCGCGACACCATGGCGCGGCACGTGCGCGCCATCCTGGGCCTTCGCGGCCTGGGTGCGGTGGCCTTCGACTACGGAAACAACCTGCGCGGCGAGGCGGAGAAGGGCGGTGTTCCGCATGCCCAGGCGTTCTCCTACCCCGGCTTCGTGCCCGAATACATCCGCCCTCTCTTCTGCGCCGGCAAGGGGCCGTTCCGGTGGGTGGCGCTCTCGGGCGCGCCGGAGGACATCCTGGCGACCGACCGGGCGGCGCTCGAGGAGTTCCCCGACGATCGGCGCCTGCACCGCTGGATCCCGCTGGCCGAGCGCCACGTCCGCTTTCAGGGCCTGCCGGCGCGCATCTGCTGGCTGGGCTACGGCGAGCGCGCGCGGCTCGGGCTGCGCTTCAACCGCATGGTGCGCGAGGGGACGCTCCAGGGGCCGGTGGCGATCGGACGCGACCACCTGGACGCCGGCTCGGTGGCCTCGCCGCTGCGCGAGACCGAGGCGATGCGCGACGGCAGCGACGCGGTGGCCGACTGGCCGATCCTGAACGCGCTGCTCAACGTCTCCTCGGGCGCCTCGTGGGTGAGCGTCCATCACGGCGGCGGGGTGGGGATCGGCAACTCGATCCACGCCGGCATGGTGGTGGTGTGCGACGGCAGCGAGGAGGCCGACGCGAAGCTCGAGCGGGTTCTCACCAGCGATCCGGGCTCCGGGGTGATGCGGCACGCCGATGCCGGTTACCCCGAGGCCATCGCCTTCGCGCGCCGGAGCGGGCTCAAGCTGCCCGGGATCTCGGCTTGAGCGAGCTGCGAGAGCGACCGTGACGCTCGGTTCCCCCCGCGACGCTTCCGGAAGGCTGGTGGCGGGCCGTACCGCCTACATGATCCTCCACAACACCTCCGAGGTGGCGACCCCCGACCCGGAGGGGCGGCGCGTGTTGCGCTATCCAAGAGGGGCGGTGGTGTTCCAGGACGGCCGCGTGCTGGAGGTGGGGAGCGCCGCCGAGCTCTCGGCGCGCCATCGCGACGCGCGGCCGCTCAACGCCAACGGCCACCTGGTGACCCCGGGGCTGGTGGACTGCCACACCCACATGATCTTCGCCGGGCACCGGGCGCTCGAGCTCCAGCGCCGGCTGCGGGGGGAGGACTACGCCGCGATCGCCGCCGCCGGGGGCGGCATCCGCGCCACCGCCACCGCCACGCTGGACGAGATGGAGAACCGCCCCGACGCGCTCGAGAAGCGGCTCGCCAGCCGGCTGGAGCGGTGGCGCGCGAACGGCTGCACCACGGTGGAGGTGAAGAGTGGTTACGCCCTGACGCCGAGCGGCGAGGAGAGCCTGCTCGAGCGGATACGCGGCGCGGCTCAGCGCGTGCCGGTGCGCCTCCACCGCACGGCGCTCCTGCTGCACGCCCTGCCCGAGCCGTACCAGGACCGCCGCGAGGAGTTCCTCGACGAGCTGTGCCGCTCGACGCTGCCGAGCATCCGCGATCGCGATCTCGCCACCGCCGTGGACGTGTTCTGCGACCCTGTGGCCTTCAGCCTGGAAGAGTGCCGGCGCGTGCTCGAGCGGGCGCGCGGGCTGGGGCTCGCGATCAAGCTCCACGCCGATCAGCTTTCGCGGAGCGGAGGGGCCGAGCTCGCGGCCGAGCTCGGCGCCCGCTCGGCCGACCACCTGGAGTCGGCCACCGAGGAGGACTGGCGGGCGCTCGGGGAATCCGGCACCGTCGGCGTGCTGCTGCCGGCCGCGGCGCTGACGCTGCGCCAGAGCCTGCCGGAGGCGGGGATGCTGCGCCGCGCCGGCGCCCGGGTGGCGATCGCCACCGACTTCAACCCCGGCACCTCGCCCGCCCAGTCGCTGCTCGAGTGCGCCGCGCTGGCGTCCCGGCTCTGCGGCTTCGACGCCGAGGAGGCGCTGCTCGCGATCACGTGGAACGCCGCCCGGGCGCTCGGGGCCGAATCGGAGGTCGGCCACCTGACCCCGGGCGCGTGCGGGGACGCGGTGATCTGGGAGTGCGAGACCCTCGAGGAGCTGCCTTACTGGCTGCCGGCGGTGCGCCCCGACTGCGTGTTCATCCGTGGCGCCGACCTGGCGCTCCCCGCGGTGGAGCGGCGCGTGTGGCCGTGAGCGGCGAACTCTCACGATTATTCGTTGGCTAGTCCATCGTGGCCAATAAGCGGCAGGCTCCCATTCTCACGTGATCGGCTACAGAGTGCGGATGCAGCTCGAGAATCCTCTCATCACCCAGGACAGCATTCTCCTCCTTACCGTTGAGGCCATGGGCGGCACTTCTGCTGAGGCCCTCGCCTATGCCGCGCATGTGGAGAGACACGGAGTGGGTCGGGCCGACGTCATCGTGTCCGTGATCGGCACTTCATCCGCGCCTTAGCGATTGCCGGGGCGCGCAGAGTCCGGCGCCGCGCCGCGCGGAGGTAATAAGGCACAGTGCCGTGGCGGCGAATGGCCGCTGCTCCAGCCACAGGTTCCCCTGTCGTTCACGCCCGCTCGGAGATCGCCGGTCCGGGACTGCGGCGCCACACGAATCCCCGGAGTGGGCTGCTTGACCGTTTGGACGCCGCCGGTGTCTCCTCCAACGCGGTGCCGCTACCGTTCTCTACGGGTCGCCCGCGTGGCAAGGACAGAGGACCCCAACCCGATGACCCGAATCGTCGAGTGCGTGCCCAACTTCTCGGAGGGCCGCCGCCGCCAGGTGGTGGACGAGCTCATCCAGGCGATCGCCGGGGTCGAGGGCGTCATCCTCCTCGACCACGAGATGGACGCCGATCACAACCGCTCGGTGCTGACGTTCGCCGGCGACCCCGAGGCGGTGGTCGAGGCGGCGGTGCGCGCCGCGCGGCGGGCGGCCGAGCTCATCGACCTCAACCACCACGCGGGAGAGCACCCGCGCATGGGCGCCACCGACGTGGTGCCCTTCGTCCCGGTGGAGGACCTGTCGCTCGAGGACTGCGCGGCGCTGGCCCGGCGGGCCGGGCAGCGGATCGGCGAGGAGCTCGGCATCCCCGTGTTCCTGTACGAAGCCGCGGCCACGCGACCCGACCGCGTGAGCCTCGGCGACGTGCGGCGCGGCCAGTTCGAGGGCCTGCGCGAGCTGATCGGCAAGGATCCGGCGCGCCGTCCCGACTTCGGGCCCGAGCGGATCCACCCCACCGCCGGGGCCACGGCCGTCGGGGCGCGGCGGTTCCTGGTGGCGTTCAACGCCAACCTCGACACCGGCGACGTGCGGGTGGCCAAGGCGATCGCCGCCGCGGTGCGCGAGCAGAGCGGCGGGCTCAAGAACGTTCGCGCCCTGGGCTTCTCGATCGAGGGCGGGCGGCGCGCCCAGGTGAGCATGAACCTGGTGAACACCGAGGCGACTCCCATTCACCGGGTGCTCGCCCTGGTGCGCAGCGAGGCGGGACGGCACGGGGCGGTGATCTCGGGCTGCGAGGTGGTGGGGCTGATCCCCGAGGCGGCGCTGCTCGACGCCGCCGAGCACGCCCTGCAGCTCGAGAGCTTCCGGCGCGACCAGGTGCTGGAGCTGCGTCTCAGGCGGCCCCCGCTCTCGGAGGGGAGCCCGATCGGGAGCTTCCTGGACCAGATCGCCGCGGGCTCCCCGACACCGGGGGGAGGCACCGTGGCGGCGTTTGCGGGTGCCTTGGCGGCCTGCCTCGCCACCATGGTGGCGAACCTCACCATCGGAAAGAAGAAGTACGAGGCGGCGGGCCGGGCCATGCTGGAGGTCAAGTGCGCGGCGGAGAGCCTGAGGAAGAAGCTTCTCGGGCTCGGGCGCCGTGACAGCGAGGCCTTCGAGGCGGTGCTGCGCGCCCGCCGGATGCCTTCGTCGACCGGCCCCGAGACAGCGGCCCGCGACTGCTCGCTCGCGGCGGCCGAGCTCGAGGCCGCCCGGGTGCCGCTCGCGACCGCGGAGGCGTGCGTCGAGGTCCTGGGGCTGGCCGAACGAGGGGCGCGCGTCGGGAACCCCAACGCGGCGAGCGACGCGGGGACTGCCGGCCTCCTGGCGGAGGCGGCGGCCCGGAGCGCGCTTCTCAACGTTCAAATCAACCTGAAGAGTCTCCCGGGCGGAGCCGATAAGGAGCTTGTCGGAGCGGGCTTGGAGCGCCTTGGAGCCGCCGTGGCGTCGGCGGCCGAACGCTGCATGGAAGCGGTTCGCAGCGTCTTGAATGCTTGATCGGTAGCGGGGCGCGCTCGCGTCCTGTGGGGTGACGACTTGGAAAGATCCATCGAGATCAAGCGCCGTGCCCAGCGCTTCATTCTGAACCGGGACCTGGATGGGGCGCTGAGCGAGTACGAGAAGCTCGTCGCTTCGGGCGACTCGGATCCCTATCATTCCGTGCTGCTGGCCGACCTCCTCTACAAGAAGGGGGACGCGCAGGGCGCCACGCGGCGCTATCTCGAGGCGGTGGACGGCTACGAGAAGGCCGGCCTGTACAAGAACGCGATCGCGGTGTGCAAGAAGATGCTGCGCCTCTCGTTCGCCCCGGGCATGGTGCTCAAGCGCCTCGCCAGCCTTCACGCGCTCGACGGCCTGGCCACGGAGTCGAGCCTCTACTACATGCAGCACGCCGACGTGGTCCTGCAGGTCGACGAGCTGGCCGAGGCGCGCGCCTCCCCGAGACCGCGGCGCGCACGCTGGCCGAGGCGGCCACCCGCTACCAGAGCCTGAACCAGTTCACCGACGCCCGCCGTTGCCTCGAGCGCGCCGAGAAGCTGTCACCCGGAGCGGCGCGGGCGGCGATCGCGGCGTTGCGTCCCGGTCTCCCGGGGGCCCAGGCGGGCGGAGCGCCGTCGGTCCCGCTCGGCAACCCTCTCCCGGGTGCGTCGCTTCCCGGCCCGACGCCGCGAGAGGGGAAGGCCCGGGCCGAGAGTGCCGGCAGCCGGGGCGAGCGCCCGCCCCAGGCGTTCCCCTCGCTCCCCGGTCCTCCTCGCCAGCGGCCTGCCGCTCCGGCCCGAGGCGAAGGGCAGACTGAGGCCGATGTCGAGTCGGGCATCCTCCCGCCGCCGGCTGCCGAGTTTCCTTCGGGGCTCAGGTTCGATGCCCCGCCGGCGCCGCAACGCGGCGCCTCGAGCCGGCCGCCTCAAGACACGTCCGGGGAAGCCGAGGTCATGCGGATCGAGCGTTTCCAGGAAGTCGAGAGCACTCCGGTCGGGCGGATGCTCCCGCTCGAGGAGCCGGGGGAGGATTCCGCGGAGCTCGAAGCCGCGGAGGTCACCGACTCCCTGGAGCCCGAGGCCGAAGCGGAAGAGCTAGAGGCCGAGGAGCCGGAAGCCGGAGAGCCGGAAGCCGAGGAGCCGGAAGCCGAAGAGCCGGAAGCCGGAGAGCCGGAAGCTGAAGAGCCGGAAGCCGAAGAGCCGGAGGCTGAAGAAGAGGTCGAGGAGCCCGCGGCCGAAGAGTCGGAGGCGAGCCTTTCCGAGATCAGTGCGCTCCTCAAGCGCGCCCAGGCGATGCTCCGCGCCGGAGATCGCGAGGGCGCGAGCACGGCGCTGGTGCGCGCCGCCCAGGCCTACGACGGCCTCGGGCGCCTGGACAACGCGGCCGCCATCTACCGGGGTCTGCGCCAGGTGAGCGGCGTCTCGCTCCAGGTGATGCTCCTGTGGCTCAAGAACTGCCAGCGGCGCGACGATCGCCAGGAGGCCTCGCGAGTGGCCTCCGACCTGGGCGACCGCTCGCTTGCCGAAGGGGACGTACCCGGAGCGCGCGAGTGGTTCGAGCGCGCGCGGGCATTCGACGATCAGAACGAGGTCGCCGCCGCCCGTCTGAAGCGGCTGGCCGGCGGGAGCGAGGGAACCGGAAGAAGCCCGTTGCCGGCAGGCGGGAGCCGGGAGGCGGCCGTGCCGCGCTCCGCGAGCCAGGTGCCCCAAGAGGAGTGGGGCGACGACGAGGAAGACCCCTCCGAGGCGCAGCCGAAGCGCCCGGGAGTCGTGCAGGTGGCCATGAGCGATTCCGGGAGGGGGCCGATCGAGCTGGGACAGATGATCTCGGAGTTCCAGCGCGGCGTCGAGGCGCAGCTCGCCGGCGATCCCCAGGCCCATTACGATCTCGGCATGAGCTACTACGACATGCGGCTCATGGGACAGGCGATCGACTCGTTCCGGCTCGCGGGCAACGATCCGGCCCTGCTGGTGCGCTCAGTCGAGATGATTGGCCGCTGCCTGCTGGACCAGGGGATGTTCGAGGAGGCCACCGAGGAGCTGCGCGCGGCCCTGGCGCGTCCCGATCTCGCGGCCGAAGCCGTGCTCGACCTGCGCTTCCAGCTCGGGATCGCGCTCGAGGCCAGCGGCGAGGCGCGCGAGGCCCTGGAACAGTTCGAGCGGGTCTACGCGGCCGAGCCGAGCTACCCCGACGTCGCGATCAAGATCCGCGGACTGCGGAAGACCGTGGAGATCGGCTGATGGACCGGCCGCCCGCGCCCCCGGGCGGTCGCCGCGCCGACCTTCACGCGCACACCCACTTCAGCGACGGGGCGCTCTCGCCCGAGGCCCTGGTGGCACTGGCGCTGGAGCGCGAGCTCGCGGCCCTCGCCATCACCGACCATGACACGGTCGAGGCGCTCGGCCCCGCGCGCGAGGCGGCGCGGGATGCGATCGAGCTCGTCCCGGGGATCGAGCTCTCCTCGGCGCTCGGGGGCCTCGAGCTCCACCTGCTCGGCTACTTCCTGGATCCGGCCTACGAGCCGCTGCGGGAGCGGCTGGTGAGATTCCGCGCCGAGCGCATGGGGCGGGCCATGGCGATCGTGGAGCGGCTGCGCGAGCTCGGCGCCCCGGTGGATCCGGACGAAGTGGTGGCCGCCGCCGGTCCCGGAGTGATCGGGCGTCCGCATCTGGCGGACGCGCTGCTCAAGGCCGGTCACGCCGAGACCCTCGACGACGCCTTCCGGCGCTACCTCGGCCGCCACGGCCAGGCCTTCATCCCGCGCCCGGCCTTCCATCCCGAGGAGGCGATCGCGCTGATCCATTCCGCCGGAGGAGTGAGCGTGCTGGCTCATCCCGGGGCGCTGGTGCCGGACGGCGTGATCGAGGAGTTGGCGGCGGAGGGGCTGCGTGGGGTCGAGGTCTGGCACCCCCAGCACAATGCCACCGCCGTGCGCCGGTTCCGGGCGCTGGCGGCGAAGCGGGGACTGATCGAGACCGGCGGCTCCGATTTCCACGCCCCGGGCCGCAGCACCAACCTCGGCGACGTCTCGGTTCCGGCCAGCGTTCTCGTTCGCCTCAAGGAAGCCGCCGGCGTCCCCGAGTAGTTCCCCCGTCCATCGAGGGAAACGACCGGGCAAGACGGCCCGCCCGGCGCATCGCGGCGCACCCCCGACGGCGCACTCCGGGCGTTGACGCGGCCGCGAGGCGGCCGCTAAGCTGCGCCCGCCCTTGAAGCTCCCGGTTCCGGACGGAGAGACCCCGACATCACATCACCGCGGATGTCCTCGCGCCGCCTGTCCTACGCGGCACTCATGGTGGCGGCGGCCCTCACCGGGGTCTACTCGGAATCCATCGCGAACTTCGAAGTCCTGACGCTGGTGGTGTTCGGCAGCGGGGTGCTGCTGGGGGCGCGGGACGGCGCGCTGGTCGGGACACTCACCGAGCTCATCTACTCGCTCCTCAACCCCTATGGACCGGCGCACCCTCTGGTGACGCTCTCGCAGGTGATCGGCGAGTCGTCGGCGGGCGCCGCGGGGGGCCTCGCCGCCCGCGCGGGGTTGCCGGAGAGAGCGCCCGCGGCGCGGGCCGTGATGCTCGCCCTCGCCGGGGCCGGGCTCACGGCGTGGTTCGATCTGATCACCAACCTGGCGGGGGGCGTGGTGTACGGGAAGCTGCGCGCCACGCTGATCGGAGGGATCCCGTTCTCCCTATGGCACATCGGCACCAACGTCGCGCTGTTCGCGATCGCGGGCACGCCGCTGGTCACGGTCTTCGCGCACTACCGGTCGCGGCTCTCCTCCTAGGGTTCTGGCCGCCGCCGGGCGGCGCGCAGTCGCCCGATGCGTCCCGGTCGGAGCTCGCGGGCTCCGCCCTCCCCGACCTGCCGGCCTGGTGGTCGGACGACGGGGGCGCCGGCTGGAGCTCGGAGGCGTGGCTCGGCCTGGGGACGCCGTGGGTGCTGGCCGGGCACGCGCTCGGAGGATGGTCGCTGCGGGAGCCCGGGCGCGCCCCGGCCGCGATGCCGAGCCCGGGTCTCCTCGGGGATCAGACCCCGCTCGCGTGGTACGACTCGGTGGCGGTCGGGGGCGGATCCGGGGCGGCTTGGCGCGGCTTCGGGGCGGGGCTGGTCACCGCCCAGGGCCTTGGCGAAATACCCGCCGACGGCCGGGCGCGCGCGGTGGTGGATCTGAGGAGCGGCGACTTCGGCTACGACGAGAACTCGCTCGCCATCGAGCGCGGCGACTCGACGCGCTGGCTGCGCGGCGAGTCGTTCGGCGGCAACCGCGGAGCCGTGGGCGGGCTCGGGTCGATGGGCCGGCATCGCTGGGGAGTCACGGGCGGGCTCGGGCGCCGCGGTCATCGCCTCGAAGGCACCTATGCCGAGCGCGGCGAGGCGGGGAGTCTCTCCAGCGGGGAAGGACAGGACGCGAAGGGTGAATCGGGCTCGCTGGAGTACCGCTACCGGCGGCGCGCGCTGGACCTGGGAGTGACGCTGGCGCGCGGGCACGATCTGCACAAGAGCTGTTGGCCTTGCGGTGCTGCTTTCGGCGAGGCGGTGCTCGAGTCGCGGCGCGACGCCCAGGAAGTGATGGCGTCGGTCGAGGCGCAGCACACCGGGGCGGATCAGCGCGTGGGGGCGCGGCTCGAGTGGCGTCGCGCCCACGTGACGCGGGACGAGGACCCCGATTTCGACAGCCGCACGACCGCCCTGTGGGGCGCCGCCCGCTACCGGAAGTCGCTCGGCGAGGGCGTGTTCGAGGCCGAGATCGGTGCGGGTCACCAGCAGGGCTTCGAGGGCGTGCGCGTGGCTCCCGGCCTCTCCTACACCATCGGGGGTCCGGCGTTCCGCGGGCGGCTCGCGGTGGAGCGCGCCCTGGAGCCGGTGTGGGCCGACCTCGCGCTGGATCAACCGCCCTTCATGCAGCGCACCTGGATGGGCGCGATCGAGGTGGAGGCCGGCGGCTCGCGGGCGAAGCAGGCGCGGCTTCGCTTCCTGGTGGGGAGGACGGGAGAGCGGGCCATCCTGTCGCGCTGGCCGCTCGAGGATCTCTGGATGCGAATCGGCGTGTGGTCCGACCCCGCTCGTTTCGACTTCGGCTTGCTGAGCGGGGAGAGGGGAGGGCTTCGTCCTGGCTCGCGACCGGAGCCCCGCGCAGCCGCTCGTGGATCCCGGATACGGGGCGTCGTCGTTCGCCGAGTTCCGCTTCTCCGGCTTCCAGCGAGACCTCGGCGTGACGCTGCGCACGAGCCTCGCGGCGGTGGGCCCGCGCGAGAGCCAGGGAGATTTCCAGAACGGGTACGATCCGGCCGGCGGCTCGGGTACCTTCTTCGCGCCGCGGGATCTCCCGGGCTACGTCACCATCGGAGCCTCCGCGATCCTGACCCTGGCCGATGCCGTGCTCACGGTGAGGGTGCGCAACCTGGAGGACCGGCAGCGGCCGGAGATCTGGCTCGACACCGCGACCGGAACCGAATTGCTCGGCCCGGGGCGCGAGTGGCGAACGGCTCTCACGGTCAGGCTGATGAACTGATCGCGGTTCTCCGGCCCGCTGTCCGTGGCACCGGGCGGCGGGCTCAACTCGCCCCGCGCCGCGGTGCAATGCCGCCCGTCCCGCCCCCGCGGAACCGACCCCACGGCAAGGAAGAGCATCCTCGTTCTCACTCCCGCCGAGCGCCGGGGAGCGCTCGTGCTGGTCCTGCTTCTCGCCCTGGGGGCGGGCCACGACCTCTGGCGCGCATGGCATCCGCAATTCCTCGAGATGGAAGAGCGGCAGGCGGGGCGCGGGGCGATGCCGGGCGGCGGTGGGCCCGCCGAGAGCCGCTGGCCGGTCGACTCGGGCGGCGCGGCGCGCCCGGGCACGTCCCCGGCCTTCGACACGACGGACGCGGGACCCGGTGCGCGCGGCGGGGCGTTCCGGATCGACGTCAACGCGGCCGGAGCGGCCGAGCTGGACGCGCTGCCCGGGGTGGGGCCGGTCCTGGCAGAACGCATCGTCGCCCACCGCCAGCGGCACGGACGCTACCGGCGCCTGGAGGATCTTCTCGCGGTGCGGGGCATCGGCCCGCGCCTGCTCGAGCGCCTCGGCCCCCATGTCGCCTTCGGACCGGGCTCGCGCTGACCGAGCGCAAATGTCCGTGACCCGGCTTGCAGGTTGCGGGGGCGGGTTTTGGCGGGCTTGCAATTTTCCCCTTGGCCTCCGGGTGCGTCGTGCCGATACGCATCGAGCGTCCCGTCGATGGCGGCCTATCCCGGCAGACTGCACGGCATAGTTGTTGCAGCCTTCGGCGGACTTCTATCCGCTCGCATGCCGAGGCCGCGCGGGACCCTGCGTGGACCGGCCAACCCTCCACGGGATGGATCGTGCAAGACGAAATCGGCCAGAAGCTCCTCGAAGCCAAGCTCGTCGACGCGGGTGCGCTCCAGAAGGCGGCCCTGCAGCAGAAGAACCTGGGCGGAACCCTGTCGTCGAACCTGGTCAAGGTCGGCGCCATCACCGAGCAGGCGCTGCTCGAGTTCCTGTCGCGCCTCTACAGCGCTCCCCCGATCGATCTCAAGAACTACGAGCCGGATACGAACCTCACCCGGCTGATCCCGGGGGAGGTGGCGACCAAGTTCATGGCGCTCCCGGTGTCGCGCACCGGGCGCCGGCTGATCGTCGCCATGGCGAACCCCGCCAACATCTTCGCCATCGACGACATCAAGTTCATCACCGGCTGCGACGTCGAGCCGCACGTCGCGACCGAGGCGATGCTCAGGCGCGCGATCGATCGCGCCTACGACTCGGCCGGCACCATGGCCGAGGTGATGCGGGGGATGGAGGAGGACCTCTCGGTCGTCGAGGAGGACGAGAACGAGGGGGATACCGGGCTCGCCGGAGCCGACGAGGCGCCGATCGTCAAGCTGGTGAACTCGCTGATCGCCGACGCGGTGCGAAAAGGCACCTCCGACATCCACATCGAGCCCTACGAGAAGTCAATGCGGGTGCGCTTCCGCATCGACGGGGTGCTCCAGGAAATGATGGCGCCCCCTTTCAAGTTCAAGGCCGCCATCATCTCGCGCCTCAAGATCATGGCCGAGCTCGACATCGCGGAGCGCCGGCTGCCCCAGGACGGCCGCATCAAGATCAAGGTCGTGAACCGCACCATCGACCTGCGCGTTTCGAGCATGCCCACCATCTTCGGCGAGAAGATCGTGATGCGAATCCTGGACAAGTCGAACCTCAACATCGACCTCGAGCGCCTCGGTTTCGAGCCCAAGGCGATGAAGGAATTCGTCAACGCGATCAAGAGCCCCTACGGGATGGTGCTGGTCACCGGCCCCACCGGCTCGGGCAAGACCACCACCCTGTACTCGGCCCTGTCCCGCATCAACACGCCGGAAGTGAACGTGATGACGGCCGAGGACCCGGTGGAATACAACCTCGACGGCATCAACCAGCTGCTGGTCAACGAGGGCGTGGGGCTCACGTTCGCCGCGGCGCTGCGCGCGTTCCTGCGCCAGGACCCCAACATCATCATGGTCGGCGAGATCCGTGACCTGGAGACCGCCTCGATCGCCGTCAAGGCGGCGCTCACCGGCCACCTGGTGCTGTCCACGCTCCACACCAACGACGCGCCGAGCGCGGTGGGCCGCATGATCGACATGGGGATCGAGCCGTTCCTGGTGACCTC
The DNA here is from genome assembly GCA_005893225.1 of Candidatus Eiseniibacteriota bacterium. Classification (GTDB taxonomy): domain Bacteria; phylum Eisenbacteria; class RBG-16-71-46; order RBG-16-71-46; family RBG-16-71-46; genus WS-3. The sequence continues at coordinate 13,958 of VBOT01000060.1, forward strand.
GTCGGTGAACCTGATTCTGGCGCAGCGCCTACTGCGGAAGATCTGCGTCAGCTGCAAGCGACGCGTGGAGCTCGACCCGGAGATCCTGCACGAGCTCCAGATCTCCGACGAGGACGCGAGGAAGGCCGAGTTCTGCGACGGCGCCGGCTGCGTGGAGTGCAACAACACCGGCTACCGAGGGCGGTGCGGCGTGTACGAGGTGATGCCGATGACGAACCCGATTCGCGAGCTGGTGCTCGACCGCTCCTCGGCCTCGGAGATCAAGCGGGTCGCGATCGAGGAGGGGATGCTCACGCTCCGCCGCGACTCCCTCGAGAAGCTCAAACGCGGGATCACCACGGCCGAGGAAGTGCTCAAGGAGACCGCCTCCGACTGAGGGGGACCGGGCCAAGGAGAACGCCTTGTCGCAGAGTGCCGAGAGGACAGTGACGCTTCGCGAGCTGCTGGAGGAGATGGTGACGCGGAAGGCTTCCGACCTCCACATCACCGCCGGCGTGCCGCCGGAGTTCCGGGTCGACGGCTTCATCACTCCCAGCGACCATCGGGTGCTGACTCCGGAGCTCACCGCGCAGCTGGCCTACAGCATGCTGTCGGACGATCAGCGCAAGCGCTTCGAGACCACCAAGGAGCTGGACTTCTCGTTCGGCGTCAAGGGGCTGTCACGGTTCCGGTGCAACGTCTTCCTGCAGCGCGGGGTGATCTCGGTGGCGATCCGCCAGATCCCGTTCGAGATCATCGCGCTCGAGCGGCTCGGCCTGCCCCCGGTGGTGCGGGACTTCACCACCCGCCAGAAGGGCCTGATCCTGGTCACCGGGCCCACCGGCAGCGGCAAGTCGACCACGCTCGCGGCCATGCTGGACAACATCAACCAGACGCGCCGCTCCCACATCATCACGATCGAGGATCCGATCGAGTACATCCACCACCACAAGCAGTGCATCGTCAACCAGCGCGAGATCGGCGCCGACACCCAGTCCTTCCCCCAGGCGCTCAAGTACGTGCTGCGTCAGGATCCCGACGTCATCCTGGTGGGCGAGATGCGCGACCTCGAGACCATCGAGACGGCCCTCACCATCGCCGACACCGCGCACCTGGTGCTCGCCACCCTCCACACCAACTCGAGCTACGAGGCGGTGAGCCGCATCGTGGACGTGTTCCCGCCCGAGCAGCAGCGGCACGTGCACAGCCAGCTCGCCTTCTCGCTGATCGGCGTGATCACCCAGCAGCTCATCCCGCGCAGCAACGGCGCGGGCCGGGCGATGTGCGCGGAGGTGCTGGTGTGCACCCCGGCGATCAAGGCGGTGATCCGGGAAGGCAAGACCCACCAGATCTACAGCCTCATGCAGGCCGGCCAGAAGTTCGGCATGCAGACGATGAATCAGGCGCTCCACCAGGCGGTGCTCGACGGAGCACTGAGCCCGGAGGACGCCATGGAGCGCTCCACGGACCGGATCGAGCTGGAGCAGATGCTCGTCAAGAGTTCGCGGTTGGCGGCATAGCGGGAGAGACAGACCATGCCAGTCTTCGTCTGGAAAGGTCGGACGCTCGCGGGCGAGTCCCAGGCGGGCGAAATCGAGGTGGCGCGGGCCGAAGAAGCCCTGGAGGCGCTGCGCAAGAAGCGGATCCTGGTGACCTCGGTCCGCCCCAAGGGCAGCGGCTTCAAGATGCCGAACCCCCTCGGCAGCGGCGTCAGCACCAAGGACCTGGCGATCTTCACCCGCCAGTTCGCCACCATGATCTCGGCCGGGCTTCCGCTGGTCCAGTGCCTGGACATCCTCGCCAAGCAGTCCAGCAAGCCGTCGTTCGGGCGGATGATCGGCGAGGTGACACGCGAGGTCGAGGCCGGTGCGACGCTGTCGGACGCGCTCGGCAAGCACCGGAACGTGTTCGACGACCTGTTCCGGAACATGGTGGCGGCCGGCGAGGCGGGCGGCGTGCTGGACGAGATCCTGATGCGCCTCGCCACCTACATCGAGAAGGCCGACGCGCTCAAGCGCAAGGTCCAGAGCGCCATGGTGTACCCCGCCGTGGTGCTGACGGTGGCGATGGGAGCCACCGCCTTCATGCTGATCTTCATCATCCCGACGTTCGCCAAGATGTTCACCGACTTCGGCGGCGAGCTGCCGATGCCCACCCGCATCGTGCTCGCGCTCTCGGGGTTCCTGAAGTCGTTCTGGTGGGCGATGCTGCTGGTACTCGTCGGCGCGGGGGTCGCGCTCCAGCGCTACTACTCCACCGAGAACGGCCGCCGGGTGATGGACAACGCGATGCTCAAGATCCCGGTGCTCGGTGACGTGCTGCTCAAGGGTTCGGTGGCGCGCTTCACCCGCACGCTCGGGACCCTGATCGCCTCGGGCGTGCCCATCCTCTCGGGTCTCGAGATCACCGCCCGCACCGCCGGGAACAAGGTGATCTCCGAGGCCATCATGACGGCGCGCGCCTCGATCCGCGAGGGCGAGACGGTGGCGGCGCCGCTCAAGACCTCGGGCGTGTTCCCGCCCATGGTGGTCCAGATGATCTCGGTCGGCGAGCAGACCGGGGCGCTGGACGAGATGCTCACCAAGATCGCGGTGTTCTACGAGGCCGAGGTCGACACCGCCGTGGACACCCTCACCTCGATCATCGAGCCGGTCATGATCGTGGTCATGGGCGGGATCGTGGGCGGCATGGTGGTGGCGATGTATCTGCCGATGTTCAAGCTCATCAGCGTCGTGGCGGGCGGACACTCCTGATGCCGAACCAGCCCCTGCTCCGGTCCCGAGCGGTCTCGAGAGCCGAGCTCTCGTCGGCCGGCGACCGCTGGTCCGGTCTGCTGACCCTGATCCGGGCCCGGCTCCTGATCGCGACCCTGGCGATCCCGATCGGCGTGCTGCTGCGCCCGGATGCGACCGACGCCGCCTGGTGGACGCTGTGGTGGTCGCTGCTCTCGATTGGCGGGCTCTCGGCCCTGTTCTGGCTGGGGGTGAGGGTGCGGCGCGGGGTCGAGTTCCAGACCTGGGTGCAGGTCGCCACCGACGTCGCCATCGTGACGGCGCTGTCGGCCCTGAGCGGCGGACGCGACAGCCAGTTCGTGCTGTTCTTCGCGCTGGTGGTGATCACCGGGGGCCTGCTCCTGAGGGTGGCGGGCGGCCTCGCCATGGCGGGGGCGGCGTGCGCGGCCTTCACGGCGCTCCCGTGGGTGTCGAGGGCGCTGGGAGCGATGCACACCTCCTCCACCCTGGCGGCCTCGCTGCCGCCGGGGATGCTGGTGGCCTATCTGCTGATGATGGGCGTGCTGTCGGGGATCCTGGGGGAGCGGGTGCAGCGCGCGCGCGAGGAGCTTGAGCGCACCGCTCGCGAGCTGGACCGGGTGCGGGTCGACAACGACGTGATCCTGAGACACCTGACCACGGGCGTGCTCACCGTCGACGGCCGGGCCCGGGTCGCCTACCTGAACCCCGCCGCCGAGCAGTTCCTGGGGCTCCGGGCACTGGAGTGCCGGGCCCACGCTCTCGACGAGGCGCTGCCCGAGCGCCTGCGCCCGCTCCGGGATCTGATCTCCGAGACGCTGGTCCAGCGGGCTCCGCGGGCGCGGGCCGAACTCAAGATGAAGACCGCGACCGGCCGCGGGCTGCCGCTCGGGATCTCCACCAACCTGCTGATGCACGAAGGGGGTGCAGGAGATGGAACGCCGCGCGCGCCGCAACGAGACGCTGGCGGAGGTCGGAGCGCTGGCGGCCGGGATCGCGCACGAGCTACGCAACGGCCTCAACCCGATCAGCGGCTCGGTGGAGTGCCTGCAGCGCGAGCTCAAGCTGGAGGGGGAGAACGCCCAGCTCATGGAGCTGATCACCACGGAGTGCTCGCGGCTCAACGGGTTCGTCACCGACCTGCTGAGCTACTCGCGCGATCGCGACCTGGTCATCGAGAACGTGGACATCGAGGACCATCTGGCCGATTTGTGCGAGGAGCTGAGCCGGGACCCGCGGTTCGGGCGGGTGACCGTCCGGGTCGAGCGGGGCGGTCCGTCCGGCAGCGTTCAGGCGGACCGGGTCCAGATCCGCCAGGTGTGGCTCAACCTGGCGACCAACGCCCTCGAGGCGATGGACGGACACGGCACGCTGACGGTGGGGTGGGGAGAGGGCGAGTCAGGACAAGCGGTGGTGGAGTTCATCGACGATGGTCCCGGGGTCGCGACTGAAGATCTGTCGCGAGTCGGGCAGCCGTTTTTCACAACCAAGCAGGGGGGCACCGGCCTGGGCCTGGCGATCGCGCAAAGGATCGTCGAGCGCCACGGGGGGACTCGAGAACGCCGCGCCCAGGGGCGCGGTGGTGCGGGTGATGCTCCCCGGCGTCGTTAAGAGCGCGGCGCTGGCGGCTTGAGGCTTCTTGGCGCTTTAGAAAGGTAGAACAATGCCCGCGGAGAAAATCCTGGTGGTGGATGACGAGCAGAGCATGGCCCAGTTCCTGGGCATCGTGCTCCGTAAGGAAGGCTATCACGTCGTGACGGCCAACAACGGCCGCGACGCTCTCGACAAGGTGAAGGCCGAGAACTTCAACGTCGTGATCACCGATATCAAGATGCCGGGCATGGACGGCATCCAGCTGCTGCAAGGCGTCAAGAAGCACGACCCCTCGCTGCCGGTCGTGATCATGACCGCCTACGCCTCGCAGCAGTCGGCGATCGACGCGGTCAATCTCGGGGCGTTCCAGTATCTGATCAAGAACGCCAAGAACGACGAGATCAAGCTGGTGGTGAGGAACGCCATCGAGATGCGCCGCGTGCGGGCCGAGAACCTCTACCTCAAGCGCGAGCTCAGACGCGGCCACGACGAGAAGACCATCATCGGCTCGTCGGACGAGATGACCCGCGTCTTCAAGATGGTGGAGAAGGTCGCCGACAGCGAGGCGACGATCATGATCCAAGGCGAGAGCGGCACCGGCAAGGAGCTGATCGCGCGAGAGATCCACTACCGCAGCCGCCGCGCCACCGGGCCGTTCGTGAGCATCAACTGCGGCGCCATTCCGCGCGACCTGCTCGAGAGCAACCTGTTCGGGCACGTGAAGGGATCGTTCACCGGGGCGGTGAAGGACTCGCCGGGGCTCCTCCAGGTGGCGGAGGGCGGCACGTTCTTCCTCGACGAGGTGGGCGAGACGCCGCTCGCCACCCAGGTCAAGCTGCTGCGCGCCCTCCAGGAGCGCGAGATCATCCCGGTCGGCGGCACGCAGCCGATCAAGATCGACTGCCGCCTGGTGGCCGCGACCAACGCCGACCTCGACAAGGAGGTCGCCGAGGGGCGCTTCCGCGCCGACCTCTTCTACCGGCTCAACGTGATCCCGATCAAGCTGCCTTCGCTGCGGCAGCGGCGCGACGACATCCCGCTCCTGATCGACCACTTCCTCCGCCGCCACGCCCAGAGCGGCCCCGCCAAGACCATCAACAAGGAGGCGATGGAGCTGCTGATGAAGTACGACTGGGCAGGGAACGTGCGCGAGCTGGAGAACGTCATCGAGCGCGCCCTGATTCTCGACGAGGGAGGGGTGATCGGGCCCGAGGACCTGCCCGACAAGATCCGCTTCGGCGAGAACCATCGCGGCAGCCTGATCATCGATTCGCCGACGCTCACGCTGGAGGAGCTCGAGAAGGAGTACATCCTCAAGGTGCTGAACCACACCCGCTGGCAGAAGAAGCGCACCAGCGAGATCCTCGGCATCAACGCCTCGACCCTCTACCGCAAGCTGATCGCCTACGGGGTCGAGAGGCCCGGCGCGCGGCTGATGGACGGCGAGCATCCCGACAGCGACGAAGCCACACACGCCGCATGACCGTGCGGCTCGCACGAAACGGGGCGCCCTCGTGCGCGATGCACCGGGCCGGGGGCCGGCGGATGAAGTTTGCCCGCGCCGCGGAGACCGCGTCCCGCGATCGATCGCCGCCCCGCGGCTGCAACCCCAGGAAGTTCGCGGGCTTGTGAACCCGAGCCCGTCGCAGGACATCATGGCACATGCGTTGCTGCTCACGGCTGCAGAGGGTCAGATCGGACGTAAGACCCCCGGCCCAACCCAACGAGGAGGAGGACACCGCACCATGCTTCGGACCCAGAAGGGCTTCACCCTGATCGAGCTCATGATCGTCGTCGTCATCATCGGGATTCTCGCCGCAATCGCGATCCCCAACTTCATCGCCATGCAGAACCGCGCGAAGGAAGGCAGCACCAAGGCCAACATGCACACGCTGCAGCTCGCGGCCGAGGACTACGGGGTTCGCAACGACGGCGTCTACGCCGCCGACATGACGAGCTCCGGCAGCCCGACGGTTGCCTCCAGCCTGCCGGCCAGCTTCAAGAACCCGTTCAGCGGAGCGACCGGCACCGGCGCCTACGAGGATCGCGGCACGTTCGCGGCCCCCGCCGCCACGACCTCGGGAATCTCGAGCTACTCGGACTCGGCCACGACCCAGTACAACATCAAGGGTCACGG
>VBOT01000061.1 GCA_005893225.1 Candidatus Eiseniibacteriota bacterium
CCTAACGGATCGCGCTTAAGCTGCAGGCGACCCCATGCGGGCGCAACCAGAAGAGGACGTCGGCTGATGCATGTTGGCGCATCAACACTCCGATACCCTCAAGGCGATCAACGCCTGCCAGCTTCAAGCGCTTGTTAGGCAGCACCACTCCTAGTTGACCGGAGGTTGCACCCCGAGCATGGACTGGAGTTCATGCTCGCGGAGGAAGCGCTTGATGCTGCTATCTGACGGGGCGGCGTTCGCCTCAAGGAGGGCGAGGTAGTCTCGGATGACGGCCGCAGCGGGCGTGCCGGCGTTGGTGCGGAGGAAATGTTGGTAGCTCTTCCGTACCTCCTGCTCAAGGGTCCCGCTGTCCGTGAACGTCCTCGTATTGTCCATTCCGGTGAGGTACGTCTCGAGATACATAGTGCGCCAGTACTGTGCAGCGTCCCGCCAGCTGAACGTCGGGTACTTGTGGAGAAACGCCTCCCACGTGGCGATTCGCTCCCCCACCGCATCCCAGGGGATCTGGAGGGCAGCATCTTCCGAGAACCTCACGTGCTGTTCGACATTCCGAATCGAGAGGTACTCGCGCATCGCCGGCGTGAGTACCGGCCCAAAGGCTCCGAGGAGGTAGGCAACGTCTTCGTCGACGAACGCGTTACCCTCCGAAAAGTTAAGGTCGAAGCCATGGCGCTGTAGTACCGACCGCAATGAGTCCGACCAGCCATCGCGAGTGATTGAGAGACCTTGCCCGGTGGTATCGTCCCCAAGCCGTTCCGTGAGGCTCTCAGCCACGGCCATGTAGCTGTTGCGGAATTTGAGAAACAGGGAGTCGCCGCCTGACGTGGCCGAGCGCGTCTGGAGCTCGTGTTGCGTGTTCGTAACCTGAGTGTCGAACGCCGCAAGGCGACCGCCAATGGTGTCGAGGAGGGGCCAATGCGACCCGAGCGCGGTAGGCGCCGGGACGGCGGACGCGGCAGGTGCTCGGGCCACCGGGCCGGCGTGCTGCGGCGCGGCATCGCGCCCGGGCTCTGAGGTGCAGGCGGCGACGACTGCTAGTGCGAGAATCGATGTTCGCATGAGTCGCGTGGTGCTGCCTAACGGATCGCGCTTAAGGTGCGGGCGACTCGCCCGCCGGCGCAAGACTGGTGGACGACAGCCCGCGCCCGCCAGGGCGCCAACGCTCCGCTTCCCTTGAAACGATCACCGCCCGACAGCTTCAAGCGCTTGTTAGGCAGCACACGGCGCTCAAGGAGCATTGATCTTGAAGTCAATCGGGATCTGGACGAGGACCTGTACAGCGCGGCCACGAACGCGGGCTGGCGTGAACTCGCAGGCTTGCATCGCGTGAATGGCCAAGCTCGACAGGGAGTCATGCGGACTAGAGAGTGTGCGCACCGATCCCGTTTCCGGGTGTCCGAGCGTGTCGATCACCAACTCAAGCATGACGCGTCCCTGTACTCCTAGTCGCCGGAGCGTATCAGGATAAGCCGGGCTCGCACATCGAATGGTCGCAGGTGCCTCGTCGAGCGCCGCTGTTGTGTACACCGCAATGCTGGAACTAGGCATGGAATCGAGCACGACCCGCGAGGTGTCCACGAGTGGGCGCGCGGCCTGACGCGCGCCATTGCCGGGGGCACAAGCTAGCGCGAGGAATACGAGTCGGGACAAAAGTCGCATCGCGTGCTGCCTAACGGCTCGCGCTTAAGCTGCGGGCGACTCGCCCGCCAGCGCAAGAGAAGTGGACGACAGTCCATGCCTGCCAGGGCACAACGCTCCGATTCCATTTGAGCGATCATCGCCCGTCAGCTTCAAGCGCTTGTTAGACAGCGACCGGCGTGAAATCGCACTCAAGGAACACGACCAGGCATCCTGGAGAATGCCCACGCATCGCATGGCTCTTCATCTTTTGTATCGAGCACGTGATGAGCCACTTCGTGCAGCACCAGATGCTCGAGGAAACGGCGTGGATCCTTCAACTCTGGCTTGTCACCTTGGCCCCGCGCGAGGAACCCGTCCAGGACGTCCTTCTGAATATTATCGGAGAGGAGACGCCGCACGACCACGATCTGTCTTCCATCGCTGGCGCGAACCGCCATCGCGGGAATTAAAATCCGCCGCTGCGGATGATTAATAGACGCGGCCCAGTCCTCGACGGAGTCGACTATCCAGAGAACCCACTTTCCGCCCTCCAGATCGGCAAGCAGCCCCTCGAGATGGTCTCGGTGCTGCTCTACATCAATCATCACATGCGCCGCCTAACGGATCGCGCTTAAGCTGCGGCGCGCTGGTGAAAGAGTAGTCATTCAAAATCCTACGCGCGCCGCCAGCTTCAAGCGCTTGTTAGGCGGCGCCGTCAGTGGGCTGGACAGTCTCGCGACAGGCACGGAAGAGCGAACCTTGGTGACGCGCGCGCCAAGGACGGCCGCCATGCGACTCGGTGGGGGCAACAGCCCTCAGCAAGACGGTCGTGCGCCGCAAGGAGGTCGTAGTACAGCCTTTCTCACTAGGACGGCGGCTGTGACGACGCCCGCGGCGATGAGGGCGGTGCCCGCGGCGGAGAAACGGCGTCGATCGACGAGAGAGATGGCCGTGCGCGGCAATGCCACGCGCTCGCCGCTCCAGGCCACAGCGCGGTCATCCGACCGCACGACGCGACTCACCGCGAGCGCCAAGGTATCGCGCGTGCTCGAGACGACGCGCGCATCGAGCGTGTGCACTTGGTCGCCGAGCAGCGGCGCCAGGTCGTGGCTCGCATCCGGCGTGAGGACGACCCGCACCGGCGTACCGGGCGCCGCGGAGGCTCCCGGTAGGGCGGTACGATAGTAGCACCCGCTCACGAGAGCGGCGGCCGTGAGCACCGCTATAGCGACTCGCATCGCAGAAGGACTCCCGATTCTGGCGCCGCCTAACGGACCGCGCTTAAGCTGCGGCGCGCTGAAGAAAGATTCATTCCTTAATCTCCGCGCGCCGTCAGCTTCAAGCGCCGGTTAGGCCGCACCGCAAACGATGCGCTCCCCGACGCGACAACGGCGGCCACGATCAATTACTATCCACGCGCCACCCGCTGAAGGCGACGACGCGGCCCGCGCCCAGCGTCACAGTGAAGCCGGATCCCTTGGTGTACGACTCAGGCGCCTCCTCCTTCCCGACTTGGACCGAGCGTTCGTACAGGACAACGCCCGCGCTGTCTCGACCGACTGCTCCAAGCCGCGCATTGACTTGGTTCCGAGTCAATCCGAGTCGAAGGCCATGATCCGTCTGAACGGAAGTGGCCGCGAGTGCGCTCCGGGCACACTCTCGCTCGAGATCGGGACGACTGCCGGCGGGAACAAAGGTGAAGCCGGTGAGCCACTTGCCGCCGCCCATTTCACCGGATTCTAGCACGAGAGACATCGCGGGTGTGCCGGCCAGGCGATAACACACCCAGCGGTTGGATTCGCCAGCGTCCCCGGAGTCTGAGGCTGCTGCGGGGCCGAGCAGGAGAGTGACGGATTGCAAGGTAGCAGGGGCTAAGACGAAGCGACGCCCGGCCTCCCTGATCGTGTCAGGCGCGAACGCGACGCGATGCGGACCAACTATCACGTAGCTGAGCAGGGGTGAGGCTGATTGCGCCATGCGACTAATTGCAGGCGCCCCGAGTGTCAACAAAGCGCCGAACTGGATCCACTGCCTGGTTGCGTGCATATGATGGGTACCGTGAGCGGTGCGGCCTAACGGATCGCGCTTAAGCTGCGGGCGCAACGCCTGCGGGCGCAAGGCGGCGGAGCGGCGAAAAAAAAGGCTCGCCGGCGAGGCAACGCAACTCCTCCCTACTTGTGAGCGCCCGGCAGCTTCAAGCGCATGTTAGGCGGTGCCGCGCGCCAGACTGGTTCAGACTGCGCTGCAGTCACGCTGGATTCGGTGGTTCCCCCGCTGTGTAACAGACCCACGTGAACGTATTGTCGGGGTCAGTCGGGTGTGCCTGGACCGCTTCGAGACCATACTGAAACTTGCAGGCCTGCTCGAAGCTGAACGGGTGCACCTCTCCGGACACCGTCGCACAGCGCCAGCTGCCGTAGGCTGCGTTGGGGCCGAAGGGTGGTTTCGTGAGTGCGAGGAAATCAAACCCGAGGCTCTGGCAGTACGTGAACAGATCCAACCCACCCAGAGCCACGGCGGGGGCGTTGCCCACGTCCTCGAACGCGGGCCTCAGGGCACCAGTGGTCAGGGGCTGATTTGGCGGATCCTTACAGGCCAGAACGACGCCCGTCACGAACAGCGACAGGAGAAATGATGAGGTACGCATGGTTCAACCTCCTGCTGAAGGAGCATTGACATGAACCCGAACAACGCGGCGCCGCCTAACGGATCGCGCTTAAGCTGCGGGCGCCATGGCCGCCGGCGCAAGGCGTTGGAGCGGCAGACAAAGAGGCTAGCCAGCGAGGCAACGCAATTCCTCCCCCACGGGAGCTCGCCAGCTTCAAGCGCATGTTAGGCCGCCGCTTGGTCAGAGGTGCCTGCTGGCGTACCACACGAGCGAAATGCTTGCCAAGACTAATAGAAGCCAGAAGGCGAGTCGCTTAGCCCATGGGAGTGTTCCTACTCCCTCGAACCAGCCCCAAGAGGTGCCAGTAATCGCAATCTTGACAGCAACGATTGCTAGCACGCAGGCGCCTGCAGCGTAGATCAACGAGTCGAGCGAGATGTCATGGAGTCACTCCCGTGCTGTTCTGGTTGGAACCGATTCGTGTGGAGCCGCCTAACGGACCGCGCTTAAGCTGCGGCGCGCTGAAGACTGATTCATTCCACAATCTACCCCTGCGCGATCATACGAACTGTGATATAGAGACCCAGGAGGCCGAAGACAGAGACCCAGACCACCCTGAACAGGGCTTGCCCGCGTCCAATCGATGTGAGCAAGTCAGTCATGACATGCCTCGTAGCACAGCAAACGGCCTAACGGCTCGCGCTTAAGCTGCGGGCGACTCGCCCGCCGCGCGACTGTCGTTGAACGATAGTTCGTGCGCGTTGGCGCGCAAACACTCCGCTTCCCTTAAGGCGATCACCGCCCGCCAGCTTCAAGCGCTTGTTAGGCAGCCGGGCCCCCAGTCTCCAACCTGACGTTCAACTTGAGGAGCTTTTCGGCAACGGGAATGAGCATCTTCGGATCTGTGTCCCCAAAACCGAGCTGGTCAGCTTCCACCCGAGCGAGATGTTCTGCGACCTGGCGGGCCGTGGCTCCCGACGCCAACAAGCTGTAGACGCCGCCCACGTATGCGTCGTACTCGTCCTGGGCCTGCGGCACGTCTCCAACGCCGATCGGATCCCAGTTCCGGAGCAGGACCTCGGCGATCGAACGCTGAATCTCGCGAGCTCGCTCTTCCTTTGAAGTCATGGCTGCCTAACGGATCGCGCTTAAGCTGCGGGCGACCCGCTCGCCAGCGCAAGGATGTTGGACGAAGTCCGTGCCCCACCAGGGGCACAACACTCCGCTTCCCTTAGAGCGATCACCGCCCGTCAGCTTCAAGCGCTTGTTAGGCGGCTTGCGGTTGCGACTACATCGGCCTGTTGGCGCGCGCCGACTGAACAACCACATAGATGGAGGGCAACAAGCCGATCAAGACGATCGCATCCAGTACGAGGAACAACGGGTCGCGCGCCTGGAAGTAGAGGGCGGTCAGCACCAGTACGATGAAGGAACGCGCGACGACAGCATAGAGGTAGTACCGATAGTCTCGTGCGCGCACAAACTGGAGGATGAAGCCGCCCAGGACGAGCATGAACAGTCCGACCACCCGGGGCATGATGTCGCCATACGCGCCGTTTGAGAGGAGGAGGCGCAAGGCGACGTCGGGTGCGACCAGGAACCCGAGTCCACCCACCAAGAGGTACCCGGCGAGGTAGCTGAGTGTCAGACGCTGCATATGGCTGCCCGTCCAGGACAGGGTCGCAAGCCGCCTAACGGACCGCGCTTAAGCTGCGGGCGACGGACCCGCCGGCGCAAGGGAAGCGAGCCCCGCGTGGTGAGGTGCCGGCGAGGCAACGCAATAGTTCCCTACTGGCGAGGCCCGCCAGCTTCAAGCGCATGTTAGGCGTCACGGCGAAGATCTCGCGTAAGTGGTTGCGCAGATCGACTCGTACTCCGGGACGTGCCACATCAGAACTTCGTAGCTGCGTTTGTCAACCCAATACGTCCGTCCATCTGGTGCGGTGGTTACGATCCAGGTGTCCACGCGCGTTCCATTCGGCAGTCTGACTGACTCAGAGCCCGTCACGCGGGCGGCGGTAGCGTAAGAAGCGAAGGTAGATGGTTTGCCAGGGCCCCCGGCGATGTCTATGAACGAGTAAACGATACGCGCATTCGGGAGGTACAGACGTGGTGTAACACCTAGGAGAAGGTTCGTCGTGCCGGCGAGAAAGGCCTGCTCCGATAGGGTGGAGTCTAAGGACTCAGTCTCTCCGTCCGGTTGCAGAACCGACCACAGGACGCGCCGACCACGAAATTCCCAAGACGCCGATGCGTTCTCCTGAAAGTGAACGTGGCTCCACAAAGGGGCCAGGGTGCGACGGTCGAGCGCTGTCGTGTCGAGGGTGGGACTGTCAGGTTCCCGCCACTCCTCGATAAACAGGATCACGGTATCTCCGACCAATTGCGTCTCTTGAACGAACGACCCCACCTTCGCCGGAAGCCCGCCGGTATCAACCTCACACGCGGTTGCGGAGATCGTGAATTCGCGGCGGGTAGGCGTGAGGAGAACACCAGTTACAAGACCGCCTCCGGGACGGACCGTCACCGGGGAAGAGCTCTGTGCGCTCAGAAAACCAGGAGAGAAAGCCCTCGTCAGGAGCACGACGGCGGCTGAGGCCGCACCAGCATTAGACACGAGGTCCTCGAGTTCGCCGTGACGCCTAACGGCTCGCGCTTAAGCTGCGGGGCGAGCGTCGGCGGGCGCAAGTGGTTCGCGCTGCGGTATCTGCGGGCT
>VBOT01000062.1 GCA_005893225.1 Candidatus Eiseniibacteriota bacterium
GAAGAAGATCTTCACCATCGCCTCGGAGATGTACGGCGCCGAAGCGGTCGACTACCAGCTCCGCGCCCGGCGCGACCTGCGGCTGCTCGAGAAGCTGGGCCACGACCGGCTCCCGGTGTGCATCGCCAAGACCCAGCAGTCGCTCTCCGACAACCCGGCGCTGCTCGGGCGCCCCAAGGACTTCCTGGTCACGGTGCGCGAGATCCAGCTCGCGGCGGGCGCCGGATTCATCGTGCCGATCACGGGCGAGATCCTGCGCATGCCGGGGCTCCCCACGGCTCCGCTCGCCGAGCGGTTCGACTTGAGTGACGAGGGGGAAATCGTGTTCCGCGAGGGGTAGAGCTAGGGGAGCTGGAGCGTGTCGAAGGGGCTTGCAGACCCTCTGGCTAAGCCGCCTCGAATGAGTTGCGGGACGAAGAGTTATAGCGCAGGCGCCAAGCCGATTCCAGCCGATGAAGGGTCCAGAAGCCCCTGGCCTTGCAGGGCGGCCAGCTCGGCGCAATGAACCGCGACTCACAGTGTTGCGGCTCGCAGCAGCTACGCGCGGTGCTCCTGTGCTGCTACCGATCGTCCCCACCGACTCCAGATCGCTCCGAGCAAATCGACGGTAGGCATCAAGCGACAGCGCACCTCGCGGCGCCCGTCAACGCCGCGGGGCGCTTTGCAACGAGGCAGGTCGCCCGTTCGAAGGCGTGTGGGTCTCTTCGGACTGCCCAAGCCGTTGCCAGAGCTACGGTTGTGCGTCACCGGAGGGCGATGTCTTGTCATATCAATAAAATCAAGTTATGGCTTGAATTATTTAATCCATGAGCAGATAATTCTTCACATGAGCAAGGAATGGCACGTGCTCAGCAAGCTCTGCGCGGGGCGCGCGGTCGAGATCCTGCGCGCGCGGCTGGTCGAGCAGGACGTCGTGGTCGAGGGACCATTCGAGCTTCCGCCGCTCGCCCGCCTGTCGAGCGAGGACCAGACGTTCGTCGCCGCCTTCGTGCGCTGCCACGGATCCATCAAGCAGGTGGAGCAGCTCTTCGGCGTGAGCTATCCGACGATCAAGAACCGCCTGAATCGCATCGGCGCGCTGCTGCCGTTCGTCGAGGTCGCGCCGGAGGCGGAGCCGGCGCCCCCGTCCACGAGCGAGCTGCTCACCCGCCTCGAGCGCGGCGAGCTGAGCGTGGAGGAAGTTCTCAACCAATTGCGTCAGAAGGAGTCGTCATGAGCGAAGAGACCCGCCGTGTGCTGGACCTGCTGGCACAGGGCAAGATCACGGTGGACGAAGCCGACCGGCTGCTGGCGGCGATCGGGCCGGTGTCCACCGGCTCCGCAGCCACCGCGGCCGCGGCCGCGGGGAAGGGAGGCGCGACCGGCGAAGCTCCGTCCCCCAAGTACCTGCGCATCACCGTCACCAAGACCCGGGGCTGGCCCGGCGACGACGGGGAGCATGCGCGTCGGGCTTGGATGTGGCCCGGCTACATGGGCGGCCGCAGCCGTGAGGTCACGATTCGCGTGCCGGTCGCGCTGGTCCGCAACGGCATGCGTCTCGGGGCCATGATTCCCGGCCTCACCGGAGCGGGCCTGCAGGCACGTCTGCGCGAGCGCGGCGTGGACGTGGATCTCTCCAAGATCGACGTCGACACGATCGACCAACTGGTGGGCGAGTTCGGGGAGATGAACATCGACGTCGTCTCGGGGCGCGGAGGTAAGGCGCAGGTGCGCATCACCTGCGAGTGAGAGCGAGCCCCGCGGGCCGTCGCCGCGGAGCGTGCCAGGAGCATCGAGGACCCGGAGCCGGGAGCTAGTTGTTAGTCCAACCGAGAAAGGGTAGCTGGCCACCTTCTTCTTCGGCCAGCTCTGTCAGATCAGGTCGTGACTAGCGCACACGGTCCAGATGGAGGCTCCCAGTTATGGTCCCGCAGGTGCCGGCGGCCCATGCGCCGGGCGTCGCCGATCATGCGCTGATCGCGCTCATGGCGCTGCTGCCGCTCGGCGAGGCATGGTGGTACTGGCCGCGCATCGTGCGCGCGCTCGCGGATCGCGTCCCCGGCACGCGCAGGCGCGCGTACCGCAACCTGATTGTCCTGGAGTGGGCCTTCGCGGCCGCGGTGGTCGCGTTATGGGTCCCGCAGCATCGCGCGTGGGCCGTGCTGCACGTCGGGGCGGGCCGGCCGGCTCCAACAGCCCTGGGCGCCGCGTTCGTCGCCGGCTACCTCGTGCTCGTGCTGGTCCGGGTCGGCGCGCTCGTCGCAGATCCCGAACGGCTCGTGCGGTTCGCGGCGCGGCAGACGAAAGTGGATCCGCTGGTGCCGCGCACGACCGACGAGCAGCGGCTGTTCGCGGTGCTCGCGGTCACCGCGGGACTGTGCGAGGAGTTCCTCTACCGCGGCTTCGCGCTCTGGTACTTCACTTCGCTGGCTGGATCCGTGGCCGGCTTCGCTTTGGCGGCGGTGCTGTTCGGCCTCGGGCACCTCTACCTCGGCCGCATGCACGTGGTGCGGACCGCGATCGTCGGAGCTGTGTTCGGGCTGCTCGTGACCGGCACGGGTTCGCTGTGGCTGGCAATCGTCCTCCACGCTGCCATGGACCTGATCGGCGGCGCGGTCGGCGGCCGTGCGTTCCGCGCTGCGGAGCAGCACGCCACCGCCGGGGCGACCCCACCCGCCTGATTCGCGCGCCCGCGCCGCCCGCGCGAGCTGGCCAAGGAGGGAACGCGCGTGACGACCGATAGCCGCAGCCTGTATGCCGTCGTCACGCGAGGAACAGCATCGAGAACACCCTGGGTTGATCCACTGTCGGGCGACCACCCAACCTGAGCCAGACGGCCATCCGGCGCCCGCTCGTGTCCTCTCGTGTCCCCTCGAAGCACATCGCCCCAGCGCCGTAACTCGCTGGGGCGATGGAGGTATTCAGTTGGGACAATGCGCCTTGCGCGCCATCGTTGAAAAACCTGTCGCCGAGATTTCCAGACCCTCGCCTTACCACTTGCCGATGCCGCCTCGAAGGAGTTGCGGGGCGGAGAGTTATGGCGCAGGCGCGACCAAGATTCCAGCTGAAGGGCCGAGAAGCCCCCGCCTTGCAAGCCGGATCATTTCGGCGCGGCAGACCATGGACTTTCGCTCGAGGCGCAGGCGTATCGCCCGTGTAGAGTCTCGTGGCCGGTCTTAAGTCCCATTCCTCTCCTCGGAGGTCGCGCCATGCGTCCCACACCACTCCGGTTGCGGCGAAGCATCATCGGCCTGGTTCTCTGCGCTCTCATGACCTGCGGCGCCGCTCCGCCGACAGTCGGCCGCCCTCCGGTCGAGTGGCTCCGGAAGTTTGCGCGGCCCTTCGCCACCTGCGAGCCCGGTGGCACCGATCGCGACCTTGCACCGCTGCGCGCCGTCGTCGGCGATGCCCGCGTCGTGGCGCTGGGCGAAGTCTCGAGTGGCACGCACGAGTTCTTCCAGATGAAGCGCCGCATCGTCGAGTACCTCGCCACCCACATGGGTTTCACTCTCTTTGCCATCGAGGAGAACATGCCCGATGCCTACCGGGTGAACGAGTACGTCCTCGACGGGCGGGGCGACCCGAAGGCACTGCTCGCGGGGATCGCCCGGCGGAGGAGGACGCAGGAGTTCCTGAGCTTCGTCGAGTGGATGCGTGAGTTCAACCGGTCGGGCCGCGGCCGCCTCCAGTTCCTCGGCTTCGACATGCTGGGCTCCACCGACTCGGCGTCGGCGGCCGTCACTCGTTTCGTCGCTCGCGCCGAGCCCGCCTACCTCGACTCGGTCACCCATGCCTACCGGCTCGTGGCGACGGCCCCGCGGCAAGAAAGCCGGGCGGCGGGAGCCCGTGGTCTGTTCCCCGCGTCGGTGGCGGCCGGCCACAAGATCCGTTTCAGCGGCTGGATCCGGACCGAGAATGTGCACGACGGCTCTGCGGCGCTCTGGCTGCGCGGCGATGCCAGCCGCAAGAATGTCGTCGGGGGAACCACGCGGGACGTCAGCGGCACCACGCCGTGGACACCCTACGACTTCACCCTCGATATACCCGACAGCATCTCGACCATCCGCTTCGGCTGCATGCTGGAGGGGAGCGGCATGGCCTGGTTCGACTCGCTGGCCGTCGAGATCGACGGAATCCCCTTCGCCGGAAACGAGAGTCTCGACCTGACCATGGAACGCACCGACCGTCCGGTGGGAATGGACATCAGCGTGTCGAAGGGAGGCGCCTACGCCATCGATCTGGACTCGACGACTGTGTTCGCGGGAAAGCGCAGCCTGCGCATCCGCAGGGTCGCCCCGGACGCGCCTCCCGCCACCGCGACCTGGCCCGAAGCCAGCGCGGCCTCGACGCGCGTTCTGGAGCACCTGGAGGCCGGGCGAGATCGGCTCGTCTCCTCTTCCGCGCCTGCCGACGTGGACAGGGCGATCCTGAACGCGCGCACCATCGCCCAGATGTCCGACGTGAACGTCGGACCTGCAGGCAAGCGTGAGGACATCATGGCGGAGAACGTCGCCCGGATGCTGGACCAGGCCGCACCCGGCTCCAGAATAGTGCTCTGGGAGCAGAACCTGCGTCTGGCGAGGCGCGTCTCCCTGGGCGCCCGTCTCGCCGGCCGATACGGGCGCGAGATGGTCGTCATCGGCTTCGCCTTCCACGAGGGCAGCTACAACGCGGTTGCGGCGGGAGACCCTCCCGGCGAGCAGCTCGCGAAACCGTCCTCGCCGGGCAGCCTGGAATGGGCATGCCACTCGACCGGCATCCCGCGGTTCATCCTGGACCTCCGGAGCGCCGCGGCGGACCCGGGGGCATCGGGGTGGCTTGCACAGCCGCTGCCGATGCGCAACTTCGCGTTCGAGGCGATTCCAGAGCCGATCCCGGTGGGGCAGTACTACGACGCGCTCATCTACTTCGACCACACCACGCCGTCGAAATCGCTGCCCTAACCGGGCGGGCGTTCACCGGGCCTCGGAAGGCCTCAGGCGATCACGAATAGTTCTGGCTTGCGTCCAACGCCAGCAGTATCGAGCGAACAGGAAGACATGGGCCTCGAACTCGGCCTTCCAGTCGCGCACGGCGCTCAGCACCTCGCGGGCGCGACCGGCCTGTTCGATCCAGGTGGCCTCGAGCGCGGCGAACGGCGGGGGTTCCTCCTCGCGGATCCACATGCATGACGTGATCCGGGGACTGGGCGCGCGGGGTTGCGACGCCGTGGTCCTCGGTTGCACCGAGATTCCGCTCCTCGTCCCGGAAGCCGGCGATCGACTCGACCCGTACGCTGGCACGCGCGGCGTTGCGGGAGGCGACGCGGCGTTCGTAGGCAGGGGGCCGAGACTCAAGGCTCGGGCAGGATCTCATGTGCCGGTCAGCTCCAGGCCTTCGTCGCTCAACCGAACTCCGGTCCCGCGCTCGCGCCGATGGACCGCGCCGTCCCGGCGTCGAGTCGCGCGCCATGGTACATGCGAAAGAGACTGCGGCGCAGGGTCAGCCCTCGTTGCGCCAGCAACTCAGGCTCCAGGTGCCCGCCGCGGTGGCGGTCGAGACATACCTCTTGGCCAGCGAACCGCGCCAGCATTCCCTCCGCCAGTCGCCCGATCGAGCGTGAATCATCGCCGATGACCGGACCGACGTACGTCGCGGCGCGGCCGGGGCGCGCGAGCGCGTAGCCCGAGGCGTCGCCGCGCTCCGACCCGGCCACCAGCGGCTCCCCCACACCTTCCGCCACGAGCCGCTCGAGAAGGCGCGATCGATCGACACCGTACGCGGCCCGATCGAGCTCGAATGGATCCCGCAGCGACTCTCGATCAGGGCACATGTCGGCGGTTCGCAAGCGCAGGACCTTCCCGAGAACCATCGGACTGACTATGCTTGGGGCATAGCCCTGTCGCCCCTCCAGGCTTCCATCGCCCCGAAAGGATCCAGAATGGGAATCCGTGGACTCATCTGCATCGCCGTTGGCCTGATGCTCACCGCGGCGGCAGCCCGGGCCGAAGAGGTGACCATCGTGAGCAACGTGCTCGGGCCCGAAGGACCACTGTTCGTGGACGGGAATCTCTACTTTGTGGCATGGACATCCGGCACGTTTTCGAAGTGGGACGGCAAGACCACCACGGTCCTGAACTCGATGCCGGGCTGCAGCCACAATGGCCTCGCGCTCACCAGGCAGAAGACCTTCCTGGTCGCGTGCACTGACGAGCACGGAGCGATCCTCGAGCTCGACATGAAGGGCAGGCAGTTGCACCGCTGGGACGCCGATGACAAGGGCAGCAAATTCGATGGCGGCATCAACGATATCGTGGTCACGGCGAGCGGGGGAGCGTATGCCACCGTGTTCGGACCCTATCAGACCGTGCCGACCGCGGTGGCCGGCAAGATCCTTTACCTTGCGCCGGGCGGCCGGCAGTGGGTCGAGGTCGCGAACGACCTCAACTACGCCAACGGCATCGGTATCTCCCCGGACCAGAAGACGCTCTATGTCAGCGAGACGGTCGGAAACTGCATCCTGAAGTTCGCTGTCAATGGCGACGGCTCGCTCAGCCACCGTGCGAATCTCGCGCTGCTGAATCTCCTGACGCCGAACAAGAACAATTCGTGGTGGCTGGGACCGGACAGCATGAAGATCGACGGCATGGGCAACATCTACGTGGCCCAGTGGTTCGGCGGGAAGATCCTGAAGATCGCTCCCGACGGCACGCTGCTGCACGTGTTCCCGATCGCCGCGGGCGACGGCACGACCAACGTCGCGTTTGGCCCCGGCGGGAAGGATCTCTACGTCACGGTCGTGAAGGACCCGAACGACCCGCAGGCGAAGGGCAGCATCGTGAAGATCCCGAACGTCGAGTAACGACGGTCTGCGAGATGGAGCTGTAGCCCTCGTACCGCATCCTCCAGGAAGGGAACGGAGGTTGTGATGTCCAATAGACGCGACCAGAGCCTGTTCGAGGCCCTGCTGGACTCCTGGGATCGGAACAACTCCATTCTGCTCAACCTGCTCCGCGCCCTGCCGGAGGGCGGGCTGGAGGCCAGGGTGATGGAGGGCAGCCCGTCCGTCGCGGAGCTGTTCACGCACATCCACTATGTGCGACTCGCGTTCATCTCCGAGGATGCTCCCGAGTTCGCCAGAGAACTACCCGCGAACGAGTGGGTGGACGAGCGCGACGCCGATCGTATCGCGCACATGCTGAACGACAGCGCCAAGGCGGTGCGCGACGCGGTCAAGAGTCGGGTGGAGACAGGCCAGGACATGAACCTGCACTACGACCATCCCATCCTCCTCCTTCAGCACATGATCTGGCACGAGGGCTACCACCACGGCCAGATCAAGCTGGCCCTCAAGGTGACGGGTCGCCCGATTACGGACAAGGAAGCGGGTCGGATCACGTGGGGTGTCTGGATGCGCAAGAAGGTGGGCCAGGGAGGCTAGGGCGTCTGGAGCCCATCG
>VBOT01000063.1:0-9444 GCA_005893225.1 Candidatus Eiseniibacteriota bacterium
AGGTGATACCGTCCGAACTCACGACCGGCTCCCTTCGTATGCGGCTCTGGCGCCGCTGGCGCTAACCCGCGATCGAGCGTGGCGGTACCCCCGCCACCGTCGTCTTCTCTCGCGAGAAGCACGACCTTACGATCGCGAGCCGGTCGTTCCATATGGTCTGAGCCAGCGTCATGCGCGCGATGATCCTGGACCAGCCGCGGCAGCCGCTCCGCCATGCCGAAGTGCCGGTGCCGGAGCCCGCGGCCGGACAGGTGCTGGTGCAGGTGCGCGCCTGCGCCGTGTGCCGCACCGACCTCCACGTCGTCGACGGCGAGCTCCCCGAACCCAAGCTGCCCCTGGTCCCGGGCCACGAGATCGTGGGCACGGTGCTGCGGGCGGGCCCCGGGGTGGAGCGTTTCGCCGCGGGAGCACGCATCGGGATTCCGTGGCTCGGCTGGACCTGCGGGCAGTGCGACTACTGCCGCACCGGCCGGGAGAACCTGTGCGACCGGGCGCGCTTCACCGGCTACACCCTCGATGGCGGCTACGCCGAGCACACTCTCGCCGACGCTCGCTACTGCTTCGCGATTCCGGATTCTTACTCGGACGTCGAGGCGGCGCCCCTGCTCTGCGCCGGGCTGATCGGCTATCGCTCGCTGGTCAAGGCCGGGGAGGCGCAGCGCCTGGGTATCTACGGCTTCGGCGCCGCCGCGCACATCGTGGCCCAGGTGGCGCGCCACCTGGGGCGGGAGGTCTACGCCTTCACCCGCCCCGGCGATCGCGCGGCCCGGGACTTCGCACTCGAGCTCGGGGCGACGTGGGCGGGCCACTCTGACGTCCGTCCGCCCCACCTGCTGGACGCGGCCATCATCTTCGCGCCGGTCGGGCCGCTCGTGCCGCAGGCCCTGCGCGCCGTGGCGAAGGGCGGGACCGTGGTCTGCGGTGGGATCCACATGAGCGACATTCCGTCCTTCCCCTACGAGATCCTCTGGGAAGAGCGCTCGTTGTGCTCGGTCGCGAACCTGACCCGCCGCGACGCCGAGGAGTTCCTGGCACTCGCGCCCAAGGTGCCGGTGCGGACCGAGACCCAGGTCCTCCCGCTCGCCCGGGCCAACGAAGCACTGGCTCTTCTCCGGGAGGGTCGGCTGCGCGGGGCGGCGGTGCTGGTTCCGGAGGTGTGATCGATACGGCGCAGCGCGCCCACGGCGTGGGAGCGGCTCGATCCTCCGGCAAATGTTGACCCCCGCGCCCTCGGAGAACGCGGGGGTCGAAACCGCGCGCGACGCTGGGGGAGCCCTACTTCATCCGATCGTAGGTGATCTCCATCACCTTCATTTCCTTGGCCCCGGGTGCCTTGTCGTACATTTCGAAGACCTGCTGGTCGGGGCTCACGATCTTGGTGACGGTGCGCGACTTCTTCATCTTTCCGGACATGGGGTCCATGTACTCGCCCATCATGGTGATGCTGTTGGAGCTCGCGTCGTAGAGCCCCTCCCACGTGAGTACCCCGGTTCCCATGTTGTCGATCCAGGTGCTGACGTACTTCTTCTTCATGTTGTCGTAGGCGGTCAGGCCCACGCCCTCGAACGGCTGGCCCATGGCGGTGCCCTTGTGGCTCTGCTCCAGGTAGCGACCGCCGAGGATCATCTTCATCTCGGACGTGCCCTCCGAGGTCTCGGGCGGCTTGGAGGGGTCCATCCACATCTTGACCGTGGCCTTCCACTGTCCCTCGAGCGCGGCGAGACGCTGGTGCTCGGCTCCCGGAGTGGAAGCCTTCATGATGGCCTCTTCCATCGCCTTGGGGTCGGCAGCTTTGTTCTCGGCGGCGAGCGCCGCGCCCGCGAGGAACGAAACCAGTGCGGCGATGCAAACCATCTTCCTGGCCATTGACTCGAGTCTCCTTCTTGCTTGAGGGTGGGAGCGTTACTTGGGCTCGGGGACGCGTAGCCTACCAGGAGGAGCGGGCGCATCCAAGCTCGCTCGTGGCTCGGTCGAAACTTGATCTTCCTGCTCGGATTCACCGCCGGGGGGTACGCGATGCGCGACGTCCAGCCGCGCTCGTTCCTCGCGGTGGACCGCTGCAATCATTGCTGGTCGCCCAGCGAGATCGCGGGCCTCGTGGGTGCGATCGTGATGCAGCGGGCGCCGGGCCTCGTTCCACTGGTCGTGCTCGAGACCGACCGCGCGATCGCGATCCGGCTGCCCACCATGTCGCGGGCGCCCGAGCACTTCGTGATCGTGCCGAAGCGCGACATCCGGGATGCCGCCCACGTGGCCCAGGGCGACGAGCCCTATCTTGCCGATGCCTTCGCCGTGATCGGACAGCTGGTTCGCGACCGCGGCATGCGCCACTACCACGTCATCTCGGCAGGTCCCGGGGAGCAGAGCGTGGCCTATCTGCACTTCCATCTCGTCGGCACGCAGTGGAGGGGCGAACCGAATCCCCGGGTCAAGGATCCTCCGCTGAAGGATCCTCGATGAGGGTGGGCGCGCGCAGACCGCGCCCGGCCTGATTCGCTCGCTCATCCGGACCCACCCGCCCCTCTTATATAATGAGGCGGCAATGCCGGCGAATCTCACGCCCCAGTACAAGGAAGCGGAGGAGCGCTTCCGCCAGGCCGCGACGCACGACGAGAAGCTCGAGGCGTTGCGCGAGATGATGGCGCTCCTGCCCAAGCATAAGGGCACCGAGAAGCTTCAGGCAGATCTCAGGCGCCGCCTCGCCAAGCTCGAGGAGGAGCGCGAGCACGGCAGGCGCGGCGCGGGCCATCGCGTCGATCCCGGGCACGTGCGGCGCGAGGGAGCCGGCCAGTGGATCCTGGTCGGCCCGCCCAACGCCGGGAAGTCGGCGCTGCTGCGGGCCCTGACGCACGCCCATCCGGAGGTCGCTGCGTATCCTTTCACGACCCGGATCCCCCAGCCGGGGATGATGCCCTACGAGGACGTCCAGGTTCAGCTCGTGGACACGCCGGCGGTGACCGCCGAGCACGCGGAGCCGTACATGACCAACCTGATGCACGGAGCGGACGGGATCGCGCTGGTGCTCGACGTGACCGCGGACGACCTGGAGCTCGAAGCCCTGGCGCTCGCCGAGCTGCTGGAGCGCGCACGCGTGTGGCCGGCGACGCGTCCACTGCCTCCCGACGCGCCGTCCTTCGTCGCGGCGCGCCCGGTGCTCGCGGTCGGAAACAAGCGCGACCTCGATCCCGGCGGCTCTCTCGCCTCACGCGCCCACCAGGCGATCGGGGCCGACCTGCCATTCTTCCCGGCGGCCGCCGAGCATGGCGAGGGGCTCGAGGAGCTGCGCCGCGCGCTCTTCGAGGAGCTCGGGCGGATCCGCATCTACGCCAAGGAGCCGGGGAAGAAGCCCGACCTCGAGCGCCCGTTCGTCCTGCGGCGCGGCGCCACGGTCCACGATCTCGCGGTCGCGGTGCACAAGGACATCGCCGAGCGTCTCAAGCACGCGCGCATCTGGGGCACGGCGCGCTTCCCCGGGCAGTAGGTGGATCGCGACCACGCGCTCTCGGATCGAGACGTGGTGGAGCTGCACGCGTAGCGGGGCCCGGGTCCGCTTGCGAGAGCCGACCGGTCTAGCGGCGGCGGGACCGGCGTGGCGATGCTTTCGCCTTGGCACGCTGCACCCCCGCCGCCCCCTGCAAACGTGAGCTGAGCCGCTCCCGACTGACCAGCGGAAACCGCTTGGGATCGAGAATCGATTGCACGTCCAGGTCGATGTCAAGATCTGGCCAGTAGAGATGATGGGGCTGCGGTCGCTCTACATGAAGTACCCCCGCAACAGGGGCATCGCGGAACCAAGGGAAATCCTTGAAACGGAGGAATAGCTCCCGATCCCCGAGAAACAGCCAGACCCCGTGGATCGATATCCCGGACACTTCAACGTGCAAAGTGTCGTCGCCATGCGACGCGGATTTCATCCTCATGCTCCTCGATCAACCGCACGACTTTCGCGAGCCGCTGGGCAGTCAGTCCGTAGTTAGCGGCGAGCTCGATGTCGGGGTCGAGCCAGAACTTCGCTTCCCCGGTCGGGTGGCTGACGTGAATGTGTGGACGCCGCTCCTCGCGCGAGAAGAAGAAGAACCGATAGGGCCCCGCCCGAAAGACGGTCGGACTCACGCAGGCATCCTACCCTCCCCTTGCTCGTGCTTCCATGCTGACCAACGAGGGCACGGATCGTAGATCGATCAAGTCTCGCGCAGCTTCTCCTCCAGCCTCGCCAGGACCTTCCCCAGCTCCGGCTTCGAGCTCAGCACCGGGCTCAGCGGATCCCTCCCGAGCCTCTTCAGGCGCGGGGGCACGGTACGAATGGTGAAGCTCCGGTGGTCGAGGCGGGGGCTGACCTCGCTCCACTCGAGCGGGGTCGAGACCGGGGCCCCAGGCAGAGGCCTGACGCTGAACGGCACCACCAGCAGCTGGCCGTGGCGGTTCTGGAGGAAGTCGAGATAGACCTTGCCCTCGCGGGCCGAGAGCGCGCGGGCGATGGTCGCGATCTCCCGGTGCTCGTCAAGGATCACGCGCGCGATCAGTTGCCCGAGCATCCGCGACTGCTCGTAGGTGCACAGGCCGCCGAGCGGAAGCAGCACGTGGAGCCCGGTCGAGCCGCTGGTCTTGATGAAGGGCTCGAGCCCGATCTCTTCGCACAGCTTCCGGATCGCGATCGCGAGGCGCACCACGTGCTCGAACGGCGCTCCCTTGGGATCGAGGTCGAGGATGCACCAGTCGGGCTGCTGGAGCGTGGAAACCCGGCTCGACCAGATGTGGAGAGGGATCGAGCCCAGGTTGGCGAGGAACAGCAGCGTCTCCTCGTCATCGCAGACGATGTAGTCGATCTCCTTCTCGCCCTCGGCGCTCCAGACGCGCACCCTCCGGATCCAGTCGGGCAGGAAGGCGGGCGCATTCTTCTGGTAGAAGCTCTTGCCGTCGATCCCGTCGGGATAGCGGGTCAGCACCACCGGCCGCTCGCGCAGGTAGGGCAGGAGCCAGGGCGAGATCGTGCGGTAGTACTCGATCAGGTCGCGCTTCGTGTAGCGCTCCTCCGGCCAGAACACCTTGTCCAGGTTCGTGAACTTGAGGGTTCGCTCGGGCGCCGCGGTCGCGGCCGCGGGCGCGGGCGGGTGGGGCTCTTCGGCGGGGACCTCGGGCGCCGCGGGGAGCAGGCACTCCTCGATCCGCTTGTCCTCGCGCAGGCGCTCGAACACCGCGTGCCTGAGCATGCCGTCCCCGGTCCACGTCTTGAAGCGTACCTGGGCGACCCACCGGGGCTCGACCCACACGTGCTCCTTGCCCTTGGGAACCGCTCCCGTGCACGGCGGGTCGGATCGCCGCGCGCTGCGGAACAGGTCGGGGAGATCCTCGAGCTTCTGGTTGTCGAAGCCGGTCCCGACGCGCCCGACGTAGACCAGGGCGCCGTCCTGGAACGCCCCGAGGTGGAGCGCCCCGAAGCCGGCCCGCGATCCCTGCGGTTCGGTGTAGCCGCACACCACGAAGTCGCCGCTGCGATCGGCCTTGATCTTGAGCCACTGGGGATACCGCCCCGAGCGATAGGGCGCGTCGGCCTTCTTGGCCATGATCCCCTCGAGGCCGAGCTTCTGGACCTGCTCGAACAGCTCCTCACCCCGCTCCTCGACGTGGTCCGAGTACCGCAGAGCTCCGGCCGGCGGCAGCAGGCGGCGGAGCAGCTCCTTGCGCTCGAGAAGCGGCAGCGGCCGGACGTCGAAGTCCTCGAAGCCGAGCAGGTCGAAGAGCAAGAGCGTGGCCGGGTGCTCGACCGTGGCGCGATCGATGTCGGTCCGCCGCTGGAGCCGGCCGCGGTGCTGCAGGCGGTTGAAGTCGGGCCGGCCCTGCTCGTCGAGCACCACCACCTCGCCGTCCATGACGATCCCCTCGTAGGGGAGCGCCCGCATCGCGCGGGCGATCTCGGGGAAGGTGGGCGTGAGGTCGTTGCCGTTGCGGGAGACGAGCTGCGCGCTGCCGTCCGGCTCCCGCGCCACGACCAGGCGGTAGCCGTCATACTTGAGCTCGAACAGCCAGCCGGAGCGGGTGAACGGAGCCTCCGCGGTCTCCGCCAGCATGGGCTTGAGCGTGCTCGCATCGACCCGCCGGCGCGGGGCGCCTTGCTTCTCCAGCACGGCGCGGATTTCCTCCGCACGGGTCACGCCGTCGCGCAACTCCTCCACCGTGAGCCCCGAGAGCACCGACTCGTCGGGGAATGGCGGCGCGCCCTTGCGCGCCCAGGCGTCGGCTTTCTTGAACAGCAGCCACTGGTCCGGCCCGGCCTTGGTGCGCACCAGGATCCACTCGCCGCGCATCTTGTGGCCGTGGAGATCGAAGTGGAGCTTGCCTTCTCGCATTCCCTCCTCGGGGTCGTCGTGAGGGATCCATACGCCACGATCCCACACGATCACCGCGCCTGCCCCGTAGTTGCCGGCGGGGATGATGCCCTCGAAGTCCGCGTACTCGACCGGATGGTCCTCGACCTGGACGGCGAGCCGCCTCTCGGAGGGGTCGGCCGAAGGGCCGTTCGGCACCGCCCACGACCAGAGCGTTCCTCCCCACTCGAGGCGCAGGTCGTGATGGGTGCGGCGCGCCGCGTGCTTCTGGACCACGAACAGGCGCTGCCGGGAAGCGTCGGCGTCTCCGGTGGCCCCGAACGGCTCGGGCGTGCGCCCGGCCGAGCGCTTGGCGCGGTAGCGCTCGAGCGGGTCGCCCGGGCCGGATTTCGCGGCCCCCTCGTCGCCGCCTCCCAGCGGGGCCGCCTTGCGTTTCGCGGCCCCCTCGCCGCCGCCGCCCGGCGGAGCGGCCTTGCCCGGTCGCTTGGGGCCGGTTTCCGGTTTGCGGTTCATCGGGTCTCGCGTGCTAGTATCGGTTGCCTATGGCCCCACCGCATTCGATCGGGTCCGCGACCATCTCGTTCGGGCTGGTCTCCATCCCCGTCAAGCTCTTCTCCACCGGACAGCCCGCCGAGTCGATCTCGTTCCGCATGGTCCACAAGAAGTGCGGCACGCCGCTCAAGCAGCAGTACATCTGTCCCAAGGACGCCGTGACGGTGGAGCGCGACGACATCGTCAAGGGCTACGAGTACGTGAAGGACCAGTACGTGCTCTTCACTCCGGAAGAGATCAAGGCGGTGGAGGAGGAGGCGACCCGGGCGATCGCGATCAACGAGTTCCTGCCGGCGGCCAAGGTCGATTCCATCTACTACGACAAGCCATACTACCTCGGCCCCGACAAGGGCGCCGAGCGGGCCTACCGCCTGCTCAGCGAGGCGATGACGCAGACCGGTGTGGTGGGCCTGGCGCAGTACGCCTCGCGCGGCAAGCTCTACCTGGTGATGCTGCGCCCCGTCCCCGGGGGCCTGGTGATGCAGCAGCTCCGCTACGCCGACGAGGTGCGGCCGTTCTCCGAGGTGCCGATTCCCGGCAAGGCCGAGATCAAGCCCGAGGAGCTCCAGCTCGCGCTGCAGCTCATGAAGCAGAACGTCAAGGAGGACTTCCCCCCCGAGAGCTACCGGGACCTGGCTCGCGAGCGCATGCTCGAGATCATCCAGAAGAAGGTGGATGGCCAGGAGGTCGTGATCGCGGCCGGCGAGGAGCCGAAGGCCCAGATCATCGACCTGATGCAGGCGCTCAAGGCGAGCCTCGGCGTCGAGGCCGGCGGGAAGCCGGCCGAGGCGGTCGAGGCGGAGGCCCCGGCGCGCAAGCCCGCCAAGCCCTCTCCGCGCACCGCGACGAAGAGCGCTGAGGCGGCGGAGCCCCGCGCGAGGAAGAAAGCGTCCCGGTAGCTCCCGGGCCGTGGCGAACACGAGCCCGATGAGACTGGTCCCAATGCCGGCGAGCGCCGCCGAGCGCTCATCCTTCCACGCCGGCTACGCCGCCCGCGACGTGGCCAAGCTGCTCGACCTGTCGGTGGCGCAGATCCACGCCTTCGTGCGGGGCGGCTGCATCGCTCCGCGTCGCGGGCCGAGGCGCGAGTACCGCTTCTCGTTCCAGGACCTGGTGGTGCTGCGCACCGGCAAGGCGCTGATGGATCGGCTCCCGTTCCGCACCGTCACGCGGGCGCTCCGGAAGCTCAAGCTGCAGCTCCCGCGCGGGCGCGAGCTCGCCGGCGTGCGGATCACCGCCGAGGGCGACACCATCGTGGTGCGCGACGGCTCGGTGGCCTGGAACCCCGAATCGGGGCAGGCGCTGCTCGACCTCGAGGTGGCCGAGCTGGCCACCGAGGTGGCGCCGCTCGCCCGCAAGGCGGCCGAGGCGGCGCGCGAGGTGGAGCACGAGCTCTCGGCCGAGGACTGGTTCCACCTCGGGTGCGAGCTGGAGGCCTGCGATCCCGGCCAGGCGCGCGACGCCTACCGCCGGGTGCTGGAGCTCGATCCGAGCCACGTCGACGGGCGCATCAACCTCGGCCGCCTGCTGCACGAGGCGGGAGAGACGGAGGCGGCCGAGGCCCACTACCGCATGGCGCTCGAGTCCCGGCCGGGCGACGTGACGGCCGCGTTCAACCTCGGGGTGGCGCTCGAGGACCTCAGCCGGTTCGCGGACGCCATCTCGGCCTACGAGCGCGTGATCGCGTCGGATCCTTCCTACGCCGACGCCCACTACAACCTGGCGCAACTCTGCGAGCGACTGGGGAGGTCGCGCGCCGCGCTCCGGCACTGGCAGATCTACCGGAAGCTGACGGTCGGGGAGTAGGCGCCGAAGCACCCCGTTGTGCAATGGTGGGCCGGGTGCGATCCTTGCGGGGCGTTCGTCAATCGGTCTCCACTTCAGGCGCCGCGCCCTGACCAACGAGAATGTCCACCCCAACCACGAAGAACATCACCGCTGCCACCACCCGGACCCTGACGCCCCCGCGTGTCCGGCTCGATCGGGAGCGACAGCTCCTGGCGCCCGGGCAGACGGTCTCGAGCCCCGAGACGCGGCTCGCCTACAGCGTGGAGCGGCTGCTCGGGCACGGCGGGTTCGGCCAGGTCTATCTGGCGCGGCGGCTGGGGCGCTCGTCCACCATCGCCGAGACCGTCTGCATCAAGGCGAGCGCGCGCATCGACGGCTGGCTTCGCGAGGCGTACTTCGGGCAGCTGCTCCACGGGCATCCGCGGGCGATCCGGGTCTTCGAGGCCTTCCCGCTGATGCGCCCGGACGGCGAGGTGCTCTACTGCCTGGCGCTCGAGTACGCACGTCATGGCGACTTGAGCTCGTACCTCGAGCGCACCGGCAAGGGATGGCGCGAAAGGACGGCGCGCCGCGAGATCGCCGGTGTCCTCGAAGTGCTGGGAAAGCTGCACCGCGGCCAGATGCTCCACCGCGATCTCACGCCGCTCAACGTCTTCGTGTGTGACGGCCTGTCCCTCAAGCTCGGCGACTTCGGAATCACCCGCCACCAGAGTGACCGGCGAGGGATCACGGCGCGCACCATGAACGCGATGACGGCCCCGAGCGACATCCTCGCCGG
>VBOT01000063.1:9517-9949 GCA_005893225.1 Candidatus Eiseniibacteriota bacterium
TCGTGAAGGGCGACGCGGGCGCGCGCCTTCGCACTCCGGACGTGCGGCGTCTCGCCTGCAGCGATCACCTGAAGGAGATCGTCTACCGCTGCATCGGCGAGCGTCGCAAGCGGTACGAGAGCGCCGACGAGCTGATCCAGGCGCTGCGGAATCCTCCCGCGCCGCTGAAGGTCGGGGTGCTGAGATCGCTCAAGGGCGTGCACCTCGCGTTCACCGGAATCCTGAGCAAGCGCCGGAGCGAGGCCGCGCGGGCCGCTCGGAAGGCGGGCGCGATCGTCCACGGGGGGCCCTCGGCGCGCACCACCGTCCTGGTGCGCGGGCGGCCCAACCCGCAGCAGGCCGCCGGCAAGGACGCGGGCCTCAAGCTGATGGAGATCAAGCGCCTGCGCGAGAAGGGCTACAAGATCACGCTGCTCAACGAAGCGCAGTTCT
>VBOT01000064.1 GCA_005893225.1 Candidatus Eiseniibacteriota bacterium
CGGCGCGCCGCGGGCTACAAGCGCAGCGATCTCATCCTGCGCGACGAGGCGCGGCTCATGAGCCTCTTCGAGGCTCACCCCGTCCACCTGCTGTTCGCCGGCAAGGCGCATCCCGAGGACCGTTACGGCAAGTCCGTGATCACGCGTCTGGTCAAGGCGCAGCGGCGCTACGCGGGGCGCGTGGTGTTCCTCGAGAACTACGACATGGCCCTGGGGCGCTTCCTGACGCGCGGCTGCGACGTGTGGCTCAACAACCCGGTGCGGCCGCTGGAGGCGTGCGGGACCTCGGGCATGAAGGCGGCGATGAACGGCGTGCTCAACCTGAGCATCCTGGACGGCTGGTGGGCGGAGGCGTGCGAGCACGGCGTCAACGGCTGGGCGATCGGCGACGAGACCGCGGGGGACGACGAGAAGGATCTCGCGGCCCTCTACGACACCCTGGAGGGAAGCGTCATGCCGGCCTGGGCCGACCGCGCCCGCTGGATCCGTATGATGCGCGCCAGCATCGCCATGGCCACGAAGCGATTCTCGTCGGATCGCATGGTGCGGGAGTACTTCGAGACGCTCTACGAGACGGATGCGCCGTCCCGGGCCGTCGCCGCCGCGCGCCGCTGACGCACGCCCGCGCTCAGCCCCGCCACTCGCCGGCGAGCAGCCCGTACACGGCGTGATCCACGAACCGGTCGTGGAGCCGCTCCGCCTGCCGGATCGTGCCCTCGCGGGTGAAGCCGAGCCGCTCGGGGATCGCGCAGCTCTTCAGGTTCCCCACCGCGCAGCGGATCTCGATGCGATGGAGCCGCATCTCGGCGTAGGCGTGGGTGACGAACTGCCGGCACGCCGCCGTCATGAGGCCGCGGCCCTGGAAGTCGGCCCCGAGCCAGTAACCCAGCGAGACACTCCGGTTGGCCCAGTCGATCCGGTGATGTCCGATGGTTCCGGCGTAGCGGGAGCCGGCCCAGATGCCGGCGTGGAAGCCATGGCCGTGCGCGAACTGGTCAAGGGCTCGGCGGATGAAGGCGCGGCAGTCCTCGACCGACTTCGTCCCATCCACCCACGGAAGCCAGCGCCGCAGGTGGTCTCGATTCGAGTCCACGGCGTCGAACAGCGCCTCCGCCTGGTGCAACTCGAGGAGCCTGAGCCGGGCGCCCTCCAAGATCGTGCGTTCGAACATGACACTCCTTTGCTGCCGGGCCACTCCGGCCCGCGCAGGATAGCGCGTCCGCAGGTCGGGCTCGACGGCACTGTTGCCCGATGGGTCCGCCCCGTCCCATGCGGTGGGTCGCTTCTTCGCGGAGCCTCGCTTGACGGCGCGCCGGTCCCTTCGTAGCCTCCCGGGCCATGGTCACGGCTCGCGCTCACCGCTACGCCTATCGCCGCCCCGGCTCGGGGTGGGTGCCGGCGTGATCGGCGAGCGCTAGCTTCTTCCGTCACACGGACCCACTTCCCGATTGCGGAGGTGGGTTTTTTTTCGCCTCCGCCGCTGGAGAAAGCAGATGTCCGACGCGAACGTTTCGGGTTGCTCGATCGCCGCCGTGAGGGGCGCGATCACGGTGCCTAGGAACGATGCCGAGAGCATCGTGACGGCGACGGCGCGGCTCCTCACCGAGCTGGTCCGCGTCAACCGGATCAGGCCCGAGCGGGTGGTGAGCGCCCTCTTCACCGCCACGCCGGATCTGGATGCCGACTTTCCCGCGCACGCCGCCCGGCGGCTGGGCTGGAACGACGTGCCGCTCTTGTGCGCGCGCGAGATCGCCGTGCCGGGGGCCATGCCGCGAGTCGTCCGCGTCCTGCTCACGCTCTGGAGCGATCGGCCGGGCGGGAGGCTTGCCCCGGTCTATCTCGACGGCGCCGCGGCGCTGCGCCCGGACCTCCATCCCGCCGCACCGGGGCCCGCGGCGAGCACTGCTCCTCTCGCCCCGGCGGCTGGGGGAGAGCCTCCGCGCCGCGTAGCCATCATCGGCCTCGGCCAGATCGGAGGATCGATCGCGCTCGCCCTGGGCCGCGAAGAAGGATGGCGCCGCGTCGGCTTCGACATCGACCCGGCGACCCTCGCCCTGGCCAGGGCCGCGGGCGCCATCGACCAGGTCGCGGACTCGCTCGCCGGCGCGTGCGCCGATGCCGAGCTGGCGGTGCTGGCGGTGGGCGTCGATGCGCTTCCGGGCGTCATCGACTCGGCCGCCGCGGCGCTGCCGCGGGGGGCGGCGCTGATCGACACCGGAAGCGCGCGCGCGGGGATCTCGGAGGCGCTCGCCAGGGCCGCGGCGCGTGGCGTGCGGGCGGTGGGGGGCCATCCGATCGCCGGAGGCGAGGGGAGGGGCTTCGCGGCGGCCAGGGCTGACCTCTTCGAGCGCGCCTCGTTCGCGCTCCACGACTCGGCCGTGGAGATCCCCGGGATCGTGATGGAGATGATCCGGGCCCTCGGGGCGCGCCCAATCCGCGTGTCGCCGCCCGACCACGACCAGGCGTTGGCCCGAACCAGCCACCTTCCTTACATGCTGGCCTGCGCCCTGCGCGATCTGGGCGAGGGCGCGGCCTCCCGGGGGCTCAGCGGCCCCGGGTTCCGCGACATGACGCGTCTCGCCGGGAGCGAGCCGGGTGTCGCCACCGCCTACTGCCGCGCCAACGCGACCGAGGTAGCGGCGGCGTGGCGTGAGCTGCGCGCGGCGCTCGATGCAGGAATCGAGGCGCTCGGGCGGGGGTAGCTCGGGTTAGCCCGGTTCCGCCACCACGACGTGCGCGCTCAGCACGGCGATGTACTCCTCGGGCAGCCGGTGATGGCGCGCCCCCGCGAGCAGGGTGTCGAGGTAGCGGCGCGAGGGCGCCGAAGGGTTGGAGGGCCGCGCGATGTAGGCGTCGGCGCGCACCCGGCGCGGGAACGAGCCGTCGTCGGGGCGCACCAGCTCGACGGTGACGTGCTCGCGATCGTAGACGTTGTGCTGGTTCCCCGGCCCCAGGAACCCCTCGCGCTCGTCGAGCCCCTTCATGTCCTCGGGAGTGAGCTCGTAGAGGACGCCCCATACCGTCTCGCCGTGATGCGGCTGAACGCTCGCCACGCCTCCGCCCCAGCGGGGTGAGTTGAGCGGGAAGATGAGCCGGTGCTCGCGCAGGGCGCCGAGCCCCACCACCACGTGATGGGGGCAGCGCGACCGCATCTGGTCGGGATCCATGTTGGAGCCGTACGCGAAGTACAGCATGCGACCTCCGAGGGCGCCCTCCGGGCCGCCGGGGCTGGGGCCCGGGGATCAGCATACCGCAAGTGCAGGGCTGCGGTCCTCAATAGTCACGAGCGGCTCGGACGAGGCCGTCAGGGGCGTCGGCGACGCCTACGCCCCTGCGGCGGACGCTCGCCCCCTCGGCCGGGCGGCCGGCAGAGCAACCCTCCCTGCCCCCACCGCCGTGTCGGCCGCTTCGCGATCGGTGGCACGGGGTGGAGCGTCCTCGCACCCCTGTCTCACTGGGGGCAAGCCGAGCCCCGCCCTCCCGCGGCGCGACCCTGCATCCGTAGAGTTCTCCCGCGAAGGACGGCCGTCATATGCCATGACCGAACCTAACCAAGGGCCCATCGAATCAATATATGATTAGGCCAGCCGCCATATTACTATTACAAATAGTCTGTCAATATGATGATATGAAGAACTATATCCAATGAGAGCTGACCCACTTCGCACCACCATTCGGGTACCCATGCGCGCCGGGCACCCATCCCGTGAGCAATCGATGCCCCGGTCAACGCTCATGCTGCGCGCCCCCTGGGCCAAACGGCTCGGCACGGCGGTGCTCCTTATCTCCACGGGTGGGGGCCGTGCAAGCGCCTCGGCGCCCCGGCTCGACCATGTCGTCGTGGTCATCATGGAGAACAAGTCCTACGATCAGGTTCGAACGCAGACCTACATCTCGAGCCTGATCAGCGGGGGGACCGTCTTTGCGCATTCGCGCGCGATCACGCACCACTCGCTCCCGAACTACCTGGCGCTGTGGTCTGCCACCACGATCGGTGTGACGACGGGTGGCTGCCCGGCTCCAGGAGCGCCGTACACGATCGAGAACCTGGGTCACGCGTGCGAGGCGGCAGGGCTGACCTGGAGAAGCTATGCCGAGAACCTCCCCTCCCCCGGATCGGCCGTCTGCAGCGCGGACAGCCAGCTCTATACGCGGAGGCACGATCCGTGGACCGACTTCTCGAATCTCGACCACACGAACGAGAGGCCCTAGGCGGACTTGCCGCTGGACCTGGCGCAAGGAGCGCTTCCGAGCTTGGCCTTCGTGATCCCAAACAACATCGACAACATGGACGATGGGACGATCGACCAAGGGGACGCGTGGCTGTCCCGCAACATTCCGGCGATGCTCGGCGCCCTGGGGGAAAGGGGCATGCTCGTGCTCACCTGGGACGAGGACGACGGCAGCAGCGCCAATCAGATCCTGACGGTGTTCGTAGCAGAGGATCAACCACTACGCCGTGGTTCGCGCCATCTGCGAGGTCCTCGGGATCACCCCGTTCGCGGAGGCAGCCAGCCAGCCGTCGATCACGGACGTCTGGTCCCTGA
The DNA here is from genome assembly GCA_005893225.1 of Candidatus Eiseniibacteriota bacterium. GTDB lineage: Bacteria > Eisenbacteria > RBG-16-71-46 > RBG-16-71-46 > RBG-16-71-46 > WS-3. The sequence continues at coordinate 4,548 of VBOT01000064.1, forward strand.
CCACTCCGACGCTTTCGTCGTCGTGGGGAAGAGTTAGGACGATCTACAGGTGACCGGGCTCCAAGGCTCTCGGAAAGGCCCCGCGCACGCTGCCCAGCGGCGGTTGTCACCGCTCGGACCCACGGATATGATACCCAGCCGTTGCACCTCTCGGCGCTCGAGCCAGCCCCCATTCCACGACCCCAATCTGCGACGGAGGCCCGATCCATGGCGGTGGATTTTCTCGCTTTTGGTCCCCATCCCGACGACGCGGAGATCGGGGCGGGCGGCGTCCTGCGGAAGATGAAGGCGCTCGGGCACAGCACCGGGATCATCGACATGACCCAGGGGGACATGGGCTGGGGGACCCCCGAGATCCGCCTGCGCGAGTGCGAGGAGGCGGCGCGCATTCTCCAGATCGACGTGCGCGAGAACCTCAACCTCGGCGACTGCCGGGTGGAGGACACGTTCGACAACCGCTGCGCCGCGGCGGCCGCGATCCGCCGCCACCGGCCCCAGGTGGTGTTCTCGCCCTTCTACAACCTACCGGTGGGCCGCGGCCTCGGTCACAACGACCACTACAAGACCGGGCACATCGTGGCGAACGCCTACAACCTCGCGCACTTGCGCAAGGCGCCGATCCCGGGCGAGCCCCACCAGGCCAAGGCGATCTACTTCTATTTCCTCCCTCCGGGCACGCCGCCGACCTTCGTCGTCGATATCACGGACCAGTTCGACGACTGGATCGCCGCGCTCGATTGCCATCGGAGCCAGTTTCACAATCCGGACAAGCCGCGTCCGCCGCAGCTCCCCTCGGTGAGGGAGAACTTCGAATCGTTCGCGCGCTACTGGGGCTGGCAGATCGGGACCAAGTACGCCCAGGCGTTCCTCGCCACCTCGCCGCTCAGGGTCGGAGATCCGCTTTCGCTCGTCAGGGACGTCGTCCCGCGGCCCTGAGTCGAGTCGCTCGGCGGTGCCGGTGCATCCACGAGAACGGGTCCCAGCGCGGGAGCGCGTCGGCGGCGCGCGACACGCTCCCGCCCCCGCGATCTCCAAGCGGGCGGGGTTCCTGCTGGCGCTGGGCCTCGCCGCCACGATCAACTGCCTCGCCCCGAGTCCGGCCCCGGCGCAGTCGGCCGACCAGCGGCTCGGGAAGCTCGGCGACGAGTTCCTCACCGGCTGGCTCGAGCGCCGTCCCCAGCTCGCCACGCGCCTCGGAGTCCACGATCACGACGACCTGCTGAGACCCGTGACGCAGGCGTCGCTGGATGACGACGCCGCGTGGTTTCGGGGCCTGAAGGCGCGCCTCGAGGCGGTGCCGCGCGCCGATCTCTCGTTCGAGCGCGCGCTGGACTACGACGTGCTCGCGGCGCGGCTCGACCGCGAGCTCCTCGACCTCGAAACGATCCGGCCCTTCGAGCGGAACCCCAGCGCCTACCTCGATCTGGTGGCGGGCTCCATCCAATCCCTGATCCAGCGCGATTTCGCCTCCACGTGCCAGCGCCTGCGCTCGGCGACCCGCCGTCTGGCCCAGGTTCCCGAGGTGCTGCGGGCGGCGCGCATCAACCTCAAGGACCCGCCCCGGATCTACACGGAGGTGGCGATCTCGCAATTCGAGGGAGTGCTGCGCCTCTACCGCGAGGACGTGCCGGCGGCGGGGGCCGAGTGCCGCGACGCGCGGATCCAGGCCGACCTCGCCGAGGCCGACTCGGGCGCCGTGCGCGCCACCGAGGAGTTCCTGGCCTTCCTGCGCGACGACCTGCTGCCGCGCTCGACCGGCAGCCTGGCACTCGGGCGCGAGGTCTATCAGAGGAAGCTCGCCTGCGAGGAGATGGAGCTCACCCCGGTCGACTCGCTGCTCGCCCGGGGATGGCGCGCGCTCGAGGAGACGCAGCGCCGCATGGAGGCGGTGGCCGAGCGGATCGCGCCGGGCGGCGGCGTCCCGGCCGCGCTCGAGTCGCTGGAGACCCACCGGCCGAGCGAAGACCAGCTCGTGCCCTACGTCGAGGGGGAGCTCGACAAGATACGAGGGTTCCTTCGCGACCACGACCTGGTCACGCTTCCGGCGAGCGAGGACCTGGTGGTGCGCGAGACGCCGGGTTTCCGCCGCAGCCTGTCGTTCGCCTCGATGGAGTCTCCGGGGGTGTGGGAGCGGCGAGCGACGCGGGCCTACTACAACGTCACGCCGGTCGAGGCGTCTTGGACCGATCGGCAGAAACGCGATCACCTGGCGTTCTTTAACCGCTATGCCTCGGAGGTGGTGTCGATCCACGAGGCCCTGCCCGGTCACTACTACCAGTTCCTGGCGTTGCAGAGGGTCCACTCGCGCTTGCGTCAGGTGCTGAGCGCCGGCAGCAACACCGAGGGCTGGGCGCACTACTGCGAGCAGATGATGATCGAGGAGGGGTACGGCGGCGGCGACCCCCGGTACGAGCTCGCCCAGCTCTCGCTGGCCATCGGCCGCATCGGTCGCTTGATCGTCGGGATCTCGATGCACACCCAGGGCATGACCTACGACGAGGCCGAGAAGCTGTTCGAGCAGCGCTGCTACATGGCGCCGATCAACGCGGCCCGCGAGGCTCGCCGCGGCGCGCTCGATCCGACCTACCTGGTCTACACGCTCGGCAAGTGGCGGATTCTCGAGCTGCGCGACGAGGTTCGCCGCCGGCTCGGGCCGCGCTTCCGGCTGCGCGAGTTCCACGATGTCTTCCTGAAGCAGGGGGGCTCGCCGCTGCCGGTGGTGCGCGCCGCGGTGCTGAGGGAGCTCGAGTCGCGTCGCTCGGTGTCTCGCCCCTGAGCGGGCGCGGCACCCAGGAGCCAGCCGACCAGCGTTCAGTGTGACTAATCAAGCTCGGGGCGGCGGCGCGCGAATTCAGGTCCAGCGCCCCGAAATTCGATCGACCACCGGGGCGCGCCCCGCGCCCCCGCACATCCGATCCCCAAAAGCGCGCGTAGAAAGGCCGACACCCCAGTCCGACCCACCCTTCGTAACGCGCTGCACGCGCAGAAAGGATACCGCTCCATGCGAAACCGCATGTTCGCCGCCGCGCTGCTGGCGCTCGGGATCGGCGCCGCCACCGCGTTCGCCTCGAGCCACAGCGAGGCACCCGGGACCTCCAAGGATCGACTCGCCGACGACACCGATCTCTACGCGTGGGTCACTTCGGACGCTTCCAACGCCGTGACCATCGTCGGCAACTGGGTGCCGCTCATCGAACCGAACAGTGGCCCCAACTTTGCCAGCTTCGACGACGAGGTGATGTATTACATCAATATCGACAACGTCGGCGACGCCCAGGACAACATCCGCTACGAGTTCACATTCAAGACCACGCGGGCGAACCCGAACACCTTCCTCTACAACACCGGCGTGGTCACCTCCTTCGACGACCCCGACCTGAACGTCCGCCAGACCTGGTCGCTCAATCGCATCGACCACACGGGAGAGCACACCCTGGCGACCGACCGGCCGGTGGCGCCGAACTACGTCGGCCCGAAGTCGATGCCGGACTACAACCGGCTCGCCCAGTCCACCATCGCGACGCTCAACGACGGCACCAAGATCTTCGTCGGCCCGCGCGACGACCCGTTCTTCGTCGATCTGGGCGCGGTGTTCGACCTGCTCACCATCCGCAAGGTGCCGGGCGACAAGGGCAAGGGCGTCGACGGCGTGGGCGGCTTCGACGTGATGAGCATCGTGCTCCAGATTCCCAAGCGCCTGCTGACGAGCGACGGGAAGGAGCCCACCGCCACGACCGGGGTGATCGGGATCTACGACTCGGCCGAGCGCTTCGCGACGCGCACCATCAACGCGGACGGCAGCATCGGCCTCGGCGGTCCCGAGGTCCAGGTGTCACGCCTCGGGAATCCCCTCGTGAACGAGGTGGTGATCCCGCTCAAGGACAAGGACAAGTTCAACCACAACAAGCCCACGGGTGACGGCGCGTTCCTGGGCTACGTCACCGACCCCGAGCTGCCCAAGCTCTTCAACCTGATCTACGGCCTGCCGATCCCAACGACGCCGCGGAACGACCTGGTGGCCGTGTTCCTGACCGGGATCACGGGCCTCAACAAGCCCGCCAACCCGAATCAGGTTCCGTGCGAGATGCTGCGCCTCAACATGACCATTCCGCCGGCGGACCACCCCAAGCGCCTGGGGGTGCTCGAGGGCGACATCGCCGGCTTCCCGAACGGCCGGCGGCTCACCGACGACGTGGTGGACATCGAGGAGCGCGCCGCGGCCGGCGGCTACGTGCTGACCCCCGACTTCAACCACGATCCCGCGAACGATCTCGGCGACGGCGTCGACGCGAACGACGTGCCGCTCTTGCCCTACTTCCCCTACGTCGCGCCGCCGCACAGCCCGTTCCTCCACAGCCACCATCCTGAGCAGAACGGCAACGCGCCGCGGAGCGACCATGACCGCGACCATGACCACGGCCGCCCCGGGTTCTCGCGCGCAGGGGGCCCGAAGCTCGGCCTCGGGGGCCGGAACCCCGGCCGGAGCTCGTCAGTGCTCCAGTTCACGCTCGATCGGCAGGCGCATGTGACCCTCATGGTGTACGACGTGCAAGGACGCGCGGTGCGCACGCTGGTCGACCAGGACGCCGCCGAGGGCACGTTCCGCGCCCAGTGGGACGGGCGCTCCGACGACGGCGGCGATGCCGGCAAGGGTGTCTTCTTCGCGCGCCTCACCGCCGACGGGGCCCTGGTGGCGAGCAGGAAGGTCGTGATCGAGTAGCTCAGACGCTCAGCATACTTCGTTCCACGCGGGCCCGGCTTGGATCGCCGGGCCCGCTCGTCTGGGCCTCGGGACCCCCGCAACTTGCCAGCGGCACCCACCCGATTGTGCCGCCACACTCGGGGCCGCGGCCGCATTCGGAGGCGGTCGGGCCCCTTTTCCTCGGACGAAGGCGCGCAACCCACGCAAAGCTCGGGTCATCCAACCCGGCAAACGCTCACGGATGACCCGTCCCCGCGCCGGATGCGGCGGGCGGCTGTGGGTGGCGCGGCAGGCCGCGAACTTGTGGCACTGGCCGATGGATGGACGCCATGCTCCGAAACGCGTCAACCGCTGTGCTCGCTCTGGCCGCTCTCGTTTCCTGGGCTCCCGCGCTCGCCAACCAGCTCAACCGCCCCCGCGATCCTGTCGTGATGACGGGTTCTCAGCTCCCCTCACTCGAGGGGGCTCGGCCCGACGCCATCGTGGCGTTCCGCCGCGAGGCCGAGGTCGGCTGGGTCCGGATCCCGGTGCAGGTGGGCGAACGCGCGAACGTCGACTTCACCATCATCTACCACGTCACGTTTTACGACTTCCTCATCCCCTCGGGGTTCAAGGTCCTCACCTACACCGATCCTTCGACCTGGACCGGGGCCGACCCGAATCCCGGGTTCGATCCCGACGACGAGCTGGTGTTCATGGCGCGTGAAGCGGGGGACCAGCGAGCCACGACGGGGCAGCCACCCGGAACGGTCCCGGGGAGCGGCGTCGAGATCGAGGTGGCCAACCCGCTCAATGGAGGGGTGGGGTACGTCTATCTCTTCCGCAGCGACGGGAGCCTTGGCCCGGGGCCGTGGCCCGACCCGGTGAAGAACGGTTTCTACCTGCTGCCGATCGGCCAGCCCTACAAGAAGCAGTACAACACCCGCGAGGGGACGAATCCCGAGAACACGGTGATCTCGTCGGCCAACTACTCGGTCCACTTCCGGGACCGCTGGAGATGCGACGAGACGAGCATCACCGAGGGCGGCGCGAGCGGGGCCGACATCATCGACTCGCGAAGGGTCCGCTACAACCCTACGACCTGCGTGCGGAGCGAGCGCACCTTCTCGGCCGGGGAAGGCGCCATGATGGTGACCAAGCAGGGGCCGGTGCGCGCGATACGCGGCTACGTCGGAGCCAACAGCGGCCCGACCACCTATCGGACCCACAAGTTCTACGACTCGCGCGAGGACGTCGTCACCACGCTGCGCGTCCACCCGACGACGGCGGGAATCATGGACTTCTTCGACTACTCGCCGGCCGCCGCGGGAATGATCTACCGCAACGACCTGAACCCGGCGGGAGTCGTCATCGACGGCTCGACCGATCGCATCACGCCGGGACAGATGCAATGGGAGATGGTGACCGGGCCCCAGGGGACCATGGCCATGGCCCACATCGTCCACACCGACATCCCCGGCTTCAAGTACACGACCTACTACCAGGACGCCGCTCCCGCACCCAATGCCCAGTGCTCCGGGGACAGCGCCGAGTACGGCGCCAGCGGCGTGCGGATCGCCGACCCCATGCCGAACACCGACCCCTTGCTGGGCGCGCATCACGACTTCGAGCACACGCGCGTGATCGCCTACGCCGGGCCGGGGAAGGACGCCTCGTTCGCCCGGCAGTGCGCCGCCGAGGCCAGGCAGCCGCCCACGGCAACGGCGAGGCCCTACGCTCCTCTTGCCCGGGCGCTTTCGGCGGGCGCGAGCTCGCCGGAATTCCGGGTGGTTGTCGGCCGCCAGCCGGTGCGTGGCACGGCGAGCGTGAGCCTCTCGCTCCCGGCGGAGGGCGATTTCAGCCTGGAGGTCTTCGATGTCGCGGGCAGGAGCCGCGGGACGGTGGTGCGCGGGCGGCTCGGAGCCGGCCAGCACGAGATCCCGCTCAGCACCGTGGATCTCGACGCGGGAATCTACTTCGCGCGCGCCCGGCTCGGCGGCCACGGTGAGCGGGTGGCGCGTTTCCTGCTCATCATGAGGTAGGCGGGCAGCGGCCCGGGCCTCCCCGAGCCCGGGCCCCCCGTCCGGGCCGCCCTTGCCCCCCGACGCCGTTCTCGGGCCTCGGCGTCTTCTCCGTTGACGCGCCGGATCGCTCGAAGATAAAGTCAAAGCTAGGCGTAGCCGATACCAGGGATGGAACCGGGTCGCTCGGGCCCGCGCGCCCTTAAGGAGGTATTTCAATGTCTTGCGCCAGGCGGCGGCTCTGGGGAACCCTGTTCCTCGTCGCCACCGTGACGGCTCCGACCATGAGGGTCGAGGCCGAAACCACGAATCCAGCCCCCACCGTCAGCACCACCGTCCAGCACCATTCCGCCGCGAAGACCGGCCGCCGAGCCGTCCGCAGGCACCGCCGGGGTCCCCCGGGCGGCGTCGTCTACGCGCGCAACGCCATCCTGGTGGACCCGTTCACCGGCGAGGTGCTGTACGAGAAGAACTCGGGCGCCGCGGCCCCGATCGCGAGCCTCACCAAGTTGATGACCGACCTGGTGTTCCTCGAGCAGAAGCCGGACCTCTCCCGCAACGTCGAGGTGACCCGGGCCGAGCTCGACGGCGCCGGGCGCACCAAGCTGCG
>VBOT01000065.1 GCA_005893225.1 Candidatus Eiseniibacteriota bacterium
ATGAAGTCCCCGAGGTTGGAGTCGTCGTCCTCCCCGATCGGCCGGTCCAGGGAGATCGGCTCCTGGGCGGCCTTGAGGATGCTCTTCACCTTGTCGACCGGGAGCTCGAGGCGCTCGGCGATCTCCTCGGGCGTGGGCTCGCGGCCGAGCTCCTGGACCAGGCGGCGCGACACCCGGACCACGCGGTTGATGTGCTCGATCATGTGCACCGGGACGCGAATGGTCCGCGCCTGGTCCGCGATCGCGCGGGTGATGGCCTGCCGGATCCACCACGTCGCGTAGGTCGAGAACTTGTAGCCCTTGGTGTAGTCGAACTTGTCCACCGCGCGCATCAGGCCGGAGTTCCCCTCCTGGATCAGGTCCAGGAACTCGAGCCCGCGGTTGGTGTAGCGCTTGGCGATCGAGATCACGAGCCGGACGTTGGCCTCGATCATCTCCTTCTTGGCCTGGGCGGTGGCGCGCTCGCCGTCCTGGATCTGGCGGTAGAGCTCCAGCAGGTGGTCCCGGGACATCTTCGCCTCGTTCTCCACCAGCTTGACCTGCTTCTTGATCTCCTTGACCTGGTCGAGGAACTCGGTGATCTGCGCCGGCTCGAGTCGCGAGTCGCGCTTGACGGCGCGCATCTCGCGCGGCCCGCGCTTCAGGCGCCGGGCGAAGCCGTTGACCTCGTCCACGCTGTGCCCGTAGCGACGCTCCTGGGACGCCAGCGCCTCCTCGGCCTCCAGCACGCGCTCGGCCAGCTGCTTGATCGGCGAGCTCAGCCCCTCCACGGTGCGCGGGTTGATCGAGAGCTTGTGCAGCTCCTGGCTGAGCTCGGCCTCGACCTTGGCGAAGTTGCCCTGGAAGTTGGAGCGCTGCCGCTCGCTCATGCGCGCGCCCTGCTTCGTGACCTGGTCGTTGTAACGCTTCTGGAGGGCGAACACCCGCTCCAGGATGCGCACCGCCCGGGCCCGTTCCTTCTTGAGGGCCTGCTCGGTGGCGGCGTTCTCGTCCACCTTGATGAAGTCCTCGATCCGGAGCAGGCCCTCCTTGAGCTTCTTGAGCATGCCGCGGATCTCGCGCACCGCCGGCTCGGCCCGGAACAGCGCCGACACGACCTGGCGCTCCCCGGCCTCGATGCGCCGCGCGATCTCGACCTCGCCCTCGCGGGTGAGGAGCGGCACGCGGCCCATCTCGCGCAGGTACATGCGCACCGGGTCGTCGTAGCGGAGCGGCTGCTGAGGGACCGCCCGTGCGGCCACCGAGGAGCGCTTGTCCTCGATCTTGCGCAGCTTCTTGATGCGCTCCTGGGCCTCCTCCTCGCTCGCGAACACCTCGATGTGCATGGTGTTGAGCATGGTGTGGATCTCTTCCATCTGATCGACCTGCGCCTCGGGATCCTGGTCGTCGTCGAGCAGCCACACCACCTGATCCTCGGTCACGTACCCCTGGCGGAGCGCCAGCGAGCGGACCTCGTCCAGGCGTTTGCGCTGCTCGGTCTTCTCCTTGAGTCGGATCTGCTTCTTGGTCATGCCGGCGGACGCCATGGAGTCTCCTAGCGGTTCAGTGCTTTGATGCTGCGGGCGAGTTCTTGACTGTGATGAAGCAGACGACCGGTCTCGGGATCCGACCCGAGGCCTTGCCGTTGAAGCTCCCGGAGTCGTTGCTGAGCGTTCTTGAGCTGCCCCTCGAGACGTCGCTGGACCAGGGCGCGAGCCCCCTCCTCGGCTACCCGCGTCCAGTCGGTATCCTCGAGCGTGCCGGCCATCAGCTCCCGCGCCAGCGGGGCCGCGTCCTCCACGGTGCTCGGAACCTGCCCCGACCAGAGGCAGTGCGCCACGGCCGCGCACCCGGGATCGGCGAAGTCCTCGGGGCTCAGGTGCTCGCGCACCTGCTCGAGCGCCTCGGGGGCGTGCAGCAGCGACTGGAAGCGCTCGCGCAGCGCCGCCCGGAGCGGGCGCTCGGCGCCCTGCCCGGCCCGCTTGAGGCTTACCGCCCGCCGCAGCGTGGCCTCGGGGAGCCCGAACACCTGGCTGGCGCGCTCGAGGAACATCTCCAGCCGGATCGGGTCGCCGATCGCGGTCGCGAGCCGCACCACCGCCTGGAGCGCGCGCTCGCGAGGATCGCCGACTCCCCCCGCCTTGAGCCCGTGGCGCTGGACGAACTCCAGCGGGTCCGCCGCCGCGCGGCGCACCTCCAGCCACCCGGCCGCCCCGCGCCGCCGCACCAGCGAGTCGGGATCCTCGCCGCCCGGGAGCTCGATGACCCACACGTCGAGGCCCTCACCGAGCAGAGTGCCGAGCGAGCGCATCATCGCCTCCTGGCCGGCCCGGTCGCCGTCGTAGGTGAGCACCACGCGGGAGGTCGA
>VBOT01000066.1 GCA_005893225.1 Candidatus Eiseniibacteriota bacterium
TGTGATGAAGCAGACGACCGGTCTCGGGATCCGACCCGAGGCCTTGCCGTTGAAGCTCCCGGAGTCGTTGCTGAGCGTTCTTGAGCTGCCCCTCGAGACGTCGCTGGACCAGGGCGCGAGCCCCCTCCTCGGCCACCCGCGTCCAGTCGGTATCCTCGAGCGTGCCGGCCATCAGCTCCCGCGCCAGCGGGGCCGCGTCCTCCACGGTGCTCGGAACCTGCCCCGACCAGAGGCAGTGCGCCACGGCCGCGCACCCGGGATCGGCGAAGTCCTCGGG
>VBOT01000067.1 GCA_005893225.1 Candidatus Eiseniibacteriota bacterium
CTGCTTTGCAGCTGAAGCAGTGAAAGAACTGCCGCTCGGCATGAACCGAGAACGAAGGGGTGTTCTCCTCGTGAAAGGGACAGAGGCCCACCCAGTTCCGGCCCGATCGGCGGAGTTTGACCGTCTGGCCGACCACCTCGACGATGTCGCTGGCCGCCCGCACGCGCTCGATCCAGTCGTCCGCGCCGCGGCTCGGTCCCACCTGGGACTGCCGGGACGCCGTCATCGGAGCCTCGCGACTGTCACGCCGCGCCCTCCCTCGCCGAGCTGTCCCAGCCGCGCCGACGCCACCTGGGGATGATCGCGGAGGTGCCGCTCCACGGCGCCGCGCAGCACGCCCCTGCCGATCCCGTGGATGATGCGCAGCTCGGAGAGCCCGTGAAGGATGCCTCGGTCGAGCCCCTGGTCCAGCGAGCGCAGCGCCTCCTCCACCTCCATGCCCCTGAGATCCACCTCGAGCGGCGGCGCCTGGTCGGCCTCCCAGGTCACCGCGGGGCCCGCCACGCTTCGCTCCGCCTCTCCGGGCGCTCCGGCAATCCCATTACCGGGCCGGGGCCCGCCCGCTTTCCCCGTCGCCGCCCCCTCCGCGAGCGCCTCGAGCTGGCTCACGTGGCTATGGATGCTCCAGCTGCCTTTGCGGAGCAGCACCTTCCCCTCTCCATCCGGTCCTTCGACGAGCTCGGCATCCAGTCCCAGGTTTCGAACCCGCACCCGGCTCCCCGGGCCGAGCGGTGGATGCGCCCCGCTGCCATTCGTCGCCGGCTCTCCGGCCAGCTCCCTGTGGGCTTGGTCGGCGGCCGCGTCCAGGGCCTCGGTCTCCGCCTCGACCGCCTGGATCCGTTCCCTGAGGTCGGCCGCGGCGGCGCGGCTCTTGTCCGCGCGTCGCGCCTCGCGCTGGATCGTCTGCCAGAGCGCGCCGCTTCAGGTCCTCGAGGACGCGCCGCGCCTCCTCGGTCGCCTCCCGGTGGGAAGCGGCCGCCTGCGTCGCCTCCGCCCGGGCCTCGGCCAGCCCGCGGGCCTCCTCGTCCATCTTGCGCCGCACCTCGTGGACCTCCTCGAGCAGGCGCTCGAGCGAACGAGTTTGCTCGGGAGCGAGCGTGCGGGCGCGGGCGAGCACGCCGGCGTCGAGTCCCATTCGCTCGGCCATCGCGAGCGCGTGGCTCGCCCCGGGGATTCCGGGAACGAACCGGTAACGCGGCTCCATGGTGTCCGGGTCGATCTCGAGCGAGCCGTTCACCACCCCGTCGATCTCCCCCGCGAGCCGCTTCAGGCTTCCGAGATGCGTGGTGACGATGGCCCACGACCCGCGCGCGGCGAAGCGCTCCACCAGGGCTCTCCCCAGTGCGGCGCCCTCCTCCGGGTCGGTGCCGGCGCCCAGCTCGTCGCAGAGCAGCAGGGTGCGGGGGCCGGCCTGCTCGGCCATCGCCGCCAGGGAGCGCAGGTGCGCGGCGAACGTCGAGAGCCCCTGGTCGAGCGACTGCTCGTCTCCCAGGTCGACGAGCAGCGTGTCGACCTCCGGGATCCGGCTTCCCTCGTCCGCCAGCACCGGGAAAGCTGCGTGGCTCAGCGCCAGCGAGAGTCCCACAGTCTTGAGCAGGACGCTCTTGCCCCCCATGTTGGGCCCGCTCACGAGCAGCAGTCGCCCGCCCGCGCCGAGCTCGAGATCGAGCGGCACGAGCCGGTCCCGCCTGCTCCCGGTCGCCAGGATGGCGTGGCGTGCATTCACGAGCCGCAGCCGCTCGCCGCCGGGCTCGAGCGCGATGCCCCCGAACGCCGCGGCCCAGCGCGCCCGCGCACGCAGCGCATCGAGGTGCACCAGGATCTCCTCGAGACTCAGCAGCTCGCCGGCGCTCTCCAGCACGCGGCCCCGAAGCTCGACCAGGACCCGGCGCTCCTCATCGCCCGCGGCCGCCCGGAGCTCGGTGAGCCGGTTGTTGGATTCGCAGATCTCGAGCGGCTCGACGAACAGCGACTGCCCGCTCCCCGAGACGTCGTGCACGATCGCCCGCCGCCGCGAAAACCCCGCCGCGGGAACCAGCGCCACGAAGCGGTCCTGGTGGCGCGTCACGTAAGCCGACTCACCGAACCCGCGCGCCCAGCGCTCGAGCCGGTGCTGGAGCTCTCGCTCACCCGCCTCGAGCTCGGCGCGCGCCCGCTTGAGCGCGGGCGACGCGGCGTCGCTCACCCGCCCATCCGGCTCCAGCGCCCGCGCCAGCCGCTCGCGGAGCTCGTGGAGGGCCGGGAGGTCCAGGGCCTCCCGGGAGAGCCGAGGAAAGCGTTCCTGGAGCGCCGCCGGCGACCAGGCCTCGCGCGTCACCCCTGCCGCCTCGAGCCACTGCCGCACCGCGACCAGCTCGGCACCGTCGAGCGGCGCTCGGCCGGCCTCGTCCCGATCGTCGAGCAGCCCTCGCAGGTCGTGGGGCGCGGTGCCGAGCCATGCCCCGGGCTCGCGCTCGCGACGGATCGCCTCGGCGAGGGCGGCGTGCTCGTCCGACCGCCGCACGCGCTCGCCGATCGGTCGCGCCTCGGTCAAGAGCTTCGCTCCGCCCTCGGTCTCGGCGAACGCCGCGACGGCGGCCGCCACACGGCCGAACTCCAGCAGCTCGAGCGAATGTTCGTCCAAGGTGGGCGTACCCCAGGGTCCGATGCCGGTCACCGGCGCGCCGAGCGCGAGCCGCTTTGTCTCGCGGCCGCCAGGAAGCACTGCCGCAACCACTCGCTCCCCGGGACTCGGTGGACCCCCCAGGCGCACGCTTGCGCCCCGCCCCACAGAAGGGGCCGGGTCACCCGAGCGTGGAGAGCGGTCTGCCGCACGCCCCGGGGTGCGGGGAGGTCGATCGCTCCCAGCACGGCGAAGGTCGAGAGGATGATGCCCAGGGTGGCCCCCACGAGGAGCCCGCCGGATCCGTCCAGCCAGCCGGCCGGCGTCGCCCGCACGGCCCCGCGGAGCAACTGTCCGGACCATCCCAGCAGGCCGGCCACCGCCAGCCCGGAAAACACCACCAGAAGCCAGCGAAGGATCAGAAAGGCCAGCGCGGGCTGGGCGCCGCCCCAGCGCGCGCCGACCCAATGCGAAACCCAGCCGGCCGTGGCCAGCCCGGCAAGCAATCCCAGAACCGCAAACACCTCACCGACCAGCCCGCGGAACAGTCCCCGAACCGCAAAGACGACCACCAGGACGAGCACGAGCCAATCCAGCCAGGTGACTCCGAGCTCAAGGTCCAGTTGCTCTAGTTCTCCTGCTGCCGGCGTGCCAGATTCTTGCGTCGTGCGGCGTTCAACTTGCGCTTGCGCCGCTCGCTCGGCTTCTCGAAGTGCTGATGGCGGCGCAGATCCGCCATGATACCGGCCTTCTCACACTTCTTCTTGAAACGACGCAGGGCGCTTTCGAAGGATTCTCCTTCCTTCACCCTGATTCCGGGCAATAAATCCCCCCCTCTCTGCCCTGTCTCATGAAAGAGGAAACTATGATCTTGCGAGCTTTCTAAGGATGTCGATCGCGCCGCGGGGATCGATGGGCGCGAAACCGGTTGTTGCAGTTTATGCCGGCCCTCTAGCTACGTCAAGACGGGGGCCCGGGTTCCAGCGACCGACTCGTCCCGATTACCAGCTCATCTACCCCGCACGGATGGCTGCCGCGCCTCCGGTCTTGATATCAGCCTGACATCGACCACCAGACGCTCCAGGCCAGGGCCGCCGTCTCGGTCCTCAATCTCCCATCCGACAGGCAGATACGCGAGAATCCCAGCGCCTGGATCCCGCCTTCCTCCGCGGCGGTCAGGCCCCCGGCGGGACCGATCACTCCCACGGCCACGCGGTCGGGATCGCTCCGCCCCACTTCACGCGCTCCCTCCCGGCTCGCGAGCCAGCCCGCGGCACCCTCGGGGACTCCCACCAGCGCCGTGCCGATCTCGGCCGGGTCCATGACCTCGAGCAGGTGGCACCGTCGCGCTTGCCTCAGACCGGCCACGGCGAGACGTCTCCAGCGCTCCACCCTGCCGGTCGCCCGGGTCCAGGCGCCGCGCTCGCAGTCGACCGGCTGCCAGCGCTCGACCCCGAGCTCCGCCAGCTTCTCCACCAGCCAGTCCGCCCGACTTCCCTCCGGAGCGCCGCACAGCACCCACGCCCGGCGCCGACGGGTGGTCCGACTGCTGGCTTCGACCTCCGCCTCGACGCCTCCCGCGACCGAAACCAGCCGCAGCGATGCCACCCCGCCGCGCCCATCCGTGGCCTCGGTCCTGTCCCCGGGTCGAGCCCGGCAGACCCGCACCAGGTAGTGGCTTTCCTCGGCCGAGAGGACCAACGTCGAGCCGGGTTCTCCGAGCTCGGGCGCGTACACCCGCGAGGGAGCGCCGTCACCCCGCAAAAGCGTCCTTCCCTCGCTCGAACGGCATCTTGCCGGGCCGTGGAGGCCGGAAGCCCTCGGCGCGGCCCAGTTCCTCGAGGATCCGGCGTTCGGCACCGCCGAGGCGCTCCGGCACCCAGACCGTGAGGCGCACCATCAGATCGCCCTGGCCACCCCTCAGACTCGGAAGTCCCCGGCCCTTGAGGCGCAGCACCTGGCCGCTCGGGGTCCCGGCCGGAACGTTGAGGGTGGCGGGGGAGCCATCGAGCGTGGGCACCTCGATCCGGCCGCCGAGCGCCAGGGTCGCAAAGCTCACCGGAAGTGCCAGCCTCAGGTCGTCGCTGTCCCGGTCGAAGAGCGGGTGGGGTCGCTCCTCGATCCACACGATGAGATCGCCCGCCGGGCCGCCGCGGAAGCCCGCGTCTCCCATGCCCCGGAGCGGGATGAAGTTCCCGTTGGCGACGCCGCGCGGCACCTTCACCGAGAGCGTCTCGGTGTCCGAGACCCTGCCCTCGCCGCCGCAGCTCTTGCAGCTCTCGCGCAGCGTCCGGCCCTCGCCCCGGCACTTCGGACACACCGAGACATTGACGAACTGGCCAAAGATCGACTGCTGCACGCGCCGCACCTGCCCGCGACCGTGGCACTGGGCGCAGCTGACCTCTCCCTCGCCGCCGCGGCCGCCGCAGGTCGCGCACGGCGTGAGGTGCTTGACGCGGATCTTCTTCTCCACCCCGCTCGCGACCTCCTCGAGGGTGAGCTTCACGCGGACCTGCAGGTCGTCGCCGCGCGTCGCCGAGGCGCGGCCCGAGCGCCCGTCGCCGAACAGATCCTCCAAGCCCGAGCCCCCGCCGAAGTCGCGCATGAACGCGCGCAGGGCGTCGGCGAGGTCGAACCCGCTGAAGTCGTAGCCGGCCCCTCCGCCCGCGGCTCCTCCCACGCCGGCGTGACCGAACTGGTCGTAGCGACCGCGCTTCTCCTGGTCGCGCAGGATCTCGTAGGCCTCGGTGGCTTCCTTGAAGCGCTGCTCGGCGGCCTTGTCGCCGGGATTGCGGTCGGGATGATTCTGGAACGCCATCTTCCGGTAGGCCTTCTTGATCTCGTCCTCGCTGGCCCCGCGCTCCACTCCCAGAACCTCGTAGTAATCGCGCTTGGACATCAGTGTCCTTCCCCGCCCGGACGCCGCGCCACCACCACGCGAGCCGCACGCAGCGCCCTGCCGTTTCTCCGGTAGCCTTTCCTCACCACCTGCACGATCTCTCCCGGCTCCGTGCCGGGCGGGGCATCGACCTCGAGCAGCGCCTCGTGAAACTCGGGATCGAACCGCTCTCCCAGCGGATGGGTGGGGGTGATCCCGAGGCCCGCCAGGTAGTCGCCCATGCGCTGGGCGACGAGCTGGACTCCCTGCACCCAGGGATCGGGGGCACCCGCTTCGCGCGCCGACTCGAGGCCGCGCTCGAGGTCGTCGAGCATCGAGATCATCTCGAGCAGGACGCGCTCCTCGGTGAAGCGCCGCGCCTCCTCGAGATCGCGCTGGGCCCGGCGGCGAAAGTTCTGGAGCTCGGCCTCGGCCCTGAGCCACCGGTCCCTGAGCCCCTCGGCCGACACCGGCACCTCTCCCGCGGCGAGGGCGCTCTCGGCTCCGGCCGCGGGCTCAGGCGCGATGCCCGGCTCCCCGGAGCTCTCCGACTCCGAAGAGAGCACCTCCTCCCGCCCCGAGCTCCCCGGCGCCTCCTGTCCCCTGGCCTTCACCGGGTCCTTGTCCTTCATCACTCCAGCAGCTCGGCGACGCGGGTCCCGACCGTCTCCACGACGCTCAGCGCCCGCGAATAGTCCATCCTCAGCGGCCCCAGCACCCCCACCGCGCCCCGCACCGGGCCCGGCAGCGGGAAGCTCACCAGGCTGCAAGCCGAAAGCGCCCCCTCCTCGATCCCGACCCTTACGCACACCTGTCCCTCGATCCCGGCCATCATGAGCCGCTCGAGCGGCGAGCCGCTCTCCACCGCGCGCAGGATCGGCGAGAGCTGGCCCGACCTCGCGAACTCCGGCTGCTCGGCCATGTGCATGGCGCCGGCGCTGAAGAGCGGCGTCGACACGCTGCGGCTCCAGCTCTCGCTCGCGGCGAGCACCACCAGCCTCACCGCGCTCTTGCGCACCAGCTCGGGGTCGCTCCCGAGGCGGGCGCGCACCTCCGCC
Organism: Candidatus Eiseniibacteriota bacterium; assembly: GCA_005893225.1. Lineage (GTDB taxonomy): Bacteria > Eisenbacteria > RBG-16-71-46 > RBG-16-71-46 > RBG-16-71-46 > WS-3. The sequence continues at coordinate 6,539 of VBOT01000067.1, forward strand.
ATCGGCCGGCCCAGGAGCCGCTCCCGCAGCACGCCGGCCACCTCCTCGAGCTCCTGACGCTCGAGGGGGCTCTCGAGCTCCAGGACCAGCGTGTGGACGGCCCCGCCGCCGAGATCGAACACCATGAGCGCCTTGCGCTCGGCGAGCGGGGCCAGATCCAGCCGGCTCAGCACCTCCTCGTCGAGCGAGGTCGCCACCGCCAGCCCGAACTGATGCGTGAGCGCCGAGAGCAGGCGTGAGGCCTCGCTGAGCAGGTGCTCCACGTCCCGCGTCGACCGGAGCAGCCGGCCCCCCACCTCCTCCATCACTTCCGGGGGGAGGGCTTCCGGCGTCAGGATCACACGGACGTAAAGCTCGTAGCCCCGGACACTCGGGACCCTTCCGGCCGAGCTGTGGTGGCGCTCCAGGAGCCCCAAGCTCTCAAGCTCCGCCAGCGCGTTTCGGATGCTGGCCGGAGAGAGCGGGATTCCGGCGAGCTGCGCGAGCGTCTCGGAGCCGATCGGACGGGCGGACCGGCCATGCAGCGTCAGCAGCGCGGCGAACACCTGGCGCTGCCGCTCGGAGAGATCGGGATCCTCGCGGCTCAGGCGACCCGGAAAGGCGGGCTCGGACATGGGATCAAAGGTAAGAAGCCCGGCGAACAAGTGTCAACCTTTGCGTTGCACCTTTGCGTTGCACCGGGTCGTGGTCGAGGTCGAGCCCCGGCCCGCCGGCCGACGCGCCGCTCTCGGCATCGGCCTCGACTCTCGCCACGACGTCGTCGGCGACGAAGCGGAAGCGCGGCGGGATGCGCACCCCGCCGCGCTCCGTCCGCTCCAGGCGCCCGCTTGCCTGCGCTCGCTCGAAGGCGCGGCGATAGCGACGTTCGACCATGAGCCAGATCCTCTCCGAGTGGTCGGCGGGGTCGACGCCGTCCGCGAGCCTGAGCCCCAGCATCACGATCTCCTGAGCCAGGGAGCGCTCGCTCTCGACCTCGCGCTCGCTCTCGGGCGGGACTCGAGCCTCCAGCGCCCCCGCCCAGCGGGCCATCGCGTAGAAGTTGCCGTAGCGCTCTTCCCCCCAGAGCCCGTGAGCCGAGGGGCCGAGCCCGAGATACGGCCGGCGCAGCCAGTAGACCAGATTGTGCCGCGCTTCCTCGTTCGGGCGACAGAAGTTGGAGGTCTCGTAGCAGCGATATCCCGCGGCGCCGAGATGGAGCGCCAGGACGTCGTACATGTCGGCCTGGACTTCGGGCTCCGGAAGACGTTGCTCGCCCCGCCCGACCGCGTCCCCGAGCGGCGTGCCGGGCTCCGGGATGTAGCAGTAGGCGGAGAGGTGGCCGGGGTCGAGCTCGAGCGCCGCCTCGATGGTCGCTCTCCAGCGCTCCGGGTCGTGCCCCGGGAAGCCGAACATGAGGTCCAGCGAGAGCCGCCGGAACCCGTGGGCGCGCGCCAGGGCCACGGCCTCGGCGGGGCGCGCGGCCGAGTGGATGCGCCCCAGCATCTCGAGCTCGCGAGGATCGAAGCTCTGGGCCCCCATCGAGAGGCGGTTGACCCCGGCTTCCACCCAGGCCTCGAGCAGGGCCGGCCGGACCGACTCGGGATTCGCCTCGAGCGTCACCTCGGCCGCCGGCTCGAGCGTGAAGTGCCGATTCAACGTCGCCCAGAGGCGGCGAAAGTGGCGGGCCGAGAGCGCCGAGGGTGTTCCGCCCCCGAAGAACACCGAGGTGAACCGGACGTGCCCCACACTCGGAGCCCTGAGGCCGGCTTCGCGAGCCATCGCCTCGAGGTAGCGCTCGACCGCCGCCGCGGAGAGCGACCCGCTCGAG
>VBOT01000068.1 GCA_005893225.1 Candidatus Eiseniibacteriota bacterium
AGCTCGTGGACGAAGATGACCAGCCCGAGGAGGACGACCCCCGGGACGACGGCATTGAGGAGCAATTGCAACTCCTTAGCTTGAAAGGTTTTCGCGCAGGCTAAACCGCTGCCCGGAATGCGTCAAGACCAGCCCGCCACCGACCGTGGAAGGAAGCCCCGTGAGGTCCAAGCAAGCCGTGGACCGAAGCCGGCGCGAGCGCGGTCGGAGCTCAGCCGACGTCACCATCCCCGGGCCCGGGATCATGGGATCGCTCGTTCGGAACGCGCTTCGAGCACCGCCTGGTACTCCGCCAGGGTGCGCTCCACCATCCTGTCGACGCTGAACGCGCGCACCGACTCCAGAGCCCGCGCCGCCCAGCACGCCCGCTCCTGTGGGCGATCGAGCGCCTCGAACACCGCCTGGGCCAGCTCCTCCGGCTGGCAGGGGCCAACCATCCTTCCCGTGACGCCGTCCGCCACCACCTCCGGGATGCCCCCGACCCGGGTCGCGATGACGGGAACTCCCAGCGCTTGGGCATCGAGCAACGAGGTTCCGAGGCCCTCGAGGACGGAGGCGAGGACGCAGACGGTGAACTCCTTCATCAGCCGGCGAGCATCGCGCCGGAAGCCCAGCAGGTGAACGCGGGTCTCGAGCCCGAGTGTCCGGCGGAGACTCTCGAGCGCCTGGCGCCGCTCACCGTCTCCGATCCAGACGAAGTGGGTGTCGGGGAATCGCTCCAGGACCCGGACCGCCGCGCCGAGGATGTCGCCGTGGCGCTTCTCCCGTGTCAGCGATGCGACGGTGCCCACGATCGGAGCTCCCGCGGGCGCCCCGATCTCGGCGTGGAGACTCGGGGGAGGCGGATCCGCCGGGTCGCGCGCCGATGACCCCGCCGCCTCGCCGGGCGCTGTGAGCTCCACGCCGCTCGGCACCCACGCGAGTCGCGATCGCGGCACCCCGGCCCGGGCCAGAACCTCGATCACGCTTCGACTCACGCACAGGTAGCGGTCGATCCCGAGCCGGTACTTGAAGCGGCTCGAGAGCCCCCCGGGGGGAACGGCCACGCGGCGCGCCACCACCACCGGCACGCCGCTCGAGCGCGCCGCGAGGAAGCCCGCCACATGGGCGCCCGCGGTGTGCGCGTGAACGAGGTCCGCGCCGAGGCTCCGGAGGCGAGCGGCGGCGGCCATCGCCCCCGGTAGATCGAGGTCGCCGCGCACCCTCCACGGATGAACCTCGAAGCCCTCCCGGGCCGCGCGCTCGAGCAGAGGTGAAGGGGGCCCCAGGAGGACACTCTCGTGGCCGCGCGCGCGCAGGCCGGGCAGGAGGTGCATCACCTGCGCCTGCCCGCCGCGCCAGTCGCGGCCGGTGTCGAGGTGAGCGATCTTCACGGCATGGGCTCCGGGCACCCCTCGATCGCCGCGCGCAGGCTCTCGCCCACGCGCTCCGGCGTGCCGATCTCCAGCGCCCGTTCTCGCCCGCGCTCGGCCAGTTGGCGGCGCTGCTCCGGGCACGCGATGAGCTCGGCGAGCGTCCCGGCCAGCGCCTCCGCGTCGCCGCGCGGAACCGTGGCCAGATGAGTTCCCGGCGCGAACACCTCGAGGAGCCCCGGCCCAATGCCGGTCACCACGGCGCGCCCGGCGGCGAGCCCCTGATAGACCTTGTGCGGGATCACGCGGCCCGCCTTCTCGGTCACGCCGAAAGCCCCGAGCACGACGTGCGCGCGGCCGAGCGCCCGCGGGGCCTCGGCGTAGGGAATCGGACCCGCGAGCTCGAGCCGCCGGAGCCCGAGGCGCGCGGCGAGCGCTCGCGCCTCGGTGTACTGGATCCCCGAGCCCACGAGATCGATGCGGTAATCGGGCAGGCGGGCCTGGTCGCGCTCGAGTCGCGCCGCCGCCTCGATCACGGTGAGCACGCCGTGGAGCGGCAGGAAACCGCCCACGTACACGATGCGCACCGGCCCCGCTGAAGGGGGCGGCTCGACGGCGAAGAAGTCATCCTCGGCCCCCACCAGCACGCGCGAGAGGCGTGCCCGGGGCGCCCCGAGACTCACGTAGAGCGCGCCCTGGGCCCAGGTGTCGCACAGCACCCGGTCGGCCAGCCCGAGCGCCCAGCGGTCGATGCGCCGATTCCAGCGCGCCTGCGCGGAGCCTTCGCGGTGCAGTGCCCAGTCCCCGACCAGGGTGTCGTGGCGCGAGATCAGCGGATCGAAGACCAGCGGCCGCCGCCCCTTCAGGTGGTGCGCGAGCGGCACGTCCTTGTGCCGGAACTCCGGCACCAGCAGGACGTCGGCGCGGTCCTTGATCCAGCCGAACGCGCGCATCAGCGCGGGATAGCGGCGGAATGCGCGATGCTCCTCGACGCGCGCCTCCACCACCTCGAGGCCCGCGAGCTCGAGGCCCGTCCTGAGGATCCGGTTGCGCGGGTAATCCGGGTCGTAGGCTCCGAAGAAGCACACCCGTGTCACGGCCGCTCGCCCCTCCCGGGCGGGGGCGCCTCCGGATTTCGAGGGTTGCTCGGGCTCAGGCCGCCGGACCAGAGATCCGCGTATTTGAGGAACACCTGCGCTGCGGCCAGCGCGCAGAGCGCCGCCCCGCGGGCGCCGTCGAGGAGTCCGAGCTGGAGCACGTACATGCGCAGGAATCTCAGCCACGGCCTCACCACCACGTCCACCGCGCTGGCCCGCCGGCCGCGCCTCCGCGCCTGCTCGGCTCCGGCCGCGGCGTAGCGCCACAGCTTGTCCCTGCAATCGGCCCAGCTCTCGTAGCTCCGGTGCTCGATCACCCCGCGGAGATCCCGCACCGGCCCCTGTACCCAGACTCGCTCGTGCACCGGCGCGTCGTCGAAGCGCGCGGCGTCGCGCCGGAACAGGCGGAGCACGCGCTCGCCCGACCAGCCGCAGTGAAGGATCGGCCGGCCCAGGAACCAGGTTCGCCTGAGCCAGCGGTAGCCTGCGACCCCGGCCGACTCCACCGCCCGGCGGAGCGACTCGATGGCCTCGAGGTCGAGGAGTTCGTCCGCGTCCAGCCACAGCACCCACTCCTCGCGGCAGCGCTCCAGCCCGAATTGCCGCTGGGGGCCGAACCCGTCGAGCGCGCGCTCGAACACCCTCGCTCCCGCCCGCTCGGCCACCGCGCGCGTGCCGTCGCCGCTCGCCGCGTCCACCACCACCACCACCTCGCGCGCGAAGGCGAGGCGCGGCAGCAGGGCCGCGAGGCGCGGCGCCTCGTCACGCGCGAGCAGCAGAACCGAGATCGGAAGTCGATCGTCCATGGCGTCCGTGGCGCTCGAGGTGCCCGAGCACCAGAGCCGCCGCGCGCTCCGGGTCGAGGGCCGGCAGGCAGGTCCAGTGGGGGCAGGAGGTGCGGCCGCAGCCGCGGCAGGGCACGTCGGTCCACCACAGCCCGTGAAGCTCGCCCTCCGGAGTCCAGTTCTCGGGATGGGTGGGTCCGAACCACGCGAAGGTGGGCACGCCGAGGGCGATCGCCAGGTGGCGCGGGCCGCTGTCCGTTCCCACCACCGCCCCGAGCCGCGAGATCACGGCGGCGAGCACACCCACGCCGCAGGCCGGCAGCGCACGGGCCTCGGGGACGAGATCGATCAGGCGCCCCCTCACCGGATCCTCGCCCGGGCCCGAGATCACCAGCACCGCGTATCCCTGGCGGATCAGCCGGCGCGCGAGCACCGCGGCGTGAGAGAGCGGCCAGGTCTTGGGCCCCCACGTGCCGGCCGCCACCAGGCCCACGGCACCCCGGGGGTCCTGGAGCCCGAGCCCGGCGAGCAGCCGCTCGGCCTCGGCACGAGAGGCGGGTGACACCGACACGCGAGCGTCCTCCCCGTCGGTCACCCCGCCGACGACGGCCGCGAGCCTCAGGTGAGTGGCGGCCGCGTACTCGCGCCGCGGCGAGCCGGGCGGAGGATTCCTGGGGACGCGCACCCGATAGGCGTAGCGCCGGCCCCGCAGATCGTACCCGGCGGTGACGGCGGCCCCGGAAAGGGCGGTGATGAAGGCGCTGCGCGGGTTGCCGAAGAAGTCGACCGCGAGCATCCAGCGGGCTCTCCGGAGCCCGGCGATCAGCCTCGCGGTCGAGCCCGCGTCGCGATCGAGCGGCAGCACGCGATCGATCTCGGGCAGTCCCTCGAGAAGCGGCGCGTAGCGCGGATCCGTCACCACGTGGAGCTCCGCCCCCGGGTGCCCGCGCTTGAGCGATCGCAACGCCGGAGTGGTGAGCACCACGTCACCCATCGCCCTCGGGCGCAGCGCCAGGATCCGCTCCGGCATCAGGGGATCGCGTAGCGGTCGCGCACCCGGGCGAGGAGCTCGCGACTCGACGGCGCCTCGGGGACCCGGTCCGGAAGCGTGCCGGCGGCCGGGGGGTGGACTTCGGGACCCAGGACGGCGAGCAGGCGATCGGCGACCGGCTCCTCGACCACCACCACCAGGTCCACGCTCCTGAGCGCGGCGACGAGACGGGATCGATCGCCGGCGGGGAGCACCGGCCGTCCCGGCCCCTCGAGCGCGGCTGCCGCGCGGTCGTCGCTGACGCCCACCACCAGATGATCCGCTCGGGCCCGGGCCCCGGTCAGGTGGCGCGCGTGACCGACGTGAAGCAGGTCGAACACCCCGCTCGCGAGCGCCACCCTCTCGCCCGCCGCGCGCCAGGTGGCCACGCGCCGGGCGGCCTCGGCCAGGGAGACGCACTTCTCGGCGGCGAGGCTCACGGCTCGCTCACGCGTGCGCCACCTGGCCGCGCGCCGCCTCGCGTGCCCAGGCGTCGACCCGGGAGAGCTGTTCCAGCGACTCGACCGGCTGGGGAGCGTGAGCCTCGAGCACGCGGCCCAGGATCTCGGGAATCTGTCCCAGGGTCACGGCTCCCTCGAGGAAGGCCTGGACCGCCACCTCGTCGGCGGCGTTGAGCGCGCACGGAGCGGTGCCGCCCGCGAGCCCGGCCGCCAGGGCGAGGTCGTAGGCCGGATGCCGCCCCGGGAGGATGGGCGAGAACTCGAGGCCCTGGAGGGTTTCGGGCGCGAGACCCGGGAGCGGCGCGCACCAGCGCTCCGGCCACGACAGCGCGAGCTGGATCGGGAGCGCCATGTCGGCGGCCGCGGCCTGGAGCAGCGACGAGCCGTCCCGGAACGTGACCATCGCGTGGACCAGCGCCTGCGGATGGAGCACCGCGGCCAGCCGATCCCACGGGAGGCGGAACAGCCAATGAGCCTCGATCAGCTCGAGCCCCTTGTTGAAGAGCAGCGCCGAATCGACCGTGATGCGCGGGCCCATGTTCCACACCGGATGGGCCAGCACCTCCGCCGGCGTGGCGCGGCGCCAGTCGGGATGATTGCGCAGCGCCCCGCCCGAGGCCGTCAGGGTCAGGCGCTCCACCTCCGCGGGGTCGCGCCCCGCGAGACACTGCAGGGCGGCGCTGTGCTCGCTGTCGACCGGCACCAACTCGCCCCCTCCGCGCTCGAGCGCCTGCCGCACCAGCGCCCCTCCCACGACCAGGGTCTCCTTGTTGGCGAGTGCCAGGCGTGCGCCGCGCTCGAGAGTCGCGAGCGAGGCCTCGAGCCCCGCGGCTCCCACCACCGCGTTGAGCACCGTGTCGGCGTCGGCCTCGGCGGCCAGCCGCGCCGCCGAGCCGGGGCCCACCCAAACTCGCGCCCCCGGCGCGGCGCGCTCGAGCTCGGCCCGCGCGCGTGCCGGGTCGCCGGCCTCCTCCAAGGCCAGGGCGCCGGGCGCGAGCCGCCTCGCCTGCTCGCACAGGCTCTCGAGCGAACGTCGGGCGGCGAGCCCGACGACATGCACCCGCTCGGGAAGGCGCGCGGCCACCGCCACCGCCTGGCGTCCGATCGATCCGGTCGATCCCAGCAAGGCCAGCCGCCGCATCAGGGCACCTGGAAGACGATCAGCTTGAGGTAGTAGTACACCAGCGGTGCGGCGAAGTAGAGGCTGTCGAAGCGATCGAGCACGCCGCCGTGCCCAGGGATCAGGTCCGAGGAGTCGCCGTGATCCGCGTCGCGCTTGAGCAAGGACTCGACGAAGTCTCCGACCTGGGCGAAGACGCCGACCAGTCCTCCCAGCGCCACCGCGTCCCACAGCCGCAGGAACGGCGCAAAGACCAGGCGGGCCCCCAGCGCCGCCAGGATCGCGGCGGCGAACCCTCCGGCCGCACCCTCGACCGACTTGCGGGGCGAGATCCGGGTCCAGGGCCGGTTGCGTCCGAACGCGCGCCCGATCAGGAACGCCCCGATGTCGCAGCTCCAGGTGACGGTGAACGCCAGCAGCACGTAGGCGGTGCCCTCGCCGTAGGACGTGCCGGCCTGCCACGGCAGCTCGCGCAGCAGCACCAGGTGGGCCGAGAGCCAGCCGACGTAGAGCATGCCGAACAGCGTGACGGCGATCGATTCCACCTGGCGCGGGCGGTCGGCCCGCCGGAGGCCGAAGGCGAGCGCCAGGAGCAGCGCGGCGGTGGCGAGGAAGTCGGGGTGGCTCACGTGCGGGCGATAGACCAGCCACAGCATGCCGAGCGAGCCGGCGGTGCCGAACCAGGCGAAGGGCGCGAGCCCCTTGGCCCGCATCATACGGTAGAACTCGATCAGCCCGAGCGTGACCTCGAGGCCGACGAAGGCGAGGAACGCCCAGCCTCCCGAGCGCACCAGCAGGATGAGGAGCGGGGCGAAGAGGAGCCCACTCGCCACCCGGAGACCCAGGGGCGAAGAGCGTTTCTTGGGAGTCT
>VBOT01000094.1 GCA_005893225.1 Candidatus Eiseniibacteriota bacterium
TCGAGCTGGCCCCAGTAACGGCTGTCGTTCGAGTTGTCGCGGTTGTCGCCCATCATGAACATCTGTCCCTTGGCGACGGTGACGGGTCCGAAGTAGTCGCGGTAGTCGTAGCCGGCCGGCCGCACCGACGGATCGCTGTGGATCGCGTAGGACTCGCGAAGCGGCTTGCCGTCGACGTAGACCTGCTTGTTTCGGACCTCGAGCGTCTCGCCTCCGGTCGCGACGCAGCGCTTGATGAAGTCCTTGGTCGGATCCTGGGGAAACTGGAACACGATCACGTCACCGCGCCGGGGAGCTCGGAGCCCCGGCAGGCGGATGTGCGTGAACGGGATCTTGGGCCCGTACTCGAACTTGTTGACGAACAGGAAATCCCCGATCAGCAACGTGTCCTGCATCGACGCCGACGGGATACGAAAGGCCTGGATCACGAACGCGCGCAGGAACAGCGTGAGCACCAGGGCCCACAGCGCCGCCTCGACGTACTCGCGAAGGACCGAACGCGACTTGCTTGCCATCGATGTCCCCTTTACCGGTCGACCTTCAGCACGGCCAGGAACGCTTCCTGCGGCACCTCGACCGTTCCGATCTGCTTCATACGCCGCTTTCCTTCCTTTTGTTTCTCCAGCAACTTGCGCTTGCGGGTGATGTCACCGCCATAGCATTTCGCGGTCACGTTCTTGCGAAGTGCGCCGAGCGTCTCGCGGGCGATCACCTTGTTTCCGATCGACGCCTGGATCGCGACCTGGTACATCTGCTTGGGGATCAGCTCCTTGAGCTTGGCGCACAGGTCCCGTCCCCACTCGTAGGCCTTGTCGCGGTGGACGATCGCCGACAGCGCGTCCACCGACTCGCCGTTGAGCAGCACTTCGAGCTTGACGACATCGCCCTCCCGGTAGCCGTCGAACTCGTAGTCGAGCGATGCGTAGCCTCGGGAGGCGGACTTCAGCCGATCGTAGAAGTCTAGCACGATCTCGGCGAGCGGGAGCCGGTAGGCCACGCGGGCCCGCTTCTCCTCGAGGTAGTCCAGGCTCACGAAGATCCCGCGCCGGTCCTGGCACAGCTTCATGAGGTTCCCCAGGTATTCTGCCGGTGTCAGCAGGTGCGCCAGCACGTAGGGCTCCTCGATGACGGCGATCCGCTGCGCCTCCGGCATGCTGCTCGGGTTGTCCACCACCAGGACTTCCGCGTCCTCCAGCAGCACGCGGTACTCGACGCTGGGAGTGGTGGCGATCAGCTCGATCTGGTACTCGCGGCGCAGGCGCTCGCTCACGATCTCGAGGTGCAAGAGGCCGAGGAAGCCGCAGCGGAACCCGAAGCCCAGCGCCACCGAGGTCTCGGGCTCGTAGATCAACGCGGCGTCGTTCAGGACCAGCTTGCCGAGCGCCTCCTTGAGGGCCTCGTAGCGCTCCGAGTCGATCGGGTAGAGCCCGGAGAACACCATCGACTTGACCTCGCGGAAGCCCGGGAGCGGCTCGAGACCCTCGGCGCGAGCGTCGCCGATCGTGTCCCCCACTCGCGCGTCGGCGACCGTCTTGACTCCCGCCACGACGTAGCCCACCTGCCCGGCCTCGAGCACTTCCTGGGGCTCGAGCCCGAGCCTCAGGCGGCCCACCTCGGCCACGTCGTAGGTCTTTCCGGTCGAGAGGAAGCGGATCGTCCCGCCCACCCCGACCGAGCCGTCCACCACCCGCATCAGCGCCACAACGCCTCGATAGGGGTCGAACTTCGAGTCGAAGATCAGCGCCCGGAACGGGCCGTCGGGCCGCCCGCTGGGCGGCGGCAGGTCCGCCACCACGTGCTCGAGAACCTCCTCGATTCCGGCCCCGGTCTTGGCGCTCAGTCGCAGCACGCGCTCGGCCGGGATCCCGGTCACGTGCTCGATCTCGAGCGCGACGTCGTCGGGGCGCGCGGAGGGAAGATCGACCTTGTTGACCGCGCCCAGCAGCTGGAGCCCCTGCTCGCGCGCCAGCAGGTAGTTCGAGAGCGTCTGCGCCTCGATCCCCTGCGAGGCGTCGACGAGCAGGATCACGCCCTCGCACGCCGCCAGGCTCCGGGACACCTCGTAAGTGAAGTCGACGTGACCGGGAGTGTCGATCAGGTTGAGCTGATACTCGCGACCGTCGCGCGCGGTGTACTCCATGGCGATGGCGTGGGACTTGATGGTGATCCCCTTCTCGCGCTCGAGGTCCATGTCGTCGAGCACCTGCGCCTTCATCTGCTGCGGGGAAAGGGTATGCGTGAGCTCGAGCAGCCGGTCGGCCAGCGTGCTCTTGCCATGATCGATGTGGGCGACGATGCAGAAGTTGCGGATGCGAGACAGCCGCGGGTCGCTCAAAACGTCACCCTCACGCCCACCTGCTTGCCGGATCCCGGCGACGAACCGCGGGGCAGCGCCGGGTCGCTCTTGAACTCGAGCTTGAAGCCGCGAAAGTGGGCGTCGATGTAGGCGTCGAGCAGCGCGTAGCCCACCATCCCCGCCAGCAGCCACTGGTGCGTCACGTAGCCGTTGAGCCGGGCGTTGTAGTCGTCGACCAGCGCCTGCTCGGTGACGTCGTCATGGCTGGCGCGCGCCCGGTCGACATCTGCGAGCAATCGGTCGAGCACTCGGCGATCGCGGAAGAGCGCCGCCACCAGACCTCCCTCCCCGCCCGCCACGGCGAGCGCCTTGAACCACGAGCCGTTGTAAAGCTGCCCCCACCCGGGCACCACCAGGGAGCGCAGCATCACCCAGCGCGGCACCTCGAATCGTGAGAGCCGCGCCGTGTCCGGCGCCGCCGCCGCGGGCTTCGGAGCTTGCTCCGAGCCTCGGATCTGCGCCGTGTCCTTGCCGGCAGCACTTCGGAGCGCGTTGGCGGAATCGGGCAGCGGGACGCGAGCGTCCTCTCGCTCCCTGGAGCTCGTCCCGGCCAACAGGTTCGACTCGAGCCCGGCGGCGGCGGAGTGAGTTACCGCCGCCGTGCCGACGAGCAGGAACAGCAACAAGAGTGGCGGGAACGCGTGGGAATCGAACCCACCTCGGGCGCCAGAGGCGTCCGACCGCAGGATTTGAAGTCCCCGGAGTCCACCAGGACCCATTCGTCCCCGCCGGTTTCGCGCCGCGAGCCCGGGATCCGGATCCGGGCCCGCCGGAAGAGCCGTCTGCCGCAGGCTGCGTTCGACCACCTCCGGGCCAGGCAACGTTCCGTTAGGATGCCGCTTCTTCACGCGGGTCTCAGCTCCACCGCCCGGCCGCCGCGCGCCACCGCCTCTCCCACCACGGCGTTCCACACCCGCCGCCGCCTCAGCGAGCCGAGGAGCGCCCCGAGCCGCTTCGGTGGAACCGCGATCAGGAGGCCGCCCGAGGTCTGAGGATCGTACAGCCCATCGACCATCGCCGGGCCGCACGTGCCGGCGGCGACCTTCGGGCCGTAGAACTCGCGGTTCCGATCCAGGCCCGCGGGCTTGACCCCGGCCGCCGCGAGCTCCAGCACACGCGGCAGGAACCAGCGCGGCGAAGGCGCGAGCCGAATCGAGACCCCGCTCGCCTCCGCCATCTGACAGACATGGCCGAGGAGACCGTAGCCGGTGACGTCGGTGGCGGCCCGGGCTCCGAACTCGACCGCCGCCTCCGCCGGGCCGCGGTTCAACGCGGTCATGAGCCGTGTCAGCCTGCGGAGCAGCGGAGCATCGAGCGACTCCTGCTTGAGGGCGGTGGAGAGGATGCCGGTGCCGAGCGGTTTGGTGAGCACCAGCGCATCGCCGGCGCGCGCGCCGGCGTTGGTCAGGATCCTCTTGCGCGCGACCTCCCCGGTCACGGCGTAGCCGAACTTGAGCTCCCGGTCGCGCACCGAGTGCCCCCCGATGACGCTGGTGCCCGCCTCGCGCATCTTGTCCTGGCCGCCCCGCAGGATCTCGGCCATCACCTCGGGCGAGAGGGTGTCGTCGGGAAAGCACAGCAAGGCGAGCGCCGTCAGTGGCTTGCCTCCCATGGCGTAGACGTCCGAGAGCGAGTTCGCCGCCGCGATCTGCCCGAAGTCGTAGGGGTCGTCCACCACCGGGGTGAAGAAGTCGGCGGTCTGCACCAGCGCCTGGCCCCGCCCGTAGGCGAAGACCCCGGCGTCGTCCAGGGTGCTCTGATCCACCAGCACGCGCCGATCGCGGCGCGCCGCGGGCAGCTTCTTCAATGCGTTGCGCAGGTCCGCCGGACCCAGCTTGGACGCTCAGCCTGCACACGTGACCTGCGCGGTGAGGCGCACCTCGATGCGACGGCGCTCGCTCAACGACGGGGGTTCCGGATCGACCGCGATTTCGAAGTCGTCAGAGGTCCCGCCCCACGGCCACTGCCTCGATCTCCACCCGCGCCCCGCGCGGCAGCCCGGCCGCCGCGACGGTGGTGCGGGCCGGAGCCGGGCTCGGGAAGTGCTTCTCGTAGACCTGGTTCATGCCCTGGAAATCGGCCATGTCGGCGAGAAAGACGGTGGTCTTCACCACGTCGGCCAGCTCGAGGCCGGCTCCGCTCAGGACCGCCGCCAGGTTCTTGAGAACCTGCTCGGTCTGGGCCGCGATGTCGGCGCCCTTGAGCTCGCCGGTCTCGGGATCGAGCGCAACCTGGCCGGAGGTGAAGACCAGGCGGTTGCCGCCGTGCAGGCGCACCACCTGCGCCTGGCTGTAGGGGCCGATGGCGGCGGGGGCGCCGGGGACGCTGAGCGGGGATCTCACGTGCTCCCCGGGGCTCGGCTACTCAACCGTCACGCTCTTGGCCAGGTTGCGCGGCTGGTCCACGTCGCAGCCGCGCAGCACGGCGATGTGGTAGGCGAGCAGCTGGAGCGGGACCACCGACAGCATGGGTTGGAGCATCGGCAGCGTCTGCGGCACGTAGATCACGTGATCGGCGCGCGTCACCACCTCGGTGTCGCCCTCGGTGGCGACTGCGATGATGCGCCCTGCCCGCGCGCGCACCTCGCTCATGTTGCTCATCACCTTGTCGTAGGCGCTGTCGCGCGTGCAGATGAACACCACCGGCATGTTGTCGTCGATCAGGGCGATCGGGCCGTGCTTCATCTCGGCGGCCGGATACCCCTCGGCGTGGATGTAGGAGATCTCCTTGAGCTTGAGCGCTCCTTCCAGCGCCACCGGCAGGTTGTAGCCGCGCCCCAGGTAGAGGAAGTTGTTGTGGTGCTTGTAGAGCTCGGCGATGCGGCGCACCGCGTCGTTGCGCTTGAGGATCGCCTCGATCTTGCCGGGGATCGCCTCCAGCTCGCGCGCCACCTCGATCCCGGTCTCGCGCGACATCTCGCGCTGCCGGCCGAGCGCCAGCGTCAGCAGCGCCAGCACGCTCACCTGGCTGGTGAACGCCTTGGTCGAGGCGACTCCGATCTCGGGGCCGGCGTGGATGTAGACGCCGCCGCCCGACTCGCGCGCGATGGTCGAGCCGACGACGTTCACGATCCCGAGCGATCGCGCTCCCTTCCGCTGCGCCTCGCGCATCGCCGCCAGCGTGTCGGCGGTCTCGCCCGACTGCGAGATCACCAGGACGGCGGTTCCCTCGTCCACGATCGGGTTGCGGTAACGGAATTCCGAGGCGTACTCGACCTCGACCGGGATGCGCGCGTGCTCCTCGATCATGTACTCGCCGATCAGGCCGGCGTGCCACGACGTTCCGCACGCCAGGATGATAAGGCGCCGGATCTCACGCGTCTCCTCGGGCGTCATGTTGAGACCGCCGAGGCGCGCCAGGCCCTCGTCGCTGTTGATCCGCCCGCGCATCGAGTTGCGCACGGATTCCGGCTGCTCGAAGATCTCTTTGAGCATGAAGTGGTCGAACCCGCCCTTCTCGATCTGGGCCAGATCCCAATCCACCTCGTGCACCATCTTGTCCACCCGCTCGTGCTCGATGGTCGCGGTGTGGAACCCGTCGGGAGACAGCACCGCCATCTCCCCATCGTCGAGATAGACCACCTGCCGGGTGTGCTCCACGATCGGGGCCACGTCGGAAGCGAGGAAGTACTCGCCATCCGAGACCCCCACCACCAGCGGGCTGCCCTTGCGCGCCCCCACCAGCGTGCCCGGCTCGGAGGCGCACATCACCGCGATCCCGTAGGTCCCCTCGACGTCCGCCAGCGCCTTCCCCACCGCCTGCTCGAGCTTGAGACCTCGCTTCAGGTACTTGGAGATCAGGACGGCGAGCACCTCGGTGTCGGTCTCGGTGCGGAAACGGTACCCCTCGGCCTGGAGCGCGTTCTTGAGCACCGAGTAATTCTCGATGATGCCGTTGTGAACCAGCGCCACGGCGCCGCTCGCGTCACTGTGCGGGTGGGCGTTGACGTCGTTCGGGGCCCCGTGGGTGGCCCAGCGGGTGTGGGCGACGCCCGCGGTGCCGGTCAGGTGGACGCGCGCCAGACGCGACTCCAGCTCACGGATCTTGCCCGCCGCCTTGACGACCTGGATGGAGCCGTTCTCCTGGACCGCCACTCCGGCGGAGTCGTAGCCGCGATACTCGAGACGCTTGAGGCCCTCGACCAGGATCGGGAGGCAGGTACGATGTCCGACGTAGCCGACGATGCCACACATGAGCGTCTCCTTATCGGTCCAACTCGAGCGCCCGGCGGGCGTGCTCGATCAGCGTGCGCGTGCGCTCCTCGCTCGGCGATTCGGCGATCAGCCGCACGACCGGCTCGGTTCCGGAGGGCCGCACGTGCAACCACTCCTGGTCGCGGCTGAAACGAAGGCCGTCGGCGCTCTCCACCGCGTGGTCGTTGAAGCTCGACCTCAGCCGCTCTGCCGCGCGCTCCCAGGGTTTATCGGGGGGGAAGCTCGTCCGCCAGCTCCCGCAGGCGCCGGCCGCTCGCCGCAACCGCATGGCATACGAGCGCCGCGGCGACCAGGCCGTCCCGCCCGTAATGGGCCGCCGGCACGATCATGCCGCCGTTGCCCTCGCCCCCCGCGACCGCTCCCCGCCGCCGCATCTCGGCCACCACATGAGCCTCTCCCACCGGCGTACGGTGAAGCGGCACGCCCGCCTGCGCGCAAACGGCGTCCAATATACGGGAGGTGGACAGGTTTGTCACCACCGGGCCGGATCGTTTTCGGAGCACCACGCTCGTCCCGAGGGCTACCGTGTACTCTTCCCCGAGAGGCGTGCCAGCGTGGTCCACGAAGGCCGCCCGATCGGCGTCGGGGTCGAGCGCGACGCCGAAGTCCGCACCCGATTCCACCACCTTCCGGCACAGGGCGCCGAGATGCTCCGCGAGCGGCTCGAGCTCGCGCGTGAAGTTGCCGTCGGGAATGCAGTCGAGCTCGACCACGTCGACCCCGAGCTCGCGCAGCAGGCGTGGAACTGCGAAACCGCCGACGCTCGAGCAGCCGTCCACCACGACTCTGAGAGAGCGCTGCCGGATCGTGGCTCGGTCGATGAACTCGAGGCCGAGCACTTGCTCCAGGTGCCAGTCCAGCGCCCGGGCCTCTTGCGATTCGCTCCCGAGCCGATCGAAGGGCTGCCAGCGCTCCTCTCCCGCCTCGTAGCGAGCCCTGACGGCCGCGCCCTCGTCGGGGCCGAGGAACTCCCCGCGCGAGGACAGGAACTTGAGCGCGTTCCACGGCGCCGGGTTGTGGCTCGCGGTGAGGATCACGCCCCCCGCCGCCCGGAGGTGCTCCACCGCGACCTGCGTCGTCGGGGTGGTGGCGAGGCCGAGATCGACCACGTCCCGACCGGCGCCCATGAGCCCCGCCGCGACGGCGCGATGCACCAGCGGCCCGGAGCGCCGCGCATCGCGACCGACCACCACGGGGCCGGGTGGCAGAACCCCGGCAAAGGCCGCGGCGAAGCGCGCCACGACCGGGGGGGTCAGGCTCTCGCCGACGATGCCGCGGATGCCGGCGACGCTGATCATGAGAGGAGTGGTCATGGGGGGCACACGATACGTGACCGGCAAGTGGGGGAAAAGTGAGGTGGGGCGAGAGATTTCTCTCGGGCGTGTATGCGCCAACTTCTCCTGGAGAACTACAAGTTCAAAGGGAACCGAACCGACCCTCGCCACCACGTGGAACGGCTCGCGGAGTCCTTCGGGCACTTGAACGCCGAGGAAATCACCGAGGAGCGGATCCGGGAATACGCGCGCAGACGCATGGAGAAGGAAGGCAAGGCCCCGGCGACCCTTCGACGCGAGCTCGCGGTGCTCAAGCGCATGTTGCGACTCGCCTCATCGCGGCTTCCCCGCGTACCGCTGGTGGACATGCCCAGGTCGACAACGCAAGGCAGGGGTTCTTCGAAGAGGAGGACGTCCAGGCTCTACTGCCACACCTCCCCTCTCACGCACGAAACCTCGTGGAGTTTCTCTATCTCACCGGCTGGCGCTCCAGCGAGGCGTTCCGGCTCCAGTGGGCAGACATCGACTGGAAGCGCAAGTTCGTTCTCCTGCGCGACTCGAAGAACCGAGAGCCGCGGATCTTCCCGTTCAAGTATCACTCGCGGTTGGAGGAAGTCCTGCGACGCCAGGGCGAGGCGGTCTCGAGATGGGAACGCGAGCACGCGAGGATCTGTGCGGCGGTCTTTCACTGGAAGGGTCAGCACATCGGGAAGCTGCGGCGATCCTGGCAGCGCGCGTGTTGCGCCGCGGGCATGCCCGGTCGGCTGCTCCACGACTTCAGGCGCACCGCCGTGCGGAACCTCATCCGGGCCGGAGTTCAGCAGGCCATCGGGATGAAAGTCACGGGCCACACGACGGAT
>VBOT01000095.1 GCA_005893225.1 Candidatus Eiseniibacteriota bacterium
AGGCCGGTGATCAGTCCCGCCAGGCGCTCGACCCGGGCCACGGAGAGCTTCAGCTCCGCGGCCAGCTCTTCCGGCAGCGGGGGGCGGCCGAGCTGCTCGCGCAGCCGCCGCTCGACCCTCACGAAGCGGTACACCTGCTGGAACATCTGCACCGGGATGCGCACCGAGCGCGCCTGCTCGGCGATCCCGCGCAGGATGGTCTGGCGGATCCAGATCGCCGCGTAGGTGCTGAAGCGCAACCCGCGTTCCGGATCGAATCGTTCGACGGCGTGGATCAGGCCGAGGTTGCCCTCCTCCACGAGATCGAGCATCGGCAGGCCGCGATTCCGGTAATCGCGGGCGATGTGCACCACCAGGCGGAGGTTGGCGAGAATCACCTGCTTGCGGGCGGGCTCGTCACCACGGCGCGCGCGCCGCGAGAGTGCGATGAGGTCGGCATGGGAGAGCAGCGGCACTCGCCCGATCTCCCGCAGATAGAGGTCGAGAAGATCGCGCTCCGGCTCCTCGGCCAGCGCCCGGGGCCCGGCGCCGGCGGCTTCGGTTTCCCCCGGCTCATGCGGCAGTGCCACACCCTGCCGCGCCGCCTCGAGACGGAAACGCTCGAAGGCGCCTTCCTCGAAGTCGGGGTCGACCAGCAGAGCCTCGTACTCGCGCTCGCCGATCGAGCCGCGCCGCTGCCCATCGACGAGCACCGCGTCGAGGCGGTCCTGGAAAGGGGTGAGGTGGGGTGGCGGCATGGCTGCTCAGATCCCGATCTCGAAGCCCCGATGGCGCGGCGCGTCCTCGCTCCAGGCGTCCTCGACTCGCGAGACGCGCGCGCCCGGCGGGCCCTGGCGCACGGCCTCGACCAGCTCGCGCAGCTTCGCCACGGCGCCTTCGGCCTCGACCTCGACCGTGCCGTCGGGCCGGTTTCTCACCGTGCCGCCGAGGCCCAGCTCGCGAGCGCGGCGGAGCACGAAGTGGCGGAACCCCACCCCCTGGACGCGCCCGTGGATCAGCAGGTGGACACGATGCATGCGCCTTTCCGGGGGACCGCGGCGGCGGGCTCGGAAATCATCCCGGCGGCGGTGGGCTCGGCGGGAACGGCGCGCGCGAATGAATGGTCGGGGCGAGAGGATTTGAACCTCCGACCCCCTGGTCCCGAACCAGGTGCTCTACCAGGCTGAGCCACGCCCCGACTCGCATCTGGCCGCTCACGCGGCCTGGGGACTGCACTTAGCTTTCTTCATGCTCGTCATTCCAGGCGTCGCGGCCCACCAGGGGAACGAAACGGCACTCGCCGTGGCGCTGATGCTCCCACTGGCCTTCGGCGGAGCGGAACCACACCTCCAGGTGCTGGAACTGGGATCCGCCAACCGGGATGACGAGGAAACCCCGCTCGCCGAGTTGCGCGCGCAACGCCTCGGGCACGCGGGGTGCCGCCGCAGCGACGAGGACCCTATCATAGGGTGCATGGTCCTGCCACCCGAGGGTCCCGTCGCCGTGCCTGAGGGCCACGTTGCGGATCCCGAGGCTCGCGAGCCGCTGCTCGGCGGCGCGCAGCAGCGGGTCCATGCGCTCGACGCTGAAGACCCGCTCGACCAGGCCGGCGAGCAGGGCGGTCTGATAGCCGCTCCCGGTGCCGATCTCGAGCACCCGGTCCCGCGGCTCGAGCCGCGCCAGCTCGAGCATCCGGGCCACGATGTAGGGTTGCGAGATGGTCTGGCCCTCGGCGATCGGCAGGGCATGGTCGCCGTAGGCGCGGGCCTCGAGCGCCGGATCCACGAAGCGGTGACGCGGGACGCGGCCCATCCCCTCGAGCACGCGCGGGTCGCGGATCCCGCGCGCCACGAGCTGCTCCTCCACCATGCGGCGCCGCGCGGCCCCGTGGGGGTCGGGCGGCCCGCAGCGCGCCGTGCCGTTGGTCAGGCTTCCAGGTTCCACTTCTGCATGTCCTCGAGGGCGTGCTCGTCGGTGAGGTCCAGCCGCAGCGGCGTGACCGAGATGTATCCGGCCTCGACCGCGAAGAAGTCGGTGCCCTCGCGCGGCTCCCACACCGGATCCTCGCCTCCGATCCAATAGTAGTCCCTTCCGCGTGGATCCACCTTCTTGATCAGGGTGTCCCGGTAGACGCGGCTCCCGAGCCGGGTGATCCGGACGCCGCTCACCTCGCTCCACGGCCGGTGAGGCAGGTTGACGTTGAGGAGCTGGCGGCCCGGCAGGCCGCTGTCGAGCACGCGGCGCACCAGCCGCGACACGAAGCGGGCCGGAGCGACGAAGTCGGACAGCTCGCGCGTCGCCAGCGAGACCGCGATCGAGGGCACGCCCTGGAGCGTGCCCTCGATGGCCGCGGCGACGGTGCCGGAGTAGAACACGTCCTCCCCCATGTTGGGGCCGTGGTTGATGCCCGAGATCACCATGTCGGGGGCGTGGTCGAGGAGCCCGTGGTAGCCGGCCACCACGCAGTCGGTGGGGGTGCCGTCGACGCTGAAGAAGTCCTCCTCGTGGCGGTGGATGCGGAACGGCCGGTGCAGCGTGAGCGAGTGCGAGGTCGCGCTCTGGTCGCGGTCGGGAGCCACGATCACCACCCGCCCGAGCGGCGACAGCGCGTCGCGGAGGCGGCGCAGGGCGGGGGCGAAGATCCCGTCGTCGTTGGTGACGAGGAAGGTCATGGCGCCGCGGCGGGGCCTCGCGGGGTCCGCGCCGGAGGAGGCCGGGTCCCCTCCGCCCGGGACGCCGCCCGCATGGCGGCGGGCGGCATCACGCCCTCGAGGGTCAGCCGCGCGAGGGTTCCGAAGATTCTCGGCACGTCGCGGAGGGCGCGGATCTGGCTCTTCTCCTCCCCGTACACCGTGGGGATCTCCACCTCGGCGAGCCGGAACCCCAGCCGCGCCGCCCGCACTACGATCTCGGTCTCGAGCTCGTAGCGCCCGGGCGTGATCGGCGTGCTCGCCAGGACGGCTCGTCGATAGAGCCGATAGCCGCACTGGCTGTCGTGCACCGGCTGGCTCGCCAGCCACGTGGTCCAGCCCGACGAGAACGCGTTGGCGAATCGCCGCCCGGCCGGCATCTCGGCGCTGCGGGCTCTCGTCCCGAGGACCAGATCGGCCCCGGCCTCGGCGGCGCGCACGAACTCGGGGAGGCATTCGGGCGGGTGCTGGCCGTCGGCGTCGAGCGTCACGACGCCGTCGTAGTCCTCGAGGGCGCGGAAGCCCTCGAGCAGGGCGTGCCCCTTGCCGCGGTTTCCGGCGAACGAAACCACGCGGGCGCCGAACTGGCGCGCCACCTCGGCGGTTCCATCCCGCGAGCCGTCGTCCACGACCAGCACGTCCGGCGGCCGGGGGAGGCCGCGCAGGCGCAGAAGGACCTCGCCGAGGTGGGCGGCGGCCTGATAGGCCGGGACTAGCGCCGAAACGCGCATGACGGCGCCGCGACCGATCGCGCGGGCCCGAGGAGGAAGCCCATCGAACCCGTTGCCGGGACCGGAGCCCGGTCGAGTCGCGGCCCCGCTCTCACGACAGGGCCTCCGGGAGCGGCTCGAAGGCGCACCATTGCCCGGGGGCGCCGGCGACCTGCCGCAGCAGGGCGTCGCGATGGCCGCCTTGACGGCAGGACTCGGGGCTGAGCGGCGCCTCGAAGCAAGCCGCGAAGCGCCCTCCCTCGAGGCGCAGCATCACGGCGGGGAGCACCACGGCTCCGGTCCGCCGGGCGAGCGCCGCCGCCCACGCGCACGGCGTCCCGCGGAGGCCCGGGGCCGGGCGGTCGCCCATCATGGCCACCCATTCCCCGCGGCGCAGCGCCCGCGCCGCGGCGAGCCACAGCGGTTTCCGTCTCAGCATCCTCACTCCCCACCCCACCCGGCGGCGCTCGAAGAAGCGCTCGACCCAGCCGCTCGGGTGGGGTCGCGCCACGATGTGCACCACTTTTCCTCGAGTGGCGAGGTAGGCCGCGCCCCACTCCCAGCTACCGATGTGGGCGGAGAGGACGATCACCCCGTGACAGGACTCGCAGGCGGCGGCCAGGTGCGCGGCGCCGCGCACCTCCACGGTCTCCAGGAGTGCCGCGCGCTCGAGCCGCGGGAGGCGCAGGAAGTCGGCGATCGAGAGCGCGAAGTGCTCGAACGCCTCGCGGGCGGGCGCTGCCGGGGCGCCGCCGGCTGCGATCTCGTGGGAGAGCGCCCCGGACCGCCTCGGGCGGACGCGGGCCAGGCTCACGAGACGGGCGAAGTTCGCCTCGAGCGCGCGGCGAGCCGGCAGGCCGAGCGCGAACGCCAGGCGCGCGAGTGAGCGTGCCAGCGCGTTCACGACCCCGGCAGGCAACACTCGAACTGCAAGATCCGCTGTCAGGTAGCCGATCGTGGCGAACATGGAAGGCGGGGCGTCGGTCCCTCCAGGTGCCGTGCCAGCCTCTCTCGGGAGGCGCGGGCGGTGGACTCCGGCTCGAGCTCGAGGCTTGACGGCCCCGGCCACCGGTTCAGCACGTCAAGAAATGGTCGGGGCGACTGGATTTGAACCAGCGACCACCTGCCCCCCATGCAGGTGCGCTACCAGGCTGCGCTACGCCCCGACCCACAAAACCCGGAGATTGAATTCGCGAAAGAATCTAGGTCACGAGATGCGATCCCGCAAGTGGCCGAGGAACGCCGGCGGATGGGAGCCCCCCTCCTCGCCTACCACCTCGGAGCGGTGAGCAGCTCGCGCGGCGCTCTCGGCGGCTCGCGAACCTTGCCGCGTTCCGCGCATCGAACCGATTACCCCCAGTTCGTGCGATTCCGTCATGCGTATGACTCGTCTCCATGGTTTGGCTCTGGCGCCCCGCGCCGTGGGTGGCGTGGCCCGGCATCTGGGCGAGAACCTGAGTGGCCGCATCACGCTCACGCCCAGGGTCGAGCGCTTTCTCCGGCTCGCGGTTCTCTCGGGGTTCCTCATCGCGGCGGTCGCCTTCGAGCTCCGGAGCTCGGTGGTGCAGTCGCGGCTCCTCTCCTTCGTCTCCTCGCGGCTCACCTACACCGTGGGCTCGGGCGCGAGCCCACGCATCGTCTTCCCGAGGAACGGCCCCTTCGACGTCCGCCACGGCTACGCCAGGATTCCCGGATTCGAGCGGCGCCTGACGAATCAGGGCTACCGGGTGGTCGAGCAGGCGCGCTTCAGCTCCGCCCTGGCCCTGGCCACTCGAGCCGGGCTCTTCCCGCCCTACCGGGAACGGTCGCTCGCCGGTCTCAGGATCGCCGGCGCGGACGGCGGGGTCGTCTACGACGCCGGCGCCGGATCTCCGACGTTCCGGGGCTTCGAGAGCATCCCGCCGATCGTGGTGCGGTCGCTCCTCTATATGGAGGACCGAGATCTCGGCCAGGGCCCCGGGCCCAGCAGCAATCCGAGCATCGATTGGGGGCGCCTGGCGAAGGCGGCGCTGCTCTACGCCGGACACCGGCTCGGCATGCCGGTGCGGCTGGAGGGGGGCAGCACGCTGGCCGTGCAGCTCGAGAAGTACCGACATTCCGAAGGTGGGCGGACCTCTTCGCCGCTTTCCAAGCTCGCCCAGGTGGCCTCGGCCAGTCTGAGGGTCTACCAGCACGGACCCGATGCCCGCGAGGCGCGGAAGCGCATCGTCGTCGACTACTTGAACACCATGCCGCTCGCGGCCGCTCCCGGCCATGGCGAGGTGTTCGGCCTGGGGGACGGCCTGAGGACCTGGTTCCGCCTCGACCCGGCCTCGACCTGCCGCACGCTGGCGAGTCCCGAGCCGACTCCCGCCAAGGCCCGGGCCCTGAAGCACGTGCTGGCGCTGCTCTACGCGGTGAGGGCGCCGAGCGCCTATCTGGCGGGCGATCATGCGGCTCTCGAGGCCCGCCTGCTCCCGTGGATCGACAGGCTGGAGCGCGAGCGAGTGATCAATCCCCCGCTCGCCCAGCTGATGCGGAACGTTCACCTGCGGTTCGCCTATCCCGACGAGATCGCCGCGGCTCGGGCGGGCGCATGGTCCGCGAGCCGCGAGAGCAAGGGGGCCAGCCTCGCCCGCAGCACGCTCGCGCGGCTGATCGGGGCACGGGATCTCTACGACCTCGACCGCGTCGACCTCGAGGTTGTGAGCACCATCGACACCGGGGTTCAGGACCAGGCCGAGGCGCTGTTCGAGAGGCTCGCGGAGCCGAGTTTCGTGGCCTCGCACGGCCTGAGGGGCGAGCGCCTGCTCTCCTCCGGCGATCCCGCGCGGGTGATCTACAGCCTGGTGGTCTACGAGCGAACCCCCGAGGGCAACGCGCTCAGGGTCCATGCCGACAACCTCGACGAGCCCTTCGACGTCAATCAAGGGACCAAGATGGAGCTTGGGAGCACCGCCAAGCTCAGGACCCTGGCGCACTACCTCGAGGTGATGGCGGAGCTTCACGCGGAGATGGCGGGCCTCGACGTCCCGACTCTCGAGGCGCGGGCCGCGACGGCTCGGGATCCCCTCACCCGCTGGGCTGCCTCGACCCTGAGTCGCGAGCCCGGCATGGAGCTCACGGCGTTTCTCGGGCGCTCGCTCGAAAGGACCTACTCGGCCCGTTCCTCCGAGGCCTTCTTCACCGGCGGCGGCGTCCACGTGTTCCACAACTTCGACCCCGCGGACAACCACCGGGTGCTGCCGGTGCGCGAGGCCGTGGCTCGCTCCACGAACCTGGTGTTCATCCGGCTGATGCGCGATCTGGTGCGCTTCCACGAGGCACGCCTCCCCTACGACCCGGGCACCGTGCTCGCCGACGCGCGCGATCCCGAGCGCGCCCGCTTGCTGGCCGAGGCCGCCGACCAGGAGGCGCGGCAGGTGCTGGCCCGGGCCTGGCGCGACCAGCGGGGGCTCACCGAGGCGGAGCTCGTGGACCGCCTGCTCGGCCGCTCGCCGTCCCCGCGCCGCCTCGCGGAGCTGTTCTACGGCTGGAATCCCGGTGCGAGCGCGGACTCGCTGGAGAGATGGCTTTCGGCGAGGGCAAGAGTCTCGAGCGAGGAGGCGCTGCGTCTCCACGCTGCCTACGGCGGTCCCCTGACCCTGGCGGACCGCGGTTTCCTGCTGCGCCGCCACCCGCTCGAGGTCTGGTGCGCGGGCGAGCTGGCACGCCGGCCCAACCTGTCGTGGGAGGAGCTGCTCGGTCGCAGCGAGGGGGCGCGCCGGGCGAGCTCCGCCTGGCTGCTCCACACCCGGAACCGGGCGGCCCAGGAGCGCCGGCTGCGCGTCCGGATCGAGCAGGACGCGTTCGCGCGCATGACGCCTTACTGGCGCCGGCTGGTCCCCTCGCTCGCCACCGCGATCGGCAGCTCTTCCGACCGCCCCGAGGCGCTCGCCGACCTGATGGGGATCATCGTCAACGACGGCGTGCGCCGCCCGAGGTTGTTGATCGAGCGGCTGTGCTTCGGGCCCGGGACGCCCTATCACACCGAGCTCGTGCCTTCCGCGTCGCGGGAGGAGCGGGTGCTGGCGCAGCCAGTGGCGCGGCTGCTGCGCGAGGTGCTGGCCGACGTGGTCGAGGAAGGCACCGCCCGGCGCGTGCGCGACGCCTTCTCCACCCCGGAGGGCGAGCCGGTGCGCGTCGGCGGCAAGACCGGCTCGGGGGACAACCGCTACGTGACGGTGCTGAAGGGCGGGGCGCGCGTCTCGCGGCCGGTGAGTCGCACGGCCGCCTTCGTCTTCTACATCGGAGACCGCTACTTCGGGGTCGTCACCGCCTCCGTCTCCGGGCCGGCGGCGGGGCAATACCGCTTCACCAGTGCCTTGCCCCTCGAAGTGCTGAAGCTCCTGGCGCCGGCCTTCGAGCCGCACCTCGGACCGAGCCCCTCATCGAGCTTCGCCCGCGCCGAGGGGGTCGCCGGGGTGCGAGGGCGAACGGATTCCTAAGCGGGCTAAGATCGCGCGGAGGGGTGGTCCTTCAGCCTGCCGAGGAGCCGCTTGAGCTCGGTCTTGATGTCGTGGAGCACCAGCTTGTTGTCCGCGGCGGTGAAGCCGATCTCGACCTGAGGTCCTTCCTTGCGCTCGTCGAGCAGGCGCCGGCGAGCGCCGGCGATGGTGAAGCGCCGCTGGTAGAGCAACTCCTTGATTCGCAGCACGAGGCGGATCTCCTCGGGCCGGTACATGCGGTTCCCGGCCCGGTTCTTCCGAGGGCGGAGCATGCTGAACTGCGTCTCCCAGTAACGCAGCACGTGAGGCTTCACGCCCACCAGGTCGCTCACCTCGCTGATGGATCGGTAAGGCCTGGTCTCGAGATCGCCTTCGGTCTTGAGCACCGCCATCTGGACACCCCCTGGTTGAATCAGGTCTCGCTTCTCAGGTCGCGCGTCATGAGCGCCTGAAGCGCTTCTCGCGGTTCTCGTCCCTCGAACAGCAGCGCGCACACCTGCTCGGTGATCGGCATCTCGACCCCGTGCCGGGCTCCGAGGTCGCGCGCCGCCTTCGAAGTGTTCACCCCCTCGGCCACCATCACCATGGTGCCCAGCACCTGGTCCAGCGTCTCGCCCCGGCCCAGGCGCTCCCCGACCCCGCGGTTCCGGCTGTGCCGGCTCATCGCGGTCGCGATGAGATCGCCCATCCCGGTCAAGCCGAAGAACGTCTCGCGACGGCCGCCCATCGCGACTCCGAGCCTCGCGATCTCCGCCAGCCCGCGCGTCAGGAGGGCGCCCTTGGTGTTGTCCCCGAACCCGATGCCGTCGCACACCCCGGCCGCTATCGCGATCACGTTCTTGAGCGCTGCCCCCACCTCGCAGCCCAGGACGTCGGAGTTGGTGTAGACGCGGAACCGCGGCGTCGAGCACAGGAGCTGCACCGGGCGTGACCGGGCCTCGTCCCGGCAGGCCGCCACGACCGACGTCGGAATCCCACGGCTCACCTCCTCCGCGTGGCTGGGCCCGGTGAGGATGACCGGCGCTGGATCGCCCAGGCACTCCTCCAGGACCTGGCTCATGCGCCTGAGACTCGTGAGCTCGAGTCCCTTCGAGGCGCACACGAAGATCGTGCCCCTCGCCGTTCCCGCCACGCGCTCGGCCACGGTGCGGACCGCCTGGGAAGGAACGACAAACAACACGAACTCGGCGCCTTCCAGGGCGGCTTCGAGTTCTGCGCGAACCTTAACTCCGTCCGGCAGCCCGATGCCAGGCAAAAACTTCCGGTTCTCGCGCCGGGCCTCCATCTCTTCCAGGGCGGCGCGATCGTGGTCCCACAGGTGAACCTGGTGGCCGGCGAGCCCGAGGTGGACCGCGAGGGTGGTGCCCCAGGAGCCGGCCCCCAGCACGGCCACGCGGCTCACGGGGTCGCGCCTCGCTTGAACGAGAAGCGCCGCTCCTCGCCCCGCACGAGGCGGCGGAGGTTCTCCCGGTGGCGCAGGACGACCACGGCGGCGGCCGCCACGCCGAACAGGAAGGTCGGGCTCCTGACCCCGCGCGGCTCGACGAACGCCAGCGCCGCCGCGAAGGTCGCGGCCCCTAGCACCGAGCCCAGCGAGACGTAGCGCGTCAGCGCCACGGTGACCACGAACACCAGGGCGAAGGCTGCGAACGCCGGCGGGGCGAGGGCGAACAGCACTCCCGCCGTCGTCGCCACTCCCTTGCCGCCCTTGAAGCCCGCGAAGATCGTCCACACGTGGCCGGTGATGGCGGCGAGCCCCACCGAGATCGCGCACATCTCGGCGCCGCCCGGGTAATGGTCGGCCACCGGCAGGGCCGGGACGATCCACACCGGGAGCGCTCCCTTGAGCATGTCGAGCAGCAGGGTCGCGATCCCCAGCAACGGCCCGAGAGAGCGATACACGTTGGTGGCGCCGAGATTCCCGGAGCCCAGCGTGCGCACGTCGACGCCCCGGAACCAGCGGCCGAGCCACAGGCCCCACGGCAGCGCACCGCACAGGTACCCGATCGCGACGCACACCAGCACCGGGTAGATCATGGTCGCTCCGTCAGTCGCTCTTCCTCACCTTGAGCCGCACCGGGGTGCCATGAAACTCGAAATGGCCCGCCAGGTCGAGCGACAGATAGCGGCGGTAGCTGGCCGAGAGCCGGGCAGGCGCGTTCGCGAACAGGGTGAACTCGGGCGGTCCGGCCCCGGTCTGGGTCGCGTAGTAGATGCGCGGGGCGCGCCCGAGCCGGGTGCTCGGCGGCTGGCGGCGTCGCTGCACCGCTTCCAGCCAGCGATTGAGCTCGGAGGTGGTGATGCGGCGCCGGTGCTGGGCGAGGCGCTGCTCGATCGTCGCGGGCAGGCGCCCCATGTGGAGGCGCTCGGTGGCGGAGAGCGGGATCGAAGGGACGTCCGCCAGCGTCGGGTAGCGCCGCTTCCGATCCGCGGTGAGGCGCTTCCAGGCGGCCTCTCGCTCGGTCACCAGGTCCCACTTGTTGTAGATCAGGAGCACCGTGCAGCCGGCCTCGAGCGCGTTCCACGCCAGGCGCGCCTCCTGGCGCTGGAAGCCCTCGGTGGCGTCGGCGATCAGGCACGCGACCTCGGCGCGCTCCAGTGCGTGCAGGGCGCGCATGGTGGCGTAGAACTCCGACTGGTCCTCGAAGTGGGCTCGCCGGCGGATCCCGGCGGTGTCCACCAGGACGAACTCGCCCGCCGCGGTCTTCCACACCGAGTCCACCGCGTCCATGGTCGTCCCGGGCGCGGGCTCGACCACCATGCGATCCTCGCCGAGGAGCGCGTTCACGATCGACGACTTGCCGACGTTGGGCCGGCCGACGATTGCGACGCGCCCGCGACGACCGGGCTTCTCCTCGCGACGCTCCGGCAGGCGCGCGACGATCTCGTCCAGCAGCTCTCCGATTCCGTAGCCGCTTTCCGAGGATATCGGCAGCGGCTCGCCCAGCCCCAGGCGGTGGAACTCGTGCACCGCCGGGTCCCCGGGAACGTCCACCTTGTTGACGGCCAGCAGGCATTGCTTGTCGCGCCGCCGGAGGTGGCGC
This sequence comes from Candidatus Eiseniibacteriota bacterium, assembly GCA_005893225.1. Classification (GTDB taxonomy): domain Bacteria; phylum Eisenbacteria; class RBG-16-71-46; order RBG-16-71-46; family RBG-16-71-46; genus WS-3. Next base: position 10,890 of record VBOT01000095.1, read on the forward strand.
GCGATGGCGCGGTCGAGGTCCGTGACCCCGGTCTTGGCATCGACCATGAACACGACCGCCTCGGCGAGATCGATGGCGGTCTCCGCCTGCCGCCGCACCAGCGCCTCCCGGCCCTCGGCGGCGGTGGGAAGGAACCCGCCGGTGTCCACCAGCAGGAAGGACCTCCCCGACCACTCGGCCTCGGCCGCGTTGCGATCGCGCGTCACGCCCGGACGGTCATGCACGACCGCCCGCCGTTCCCCGAGGACGCGGTTGAAGAACGTCGACTTGCCCACATTGGGCCGACCGATGATGGCAACGACGCCGGCTGACATGTCCCGAATGGAATCGGCGCGCCAGAGGTGACTTGGGACCCGCACCGGCGCGCCGAGACTGTGGCAAGAATGGAGCGGGCAACGGGGTTCGAACCCGCGACCTCAAGCTTGGGAAGCTCGCGCTCTACCAACTGAGCTATGCCCGCAGACTTCCTTGGGGGGGGAGGCTAGTCCGTCGATTGGACACTGTCAACGACACGCGACGGGAACGGTGGTAAGCTCCCGCCCGAACCACTTGGATGGAGGCCCCCTCCCGGGCGACTTGATACCAGCCTGATGCTACCGCTGCGCTGATTCGGCGCGGCACGAACGGTCTGGAGAACGGGCATCGATGCCCGGTCAAGGAGCCGGCCATGCGTTCCCGAGTTTCCTCTTCCTTCGCAGCCCTCCTGCTCGCGAGCGTTTCCTTTTTGGCCCCGGCGGCACGGGCCGACTGGCCATCCGGCGGCATCAGGGTCAGCGCCTCGTACAGCGCCAAGTTCAGTCCCTGCGTTGGCTCCGACGGTGCTGGGGGCGCGTTCGTCGCCTGGACCGAAGAGAGCGGGCCGGATCGTCTCGTCCGCGCCCAGCACCTCACGCGCGACGGAACCGTCGCTCCCGGTTGGCCGAGCGACGGCATCCTGGTCTCCGCCGCGGTAGGTTTCTACGACGGCGTCACCATGGTCGCCGACGGCCAGGGCGGAGCCTACGTCGCCTGGGACACGGCGGACCTCTATGGCGGGGTGGGAATGGCTCACTTGAATTCGTCCGCCGTGGCGCTCCCCGCGGGATCGCGCGTGCCGGCGCCGTGGGCCACGGCCTCTCCTGCATCGACCGGCGTTCCGTCTCCCGAAAAACGTCGCTCGGGAGATGCGCTTCCCGGGCTGGCTGCCGACGGCGCGGGCGGCGTCTTCTTCGTATGGCTCCACAGCACGGAGCTCTTCGGCTGCTTTGCCGGCGTGTATCACCGCTGGGCCGACGGCACCACGGGCGCGGGCAACTCGATCTTCGCCGGCTACTGCCCCTCGGCACCGGTAGCCTGCGCCGACGGTGCGGGCGGAGTGATCGTGGCAGTCGCAAGCGACTGCGGGTCCGATGACGGCAACATCCTGGTCAATCACTTCGCCGCGACAGGTGCACTGGCGCCCGGCTGGTCTTCCGCCCGATGGGTTCTCCCCTCCTCTGGCCACCGCGACGCGCCCGGCATCGTTTCCGATGGAGCGGGAGGCGCGATTCTGGCATGGCAAGAGGGCACCGGCCGACCGTACGCTCAACGCCTCTCCGCCGACACGTCGTTCACTTGGGGCGACCAAGGCATTCCGCTGTGCACCAAGCCCACGACGAGTGGGGTCACACGTGGCCTGTCCGACGGGCGCGGTGCATGGTTTCGGTACAGCGCCATTGTCCCGGACGGAGCGGGCGGGGCGATCGTGGCCTGGGTCGATCATCGAGGTGGTGACTCGACAGGCACGGCCGACCTCTACGCCCAGCGCGTCACGCACGACGGCACGATCGCCCCGGGCTGGCCGGTGGACGGCGCCCCCATTTGCACGGCGCCCCGCGATCAGCTCCTTCCGTCGATCGTCCCCGACGGGAGCGGCGGAGCGCTCCTGGTCTGGAAGGACGCTCGATCGGACACCAGCGGGGACATCTACGCCCAGCATCTGGAGGCCACCGGAGCCCCGGCGTCGGGCTGGCCCTCGGACGGCCTCGGGGTCTGCACCACTCCCGACGAGCAGGACCGTCCCGCGGCGTGCACGGACGGCGCGGGCGGCGCAATCGTGGTGTGGACGGACTCGCGAAGCGGGACACCCGACGTCTACGCGGCGCACGTGGCACCCGATCACGTGGTTCCCACGCTGATCTCGTTCGCGGGCTTCACCGCTACGCCCGGGCGCGTCCACCTCACCTGGCTGGTTCAGGATCGCATCCTCACCGCCACCGCCTATCGCCGGAATGCGAGAGAAGAGGAGTGGGTCAACCTCGGCGTGCTGAGCCCGGACGGCACGGGGCGGATCGAGCTCGAGGATCGCGACGTGGTCGCGAACACGCGCTACGAGTATCGCCTCGGCGTGATGCGCGAGGGGCGGGAGGTGTTCCTCGGCTCGACTTCCGTCCTGGTGCCGGGCTCGCTCTCGCTGGCGCTCCAGGGGATGCTTCCCAACCCGGCGACAGACGAGCTCCGGGTGTCGTTCACGTTGGCGGTCGCGGCGCCGGCTACGCTGGAGCTCATTGATCTCGGTGGAAGACGTCTCTCGAAGCAGGATGTCGGATCGCTGGGGCCAGGGGCTCACGTACTCGACCTGAGGCTCGAGCACCGCGTA
>VBOT01000092.1 GCA_005893225.1 Candidatus Eiseniibacteriota bacterium
CTTCGCAGGTGCCGGCGACGGAACGTTCTCGGGGCCGTCTCAGCAGCTCCCGACGGCTTACGCACCGCGCGGTCTAGTCATGGCTGACCTCGACGCCGATTCCGATCTCGATCTCGTGGTTACGAGCCAGGCCATCAGCATCCACCGCAACGCCGGCGGCGGCTCGTTCCTAGCCCGTCAAGACTTCCCTGCCGGCCCCGACCCGTTTCCTGCGCGAGTGGGCGATCTCAATCTCGACGGGGTTCCGGACCTCGTGGTCGTGTCCGCGTCGGGCCATGCGGCGGTACTCCTCGGCAACGGCGACGGCAGCTTCGGGACGCATCATTTCCTCGAAGCCGGTGAACCGATTCGAGATGTCGCGATCGGAGATCTCGACGGGGATGGGAGGAACGACGTCGTCGCGACAAGGGACGGGAGCGTCTCGGTGTTTCGGAGCGGCTGCTGCGGCGCCTTCGAGCCGCGGATCGATGTGCCGGTGGGCTCGGGGGTAGGGCCGATCGCGCTGGGGGACCTGAACGGCGATGGTCGTCCCGACGTGGCGACGGCCGGCTACGAAGGTTTGTCGGTCCTGCTTGCGCAGCCGGGTGGGGGTCTCGGCGCGCCCGTGGGCTACCTGGCGGGAGAGTGGATCCACGACGTCGGGATCGGCGATTTCACCGGCGACGGCGTGCCGGACGTCCTGGTCACGAGATCCCCGGGACTGGCCGTGTTGCCAGGGATCGGCGACGGCGATCTGGACGCCCCGATCGCTTCCCCGGCCTTCGCCAGGCAACTCGGCCCCATCGCCGTCGGCGACTTGAACGGCGATGGGCGCCTGGACGCAATGCTCGGGGATTCGATCTACCCCTGGACCTTATCGGCTATCGGCTCCGGGGACGGCACGTTCGCCTCCGGCGGCGTGTTCTCGACGGACGGCTACATCGCCGACGGTCTGGCCCTCGCGGATCTCGACCTGGATGGATCGCTCGACCTCGGAATCGCTGCGCCCTGTTACTACCAGCTGCACTGCTTCGACCGACATCGGCTGGTTCTCGGCCACGGGAACGGCGACGGGACTCTCGCCTCATCGGGGACCCAGCCGGTCGGTGTCTACGCGATAGCCGTCACGGCGGCCGATCTCGACCAGGCCGGCGGACTGGAGCTCGCCGTCGCGAACTCCGGAAGCAACACGGTCTCGGTCGTTCCCGGGACGGAGGTCGGGGCGCCACACAGGGACTTTGGCGTAGATCCAGCCCCTCGTTCGGTCGCGGCCGGAGACCTGAACGGAGATGGCATGGTCGACCTCGCGGTCGGCGGCGGCACGAGCCTGATCACGCTGCTCTACAACGTCACGAACGTGACGGACGTCCCGGTCTCTGTGGCCGAGCGCGGGCCACGCCTGGGACAGAGCGTTCCGAATCCGACACGCGGGCCGCTCTGGATCGGATTCTCGATTCCCGCTCCAGCCCGCGTCCGCCTGCGCGTCTTCGATCCGAGCGGCCGCCTGGTTCGGACGCTGCTCGACGAGCACCGGCCGGCGGGGGAGCATCGGGTCTCCTGGGACCGCCGCGCTCGGTCGGGGTCGCTCGTCCCTCCCGGCGTGTACCTGTACGAGCTCCTCGCAGGAGCGAATCGAGTCACTCGGCGGATGGCCATTCTGGATTGAGCGCCGTGGCCGTTCGTGGCCTCGTGGGGCGGTCAGCTCACCGGGCGGGCTGACGCTCGCCCGCTGCCCTCCGTGGGGCAGACGGGCTCTTCGCCGGCCGCGCCCGCGCCGGGGCTTGCCTCGGCGTCCGCGCCAGCGGCGGGACCGGAGTGCCTCGTGCTGAGTACGCGATCAGCACCTCGAGACGGCTGGCTCGTGTCTCCTCGCGCTTCGCGCTCATCACCCAGAACGCGCAGGTCCGCCTGTACCAGGGCGGCTGACTCTGGAAGAACTCCCAGGCGCGCCGGTTCGCTCGCAGCCGGCGCTCGAAAGGCGGCGCCAGCGCCACCGGGCGGGACTCGAACGAATAGACGCCCGATCGAGCCTCCTCGCGCGCACGAAAAGCGACCAGCCCGCGCGGCGTCATGCGCCCCTCGGCCTCGAGCTCTCTCGCGCGCGCGATGTTGACCCTGCTCCAGATGCTTCTCGGCTTCCGGGGGGTGAACCGAACGCTGAAGCTTTCGTCGTCGAGGCTCCGGCGCACCCCATCGATCCAGCCGAAGCACAGCGCCTCGTCGAGTGCCTGCTTGTAAGTGATTCCTTTCTCTCTCGCGTGGACCTTGTAACAGCGGACGATCAGCTCGGCCCGGCCGTCCTGGTGCTTCGCGAGCCAGGCGCGGAACGCGGCCGGGCTCCGGAAGCGGGTCGGTCGGCTCGCCGCTACTTGGCCCACACCGACGCCTTGGTGGCCCAGGCGCTCTGCGGGTATTTCTGCTTGAACAGTCGCGCCGTCTCGGCGAGGGCCGCACCGTCTCCGCTGGCCTTGTACTTGGCCACACCCGCCCAGTAGAGGGCCTCGGGGGCCGCCTCGCTCTTCGGATGATCGTCCACGATCCGGCGGAAACGCTGCTCGGCCTCGGCCCACTCTTTCCTGGCGAAGGCCGCATGGGCCAGGCCCAGCTCGAGGCGAGCCAGGAAGTCCTCGGCAGGCAGATAGCCCTCGAACTTGTAGCGCACGGTGCCGTCCGGATCGAGCACCATCAGCGTGGGTGTCCACTGCGCTCCGAAGCGGTCGAAGACGGCGGGCTGCTCCTTGATGTGGATCTTGACGGCAATGAAGTGCTCTTCGATGGCGCTCGCGACGCGCTCATCGGGGTAGACCTCGGCATCCAGCCGAGCGCACGCGCCTCACATCGGTGCGGCGTTGAAGTCCAGCAACACGGCCTTCCCGATGGCGCGGGCTTCGGCGAGTGCCAGGTCGACGTCCTTCTTCCAGTGGATCACGGTGTGACGGGTCGCCATGAGAGCCTCCTTCGCGGCCGCTCGGCCTCGAGCTCGACTGGGAATCATTCGGCGAGCGCGGCGGCCCGGAGCCGACTGCGCCGCCCGGTTGCACCCCATGAGGATGCGTCGCGGTCTCCCGCGTCGCAGGCTTTCTGGGCGTCACCGCCATCGCTCTCAGCGCTTCGCCCCCGATCGCCCGGGCTCGATCGTGAACGCCGCCGCCGGATATCCCACGAAGTGATACAGATTCGCCGGGGCCGTGGATCCAAGCCCCAGCTCGCGGAGCGGTAGCTCTGGGGCTCCCACCGAGGTGGCGTACGCGATCGGATGACCCACGGCGGTCCCGGCGCTTCGCGCGAGCTGGTCGAGCAGCAGCAATCCGAACGGCACCGAGAACCGGCCGCACCAGGTCCAGCGATACTGGTCGGGATTCTCCGGGTCGACGAAGGTGGAATAGAGGGCCTGGATCTTCTCCCGCGTGAGCTCGCCGCTGAGCGGCCCGAGCAGGAGCGAGCGATCCTTCTCCGCCGCTTTCTCGTAGGCCTCGATTCCCCCCTCGCCGAAGGTGGTCTGCTTGAAGTCCGGGCCGTAGTGGATTCCATCGGTGGAGATCGCGATCGCCACGTCGCGGCCGAGCTGCCATCCGCGCGCCGACAGTGCCGCGGTCAGGGCGGTGGCGAGCCGCCGCGACAGCTCCTCGAGTCTAGGGAAGCTGGAGGCCGGCACGATGATCGGGACGATCTCCAGGTCGGGGCGGACGCGCTTGAGCCAGAAGACCAGCGCCTCGAGCGAATGCTCGGAGTCGTGGCTCGCGGCGTCCTTGACGAAATCCCCGGCGGGGAGCCGGCTCGTGATCTCCTCCCGGAGACCCGAGACCGGAACCGGACCGTCGGGAGCCCGCCAGGCGCGGTAGTCGTCGAACACCAGCCGGTCTCGCAGGCCGAAGCGCCGGTACCGGTGGAACACACCGACCAGCACCACGGTCCGGGCGGTGATGAGCGGCAGCACGCGCCGGTAGACGCGCCCAGCGTAAAGATAGTCGTCGTGCGGAGCCATCACCGCTACGACGCCGGCCCGCGGCGCGGCCCCCAGGGACTCGGGGGCGGGAGGAAGCGCCGAGAGTCTCCACACGCTGTCCATCTGGGCCGCTCGCGAGGCGTAGCCGACCGTGTCCCGCTGCCCTCGCAGCGCGCGGTCCTGGGAGGGGATTCCCATCTCGCGCCGCACCTCCTCGAGCCCGGGAGGAGGCGCCGCCCCCGGAGGGGCAGAGGCCTGGGCGTGGATTTCGTCGCTCATCAAGGCTCCGGCGAGCGCGAGCAGGAGGGGAAGGGCGCTCCATCGGCTCATTTCGCGGAAGCTACACCCGGATCCCTGCCGGTGCTACACTTACCCCCGCGAAGAGCGATCCGTCTTTCACGGCCGATCTTCGCATTTTTTTCAGCGGAGCGAGCACCCTGGCTCGCGCGCCCAGGAAGGGCAGGAAGAACGGGCTGGAGACCCCTTCCAGCCGCGTTCCGCACTGAGCTTTTTGGAAAGGGCTCGCGATGGATCCCAGGAGTGCCGCCGCGAACGAAAGCGCGGTCGTGCTGCGCGACCGATCGCAGGCCCGCCTTGGCGCCCAGCACTCGATCTTGAGGGTCCTGACCGAGTCCGCCACGCTCGCCGAAGCCACGCCCAGGCTCCTGCGCACGGTTTGCGAGAGCGTGGGCTGGGAGTTCGGCGCGGTCTGGCGCGTCGGCCGGCGCGCCGATCTCTTGATCTGCGTCGAGACCTGGGAGCGCGTCCCCGGCTCCACGCGGGAGTTCGAGAAGCTCACCCGCGGCTCGACCTTTGAGCGCGGGGTCGGGCTTCCGGGTCGGGTGTGGGCGACCGGAAAGCCGGCCTGGGTGCAGGACGTCCTCGAGGATGCCAACTTTCCACGGGCGCCGATGGCGGCTCACGAGGGCCTGCACGGAGCCTTCGCCCTGCCGATGCGGCTCGGGGACGAGTTCCTCGGCGTGGTGGAGTTCTTCAGCCGTGAGATCGAGGAGCCCGACGCCGAGCTGGTCCAGGCGATGGAGAGCATCGGCGCCGAGGTGGCGCGCTTCATCCTGCGCAAGCGCAAGGAGGAGGAGCTCGAGCAGCTCTTCGGGCTGTCGCGCGACATGCTGTGCATCGCCGGCTTCGACGGCTACTTCAAGCGCCTGAACCCGGCATGGGAGTCCACGCTCGGCTTCGCGAGGCAGGAGCTCCTCTCGAGGCCTTACCTGGACTTCGTCCACCCGGACGACAAGGAGAAGACCATCGCCGAGGCGCGCGGGCTCGCGGGCGGCACGCGCACGATCGAGTTCGAGAACCGCTATCGCTGCAAGGGGGGCTCGTACAAGTGGCTGCAGTGGAACGCCACGCCGTCGGCCTCCCACCGCGTGGTCTTCGCGGTGGCCCGCGACATCACCGAGCGCATCAAGGTGGCCGCCGAGCTGCACAAGGCCAAGGAGGCCGCCGAGGCCAGCAGCCGCGCGAAGAGCGAGTTCCTCGCCCACATGAGCCACGAGATCCGCACGCCGATGAACGGCGTGCTCGGCATGACCGAGCTCGCCCTCGACACGGCCCTGACGCCCGAGCAGCGCGAGTACCTGATGGCCGTCAAGGACTCGGCGGAGTCCCTGCTCGGCCTGATCAACGACGTGCTCGACTTCTCCAAGATCGAGGCCGGCAAGCTGGCTCTGGACCGGATGGAGTTCGACCTGCGCGACGCGCTGGCGGACACCGTGCGCGCGCTGAGCCTGAGGGCTCGCCAGAAGGGCCTCGAGCTCGTGTGCCGCGTCCGGCCCGAGGTGCCGCAGCTCCTGGTCGGCGATCCGGCGCGGCTGCGCCAGGTGATCTACAACCTGGTGGGCAACGGCATCAAGTTCACCTCCAGCGGCGAGGTGCTGGTCCTGGTGGACCAGGAGGCCGACGAGGGCGGCGATGTCCGGCTGCGCTTCGCAGTCTCCGACACCGGCATCGGGATCCCGCCCGAGAAGCAGCACGTGATCTTCGAGGCCTTCGAGCAGGCCGACAGCTCCACGACGCGGCTCTACGGCGGCACCGGGCTCGGCCTGACGATCTCGGCGCAGCTCGTGGAGATGATGCAAGGCGGATTCTGGGTGGAGAGCGAGCCGGGCCGCGGCAGCACGTTCTATTTCACCGCGCGCTTCGGCAAGGCCGGCGCCGGGGTTCCCGCGCGGAGGCGGCGCCACCCGGGGCTCCGCGGCCTCCCGATCCTGGTGGTGGCCGCGAACACCACCCATCGCGACGCGCTGGTCGAGATGCTCGCGGGCTGGGGGCTCCGTCCCGCCGCCGCGGAGAGCCCCTCGGCGGCGCTGGAATGCCTGGCGCGCCGCGCCTATCCCCTGATCCTGGTCGACGCCGACCTTCCGGGGACCGACGGATACTCGTTCCGGGACCAGGTGAGGAAGGATCGAAAGAGCGCCAGGACCGGCATCATCGTGCTCACCCACTCGATGGGCGAGAGCGGTGGTCGCCGGAACGACGACAAGCGCGGCGCGACCATCACCAAGCCGGTCAAGCCCTCCGAGCTGCTGGACGCGCTGATGACGATCCTGGGGAGGCCTGGCAGCCTCGCGGTCCCGCCCCCGGGCGCCTCCGCGCGGCGGCGCTCGAGGTCCCTCGCCGTGCTCGTGGCCGAGGACAATGCCGTGAGCCAGCGGCTCACCACCCGGCTCCTCGAGCGGCTCGGGCACCGGGTCGAGGTGGTCGGGAACGGCCGCGCCGCCATCGAGGCGGTGGAGAAGCGTCCGTTCGACATCGTCCTCATGGACGTGAGGATGCCCGAGGTGGACGGCCTCCAGGCCACCGCCGCGATTCGAGCCCGCGAGCGGATGAGCGGCTCTCGCCTGCCGATCGTGGCGCTCACGGCCGACGCCATGAAGGGCGACCGCGAGCGCTGCCTGGAGGCCGGGATGGATGCCTTCGTCAGCAAGCCGGTCCGCGGCGACGAGCTCATGCGGGTGGTCGAGAGCCTCGGGGGGGCGGGTCACCGCCCCGCAGCCGAGGCCCGGCGGGAAGGACGAGCCGGCACCGCCGCGCGGCCGGCAGACCGCGCCGGGGCGGCCGGCCCGCCCGGGGCAAGCGCCGCGGCCGGGGCCGCCGTCGATCCCCAGTCGCTGCTCGCCCGGGTGGCGGGCGACAGGGCGCTGCTTCACGAGGTGGTCGAGGTCTTCCTGGGAGACCTCCCGGAGATGTCGGCGCGCGTTCGCGCGGCCGTCAAGTCGAGGGATGCCGCGGCGCTCGCCGGGGCCGCCCACGCGCTCAAGGGA
>VBOT01000101.1:0-22985 GCA_005893225.1 Candidatus Eiseniibacteriota bacterium
TTAGGAGCGGTCAACTCGCCGGGGAGCGTGCTGTGGCGCAAGGGCGCCGGGCTCGATTACTACCTCAACTCGGCGGGCGGCTTCGCGCCCAACGCGGACAAGGGCACCGTGAGCGTGCGCTACGCCAACGGGCGGGTGCGGACGCGGGTGCATGCCCTGTTCGTCCGCAACGACCCCAAGCCGGAGCCCGGGTCGGAGGTGTTCGTGCCGATGAAGCTACAGGGGCCGAGGACGGACATCTTGCCCGTGTTGGCCACGGTCGCCCAAATGATGGCGAGCTTGGTGACGATTATTGTGGTGGCGAAGCGGTGAGCGGGATCGGCGTCAGCCGATGAGCGAGCAAGGGCGGTCCGCTCAGTGGCTTCTCGTGCGCTTCTGTCGGCGTAGGGCTCGCCAGGGGCGCATCAGATCTTCGAGGGCATCCCTCTTGAGCTCAGCGAACCGCTCGATCTCATCCCGGTAGGGCGCCTGGGTAGTCCGCAAGAATTCCGCACCAACGACCCACAAGCTAGAGAGGAGAAGTGTACCGAAAAGAGCTACAGCCCCACGGACCAAGAGTCCCCGCCGATCTGGCTCTAGAGGGACAGTCGGCAGCTCAACAACCGTGAGCACGGGTGTGTCTCGGACTTCTTCAATCTTCGCCTGCTCATGTGCTTGCACCAGCGTCGTGTAAACCTGTTGTCGCATTAGCAACTCGCGTTCCAAGCGATCGTGCTCGAATTGAAGCACGGGCGAGTTCCCGTAGTTCCGATTCCGCTCAAGAAACGACTGCAACTCGTCCTCGGCCCCGCGTAACTCGGCCCGCACCTCATCGAGGCGCGTTTCGGTGAACCGACGCTCTGCTGCAGCCTGCGACTGCCGCGTTTGAAGGTTGAACCGGTTGAGTTCGTCGAGGAGCCGAGAGGCCAATTGCGCAGCTAAACTAGGATCTTGGGCTGTGACCGCGAGCGTGACCACCCCCGTCCGCTGTACGACGTTTGCCTGAACAGTCCCTCGCAGTCGTAGAATTCCAGCCTCTAACCGCCTCGCGGGGGGCATTACGTCTATCCTGTAGATGTCTAGCAGCGTCCCGTCGTTGCCTGACCGGTCACGATATCTCGCCTCCACGACGGCGCGCAGAATCTCACGGCTCTGCAGCAGCTCAACATAGAACGCCGGCTGCTGGCTGGCATCCCCCGACGGGATGGCAAAACCCAGTTGCGTCGCAAGGCCCGAAAGGCCCGATTGCCCCCGTCGCGACTGGGGCATGAATGTGGCGTGCGAGGTGTACGTACGTGAGCGCAGCAGGCTCACTCCGAGTACCAACGCGGCGACGACTCCAGCAGTCAGTACTATCGTCAGCCGCCGTCGCAGAACAACGTTGGCAATCCCTACGATCGATGTAGGAACCGCGATCTCGGGGTGCGGCCGGTCTTCGATTGAATCGGGCGGAGGCTCGGTCACGGAGTCAGTCGAGGTTCTCACGAGCGCACAACTTAGCAGGACCAAGCCAGCGTCGGAATGGCCCGTGTACACTCCTGCAACCAGCGCTGGGAGGTCGGGTCGGCTAGCGCTTGCACAGAAAGTGCCAGTACGGCAAGTGATTCGAGACAGTTACCTGTCTGAAGTGTCGGCGGAGGCCTTCGATGCTTCGACGTGTCACCCTTTGCTCGATGGGTGTGAAAAAACGGTCATACACGTCTTGCCTAATCCCTGCAAGACTCTTTCCGTGGTACGCATCGTACAGCGGAACCTCGGACTGCAGACCGAAGGGGCGAAGGAGGATGCCCAACCCGATCAAGGGGCGGTACACAGCAAGGGCGACGACCGACGAGACTAGTGCACGTAGGACCTTGCTCCGGGACTTGGCCAGCAAGCGCCGTATAGGCGTGACGAGCCCGAGCATGAGGCGAAAATGCATGGGCCGGTTATCCAACGCATAGTAGAGATAGACTAGAAGAACTGGAGCGTATGATCGCAAGGCAACCACATTCTGGAGGCCGGGCGTAGGAAGATGATGGAGTACGCCAAGGCACACGATTACATCGGCGAAATCAGGCGCGAAGGGAAGAGCCCTGATGTCGGCCATAACGAAGACCGCGTTCGGCTGATGTCGTAGGTTGTGCCGCGCGACGAAGATTGCTTCGGAGAAATCTACCAACACGATCTCGCGGCAGTGCCGGCTGATGAAGTAGCTCCAGCGTCCCATTCCGCACCCGAGGTCACAAACCCGCGCATTGGTCAGTCCGTTAGGATCCAGCAGGTCGAAGTACTGCTGGACCGTGTCTTCGTGCTCCGGCAGGACCTCTCGGAAGACCTTCCACTCCTCGCCGAAGGTGAACTGGATGTCTTCCGCCACGTCCGGCGCCCCGGGCGACTTGAACGCCCCGAGGCGCGCGCGGAGCTCGCCCGGCCAAGACTCCGGTGGCAAGCAGATGATGACGTCGTCGACGATCGGGTAGGATCGATCGTCGATGCTGACGTGATTCGCACTCAACCCGAGGGTTCGTGCACCAAAGATCTGGCGCAGGGTCTCAGTTTTGTCGTCGTAGTACATGGACTCGGCCTGCGCGATTTGACAGGCACAAGACGGGCGACGGCTCCGGAGCGCGGCTTGGGTCACGCAGACCGTCACCCGTCAACATGGGCATCGCCGAACGGACATTCGCTACCGCGAGACTTGTGAGCTCGCCCTAGTCAGCACCTCTTCGTAGAGCCGCTCGTATTGAGCCACTGCGTGCCCTAGGGAGAAATGATCCGCGACCCTGCGTCGAGCCCGCTCGCCAAGCTCGCGGCGCGCCGATGAAGTGAGCGCGATCAGTTGCTCGAGACCCTTTGCGAGCGCCGCCGAATCGCCTGGTGGCACTACCACTCCACAGTCTCCCACCAGCATCGCGCTGTCGCCGACATCCGTCACGACGCAGGGTACGCCGCACGACATGGCTTCGCCGACAGCGTTTGGCACACCCTCATTGCGAGTGGACGCACTCACCGCGATATCGAACGCGGGCATGAGATCGGGGACGTCCGCGCGTTCGCCCAGGAGGTGCACGCGCTCGCCTAACTCCAGCTGCCCCCGCATGGATACCACTGCGGCGTTGCGAGAATCGACTCCGTGACCGATTAGCACGAAGTGTGCGGGTGTGTTGTGATTGCGTGCAAGGCTCGCGGCGACAAGCAACGTGGCGTGGCCCTTCATCGGATGGTATCGCGCGACATGACCGATTACCAGCGCTTCTTCGCCAAGACCTAACATCCGGCGAACTTGGGCCCGGGCAGTTGTGCTCGGACGAAACCGATCAAGGTCGAACCCATTAGGGATGATCACTGCCCGCTGCGCAGAGTATCCAATCGCCAGGTGTTGCTGAGCGCTTACCTGAGAGTTGTATATGATCCGCGTCGCTCGATTGGACCAACGAGCACCGAGGCGGATCAGGACCGCTGTATACCAGCGTTCGAGCGAAAGGTCCGCGAGCGACTGGCGCACGTTCCACACCACGGGGCACTGGAGGCCTGCGAGCCATGCGCCTGCGGTGGCTGCGACGTTGCCATGCGACATCCATCCCTGAATAAGGGCGGGGCGGTCATGTCGAAGAAGGCGGGCTAAGCGCCAGAGTCCGGCGAGGGACCGCGTCACTGGCCAGGCTCCGAGCGCCGCAACTGCGACACCACGCGCCTCAAGCAGGGGCCCAATCGTGCCTTGGTCCGCGAGTGAGACGACTCGGGACCGGAATCGCTTGGGGTCGAACCGTGACACCAGGCTGAGGAGCGTCATCTCGGTGCCGCCCGTTCCCAGCCCGGTGATCACGTGCGTTATCGCAATTGCTGGACTGGAGCCTTGCGAGAAGGCTGGGCTCACACCGCGTAACGCCCGACGCGCGGAACGTGCCCGCGCGACTGAAACCACTCGATGGTCCCCTTGAGGCCTTCCTCCAGTGTGCGCTCGGGGCGCCAACCCAGCGATGTCCTTGCAAGTGTGCTGTCAGCAACAAGGCGCCTCACTTCGCTGCCCGTCGGCCGGATGCGCTCGGCCATGACCTCGATCTCGCACGGTCTGCCCACGATGCTACAGATCAGCTCGGCGAGCTCGCGAATCGTGACCTCCCGCCCCGATCCAATATTGATCGTCTTACCTACGGCATCGTCCGCCTCTGCTGCGAGAATGAAGCCCTTCACAGTGTCGAGCACAAAGGTGAGGTCGCGGGCGGTATCGAGATTGCCCAGTCCTATGCTCGCCCCCGCCAACGCCTGCGTGATGATCGTGGGCACGATGGCGCGCGTTGATTGGCGCGGTCCGTAGGTGTTGAACGGTCGAACGATCGTGACTGGGGTGCCATAAGTACGAAAGAAGGCGGTGGCCAATTGATCGGCGCCCGTCTTCGTAGCCGCGTACGGAGACTGAGCTGCCAGCGGGTGGCGTTCATCCATGGGCGTGTACTGTGCCGTACCATATACCTCGCTCGTCGAGGTGTGCACGACCCGGGCCACGGGTGACCGACGGGCAGCCTGCAGCACATTCAGCGTCCCTATGACATTGCTGCGCACATACTGTGCCGGTGCCACGTACGAGTAGGGAATGCCAATGAGGGCCGCCAGATGGAAAACCACGTCGCAATCCCTCATGGCGCTGTCGAGGCTGTCCGAATCGGCAACATCTCCGAGCACGACCTCCACGGCGTCGCCGGTCGCCACTTCTTCGAGCCACCCCCGCATGCCCAGTGCATTGTAATGGACCAGTGCACGGACGCGCGCGCCCGCATTGACAAGCTGCTCGACTAGGTGGCTCCCGATGAATCCACCAGCGCCCGTTACGAGAACGGGCCGACCAGCCCAGTTCACTGGAACCGTCCCGAATCAAGGTCGGCCTGAGCTCGTTCATAATCCTCGAGCCGCCCAATGTCTAGCCAGTACTCACGAACGGGGAAGCTGGCCACACGCCTGTGCGCCTCAAGCAATCGATTGATGAGAAAGGGCATGTCGTAGGCTTGCCCGGTGGCGGGAAGCAGCTCACGCACACTCGGCCCAAGTAGATACACCCCGGCAACGACGAAGAAACGATATTCTGGTTTTTCATGCAGGTTCGCGACCAATGCGCCGTCGGTCGCGACCACGCCGAACGGCACGGCCACCGTGTACTCACGGACCGCGACCGTCATGTCCGCTTCGTGCTCCCGGTGGAACGCGTAGAGTGCCACGTAGTCGAGGTTCGTCAACACATCACCGTTCACGACTAGCAGCGGATCGCTGGTCGCGTCCAGCAAGCTCAGCACACCTGCCGTACCGAGGGGTGTATCCTCTCGCACGTAATGAATCTCTACGCCTCGGTCCTGGCCGTCGCCCAACTGTGCCGCGATCTGCTCCGCCCGATAATGCGTCGCGACCGTGATCTTCCGGATCCCGTCCCGCTGGAGGCGTTCCACCAGTGTTTCGATCAGGGGCTTCCCGCCGATCGGGAGCAGCGGTTTTGGCACACTGTCTGTGAGGGGCCGCAGGCGCGTACCAAAACCGCCGGCCATTACGAGTGCGGTAATGGGCAATGCCCGAGACCCGACGAGTTCGTCCAGGACGGCGACGTCAACGACTTGGCCATCGTCGCCGACAATGGGCACTTGGCGAATCCGATGACGCTGCATGAGTTCAAGGAGAGCCTCACGGCCAGCGCCAAACTGCGCCGTGACCGGGTCCGCGAGGCCGGCTTGCTTCCGCAGATCCAGCAAGAGCGCGGCTGGCGAGTCCAACGACACGCTCCGCAACATGGCACGCCGGAGGTCGCCGTCCGTCACCGTGCCGAGTAGTCGGCGCCCCTCATCGACGATTAGCGCAATCCCACACCGGTTACGATCAATCGTCTCGGCGGCCCTGCGGAGGGTGTCGGAGGGTCGAATCAGAAACAGATCGACTTCAGGCATTCAGTATGTCATCCTCTTCTGGATCAACCTTCGGTCGATTGGCACCGTCGCAAGGACTTCGGCAATGCGCGGTCCTGCGTTTCCAGCGCCGTACGGGTTGACGCAGGTCTGACAGGTGTGACGAAACATCTCGTCCTCGACGCATCGCCGCACTGCGTCGACGATGCTCGATTGGCTATAGGGGACATCGATGACGTTGGCTGCGCGCAGGCGACCCTGCTGACGAGTACCGATGTTGACGGCTGGGCATCCGAACGCCGGTGTCTCCTTAATCCCGGCTGAGGAGTTGCCCACAAAGCACCCGCGACCGACCCGTCCGATCAGGTTCAATACTCCATGAAAGTGGTGCCGACCCAGGCTCTTGACACACTGGACATTCGGTACGCCAGCGCTCGCGAACTCTTCCAGCACCGCGATAATTCGACGACCCCCAGCATCGTTGTTCGGGTACGTCAGAATCACTTGATATCCCTTGCGCGCAATCACCTCCAGGGCCTCAAGCGCAGGGACAACCTGCTCCGCTGCCTTATCAAACTCCGTGGCCACGGAGTGCTGACAGAACAGGACCACAGGACGGCTGGCGTCTAGGCCGAACTGCTCCAGCACTTCTTCTCGATTGGCGTAAAGCCCCGCGGCAACAAGATCCAGGGCAGGAAACCCGACGTTGAACACCCGCCACGGCTCCTCTCCCATGTTCCGCACCCGCTCGGCTGCTTGCTCATTCGTGGTGAAGTGTAGGTGGGCGAGTTTGGTCATGGCGTGTCGCACGGAGTCGTCCAGCGCCCCACCCTCAGTGTAATCACCCCCTTCGATGTGAGCCGTCGGCATACTCATTTGCGTACTGGCAATTAGGGCAGCGAAGCTCTCGAAGCGGTCCGCGTACACCACGACGAAGTCCGGACGAAGCTCGTTTAGGATTCCGCTCACGCTCAGCACTCCGCTGCCAATGGCCTGGGCGGTACCGAACAGATTGTCGCCGCCCATCCGGATATCGACCCGCTGATACACGCTGAAGCCGTCCGCTTCAATCTCGGCGGCCGTGGCACCAAAGTCCTGTTGGAGATGCGCGCCTCCCGCGAGCAAATAGTACTCCAACCGTGCGTCGGCGGCGATCGCGCGCAGAATGGGATGCTGCAGTCCGTACTCCGCTCGGTTCCCCGTGAACACGGCGATCCGCCGCTTCATGCATTTGTCCCCTGAAGGTCGTGCAATGTTCGGCGCAACCCAGACGCCAGAGAATGACGCGGCCGCCATCCGGTCCACGCACGGATTCGCCTGTTCGCCAAAACCATGCGATCTGTCTGCGACTCGGGCGTACTCTGAACTTCGCTGAAATCGAGAGGACGGCCCAGCAATCTCGCCACCGTCAATGCCAGCACCCTCACTGAAGTGCCCCGCCCCGTGGAGAGGTTGAACACCCGCAACCCAGGGGCGCCACCGCGGCGCGCCAGGGCGAGAAGGCCTTCCACGGCATCCTCCTCGAACAGGAAGTCGCGTACCGGCCGACCCGTGCGTACCTGCAGAGGCTGGCATCCCACGGCCTGACGAAGGAGGGTCCCGACCACCGATTCTGAAGAAACCCGCGGTCCGTACGCACTGCTCAACCGAGCCACGTCACACGACATGCCGAACGCGTACGCGTAGCCCTCAAGCAGACGCTCGGCTGCGGCCTTTGTCGCCGCATAAATCGACGGCGGCGCAATCACGTCATTCTCGGTCAGTGGCCGATGCCTTCGGGGCTGATAGACCAGCCCCGAGGAGGGGAACACGACGCGGCGAATACCCAGGACTCGGCACGCGTCAAGGACGGCCCCAACGGCGGCCAAATTCGCCGTGACGGCCGCCCTCGGATCCTCATCACACCCGCGAACGCTGGCCATTCCAGCCATGTGAAACACGACCAGGGACCTACGTTCGCTGGGCAGGTGCTCCGCAACGCGCTCCCAGGTCCCGGGGTCGAGCACATCTCCCGCAACGCACATGATTTCGGCTGGCGCTCGCTGGGGCTGCCGCACAACACCAAGAACGCGACTCCCACCACGCGCTAACCGGCGTGCTAAGGCGCCGCCGAGGAAGCCGGTCGCGCCCGTAATGACAGCAGTCGCGGGGAGGCCCGGGTCGACGTCGTGCCCAGCGCTGCCATGACCTAAGTGGCTAAGCACCCGCACCCAGTCTCAGCGGCTGGCGCTCGGTCGCGGAAGACCGACGTTCCCGGCGGACGCCCGTGCAAATGCTCCCGCAACGCCGAGGGTGAGTCCCAAAACGGTGGCAAAAGACAGATTAATCCAGACGCGACTGTCGTCCGGGGTCGCCGGTTGCGTAGGCGGCTCGACGACGACAATGGTCGGCGTTCGTCGCAGCGCGTCCAAATTCGCTCGCGTCCAGGCCTGGTAAAGGGACACGTACAGTTCCTGCTGCATTCGGATTTCACGTTGCCGTCGCAATACCTCCAGCCCCACCGGTGAGGACGGGGTAAAATCGCGGTTTCGCGCCAGAAACCGCTGTAGTCCAGTTTCAACGAGATGTAATGTCTCACGCGCTTCCGCAACACGGTCTGCAGCGAAGTGCACTTCCGCACTGGCGGTTTGCGCCCGGGTAGAAGCGACCAGACCGTCCAGCTCCGCGAGGATCTGCCGCGCCACTTGGTAGGACAAGTCTGGCCACGGTGTTCGAACAGAGAGCCGTACCATCCTCGTACGCGGATCGGCCGACACTGCAACTGCGCGCTCAAGCTGTCGCATTGTGTCCTCGCGCGCGTGGCGACCCCCGCGGTATCCGAAGATTGCGTTCAGATCGCCCGTACGCCCATTCCCACCTGACTCCACGCGGTACGAAGCGTCCGCGACCGCCTCAAGAAGCGACTGGGAGTGGAGGATCAGCGCATAGAACTCCAGCGTGGGCGCTAGAGCTGCAGCCCGGCTTCCAGAGCTCAAGGCCATTGTGAAATCCGTCAACGCGCTCTCGTCACCTCCTCCAGTCACGGGGATGAAAGACGTAGTCGCCGTGTAGACACGCGGCGCCGCGAGCGTAAGAGCCACCACTGCAGCAGCTGTAACGAGCGTGGTGACGGCAATCGTCATCCGATTGGTTAGAACCGTGTTGACGACTCCGACCACAGATATGCCGTCAGGCGTCCCAGCATCGATTCCTGGCCGAGGGTGGTCGGTCGCCGTACGAGGCCACGTCACTGGACACTCCGGCGATCCGACATGAGCTCGCTTATTGCGGTAAGCGTTCTGGTTCCGAGTGCTTCTAGCCCGAACAGACGAACGATCCGCTCCCGCGCGTCTTCGCGCGGCAGGGGCCGAGGCCCCGTCTGCTCGTCCAGCAGCCTTCGCCAAGCAGCAGCTAGTGCCTGCGGGTGACCCACCGGAACTACAATGCCCGTATCACCCACGATGAAGGCTGAGTCTCCTACATCGGTAACGACGCAAGGTACACCGGTGGCCATGGCTTCAGCCACGACGTTAGGAAAGCCCTCTCCGTACCGCGAGGTCGAAGTCAGCACGTCAAGCGCCGCGTACACCGGAGCGATCTCGTCCGTCTGTGGCTTCCAGAACACCCGTCGCTCAAGACCAAGGCGCGCCGCTAAGGCGTGGAGTCCCGAGGCGTATTCGCTCGGGCCATCTCCTACACAGATAAACCGCACCTCAGGCCGTTCGTCGGCCAACAGTTTCGCAGCGGCAAGAAACGTGGCGTGGTCCTTCATGGGATCCAAACGACAGATCAAGCCGATCAACCGATCTGAACCCCCCACGCCCCACGCCCAGCGCATACGGGTGCGGGCCTTGGCATCGGGCCGGAAGCGCTCGACGTCGATGCCGTTGGGAATCATGATCGTGCGTTCTTCTGGGAAGCCGCGTGCTACGTGATAGCGCCGGCCAGCCTCGGAGTTCACGATGATGAGATCGGCAGCGCGCGCGCAAAGCGTCTCCAGTGCAGCCTCGATTCGACGCAGCCAATCGTAGCGACGCATGTCCATGTTCGATGCGCGCATCCCCCACACTGTGCGGGCGCCTGTGACCCAGCCCAAGATGAGTGTCAAAAGATTCGGGAACCCCTGGTACCCATGAATGACGTCTGGTCTCACACGCCGAGCGAGCCTCACGGCTCGCAACAGGAATGGGACCACGTCCCAGCGCCCTCGTTTACGAAGATTCCACAAGCGTACGCCAGGCAGGCCCTGCAACTCGCGACGTAACGGGCCGGTACCGTAGAACGTTGCCGCACAGATGTCAATGGATCGCTTATCAATGACTTTCAGCAACTCCACCACTTGCCGTTCGGCTCCACCGATGCTCCAGTCCCTAGTCAGGATAAGCAAGCAGGGACGGCGAACCACCGTGCTATGCTCCCTGGAAGTGGTGAGCCCAGGGGCTCTTCGCACCACGTTTGACCGCCACGTAAGCGTACTCCGACGCGAATCCAGCTTTCTCCAGCATCAATCGGAAGCGGTTCAACCCGAAGCCATACCCTGAGCAAACCGGGCCCTTCAGGACCGCCACGACATCCAGCCCGGCGGCGGCGAACTCCCGAATCCAGCGCTCCTTGCCGAACGCCCGGAATTCCATGGTGTGCGTCGCGGACACCCCATGAGGATCCGGACTGAGCAGACGCGATAATAGCGAACGCACACGCCTGGCGGTCTTCGGGTTGTTAGCAGGGCCAAGCGAGCCCGACTGCTCGGGATCGGTCCCCTTCGCCCGCTCGCGGGCGAGGGTCTTAGCTAGGCCTTCGTCACTGGTACGCTCCAGAGCCCGCGCGAGCACGTGCGGAATGTGCAGTGCTACATGGCACAGCTTCCAGAACCGCGTGGGCATGACATGGATCGTGATCCCTTCGTCGGTCAATACCCGGCTGATGCCTGCGAGGGCGCGACCAGGGTCGGGCAGATGCTCCATCACGTTGGATGAAAACACGAGGTCGAACTGCCTCGGCTTGAAGTACCGCTCTAGCTGCTCAGCGTCACAGACCATGAACTGGACTGAAGGCGTCGCAGCCCGCGAGAGGATCGATCGGTCGTAGTCCGTGCTGACCAGGCGGCTCGCATATCTGGCCAATAGAGACGCCTGATAGCCATCGCCCGCGCCAAGCTCCAAGGCGTTGGCAAAGACCCCTGGGGGGCACCAGCGGAAGGCCAGTTCCACCTCGCGTCGCCGGAGCGCTCGAAGGTACGAGAGCCATTCAGTGTGAAGACGCATCTCTAGAGCCCGTTCGCATCCCGACTCCGGCCTTCACGGCCCCCGCAGAGATCGATAAGCACTCGGTCCAGCGCTACACGAGAAATCCGGTGGCCCGCGTGCGAGTCATCCACGAGGACCTGGAATCGCCCTCCTCCGAGGCGAGCAAGGACGTCCTGGACCTGAGCCTCGTAACACTTCCCCCGATCTCCGCTCCACCCGACGGGATCATAGCGGTTGAAGACCTGTATCTGTGTGCGCGTCGGAGTGTCCGCCCCCATGACGTACAATTCCGGGTAGTTAGCGATCGCATACAGAGGTGGCACGTGGTTTTCATAGTCAGCTAACTCGCCCCGACCGCGCAGCGAAAACGGCAAAGAGCCTGCGACGGGATAGCTCCCCCGAATCCGCGAATCGAGTGCAGCGACGAGCGTCGTCGTCCAAGCACCGCCCGAGATGCCCATCATCGCGCATTCTCGATAACCCTTCGCCAGACCGTAGTTAATGCCGGCTACAACTGGCTCGACAAAGAAGCGCAACGATGAAAACCCCGGATGCTCCGCGTCCAGTAGCCAAAAGAAGTCGTGATCCAGCAGCTGCACGCTACCGTGCCGAGCCAGCCTAACTGTCGGCCGGCTGTTCACGCCCATCAATGGCATGGAGAAAACCAGAACTGAGTATCCGGCGTTCAGAAGGTGCCGCACAGGCCCTTCACCTCCCTCACGGGCCGCATCGTGCCCCTCGTGATAAATGACGAGCGTCTCGCGCTCGCTCGCGGCCACATGGTGCTCGACGACCGAGTCGACCCCGAAGTCCATTTCAATTCGGAATCGATGGACCGCCACGTTCTGCCCCGTGCGGTAACGGAGGGGCTGGACATTGTGCTCCACTTGAGTCGGTAGGCGGTCCAACGGTAGGGCACCCTCGGACCAAATGTATGCGATGAGGCTCTGCCGCTTCGCGGCGATATCGCCCTCGCTACTGATGTCGATGACAAGAGTTGCCACGGGCCCAATAGGCGACGACACTCTCATGAGCCTGCGGCGGATCGCTAGACCGTATGTCAGCGCCCGCCGAAGTGAAGCGTAGGGGGGGTACCGAAGAGATCCCGCTGCAAGACCGTAGCCCAAGGCGATCACGACCAGCCCGAGGCAAAGCCACTCGCTCATCTCGGTCAGGTTGACGGCTTCCGCGCAACGCACACAATGTATGGCGCCAACAGCCTGGTGGCCGGAAGCCGCGTCACCCGCTCTTCAAGGGCCCACACGGCCATCGAGACTCGTGCCAGCAATCCGACGATCGCCCGGGCGACCCACGTGCGGAATCCCGCTGGCCGTTCGACGTTGATCACCCCGAAATTCACCGCCAGAAAATAGGTCACCTCCTCAACCACCAAGCCGGCGGCCCGATGCGCGGCGGCCAGCTCCGCGGCGGTCAGGAGCGAGTGAATCCCGTACACGGGAGAGTTCGCCAATCTTTGCAGCAGCCCAACTAGACCCCGCATGTTTGGAATCACGGTTATCATGATGCCGCCCGGCCGCAGGTAGTTGGCGAAGGCGGCGGCAGCTGCGGACGTGTCGTCGAAGTGCTCGATCACTCCGTACGACCAGACAACATCGAAGGAGTTGAGGAGGTCTTCAGGTGGCCGGAAGCAGTCCGCGCAGATGATACTCCCCTCGACTTGCGCAGCGGCCAGGATCGCTCGCGCTTGGTCGCAGCCAGTCGGGGCGTAATCGACTCCGACGATCGCGAATCCATAATGAGTCCGAAAGTACGGCAGCCAACGCGACCGGCCACAGCCAATTTCGAGAAGGCGGCGACCCTCCCGACGGAGAGGGCCCAGTATCCGAACAAACATTTCATGGAGCCGGCGGTCGACGTGGTTAGCCAAGCGCCCATCGGTCGGATCAACGGCCGCTGTCACTGGCTTATCGATCCAAATCTGCTCCCAATACGCCTGGCCCGCTTTATCCACGCATTGCCTCCGGCGGATCGTCGACCGATCCGCCGAGATCGGAGCGGCGTCTGACGAGCCGGGCGGGCACACCTGCGAGGATGCTACGCGGAGGAAAGGATTGCGTCACGACCGCCCCCGCGGCGACGATACTGCCGGCGGCTACCTCGACACCATCCAGTATCGTGCACCCCGCCCCGATCCACACGTCGTCCCCAACGCGAATACCCTGAGCCCGGATTGGCTGACGCATCATCGGGAGATCCAGCCGCTCAAACGAATGGTTCGCGGCGACCATGACCGTGTGAGTCGCAATCCCGCAATCTCGTCCAATGCGCAACCCTCCAGTGCCGTAAAGCACGCAGTAGGGGTTCAGTGCGGTATCGTCGCCCACCTCGATTGCGCCTTCAAGAGCGTCGAGGATCACGCCATCGTGGATCACCACCCGACCCAGTCGCACGGCGGGGTGGTTTGTCCCTCCACGACAGATGATCGTGCACCTGCCAACTCGGGCTCCACGCGCTATCACGCAGCTCCCAGGAAACTGAATGTCTGCCGCGGGATGGACGATGCATCGCCAGCGCACGGCCAGCCACAGATTGACAAACACGCGAGGGGCCGGTCGCCTCCGCAGGCGACGCCAGACTACGGCCAGCACGTTCCTCATGTCGCCGGCCGCCGCTCGCGGACGACCACTTGGCGGCGCGCCCATCCGAACACGATCCCCGCAAAGAACCACCAGAACGGCTGTGAGATGAGTTGAAGTTGGACGCTGCCACTCACGAGGAACACGGTTACCGCGAGCGCGATGTACATAGCCCGCGACAGTGATCTCAAGGGCACGATGTACCACAGTTTCATGAATGGCAAGACTAGTGCGCTCAAGAACACTCCCAGGGCTGGGACCCCCATACACGCCAAGATGTACAGAAAAGCGCTATGCGGGTTATCGGTGGGGAAATAGCTTGCCCCAAGAAACTCGCTCAGTCGATCATACTCTGCCTCGTAGTTTGAGATTCCAACACCCACAAGAGGATGGTCTATCGCCATCCGTACCGACGCTACCACGTAACCCCAGCGCTGCGCGATCGTGCTGCCTTCAGCTGCGGTATCAGCGAATTGCGTGGTCTCGAGTTTGAAACGTACGAGAGCCAGGATCAGCGGCCCAGCAATTGCCGCTCCCACGACGAAGGCAGCGATCACCGTATACATCCAGGCAGGCGACGACCGGCGTGGGCTGCGCTGGCCGCGGCCTGTTCCGAGAAACGCAGTGAGCGCGGCCGCCAGGCCGACCAGCACCATCAGCCACCCGCCTTTGGAATAGGTGAACAGGCTCAGAGGCACGAAGAGTGCCATAAACAGCGTGGCCGCGCGGAAGCGTCCATCGAGGACCAGCAACGAAGCCAAGAAGGTTCCGATACCCAGCATGTTTGCCATCATGTTGGGGTTGTACATAGTATGGAAACCCAGCAGTCGAATGCCGGCCGGGGCCTCGTGGAAGAGATTCGTGAGCGCCACGATCACAACGCCTGCAAGGAAGGCTATGATCAACTGACCAGACGGATATCGGGCGACCCACGCCGCGGTGAATGCCGTGATGAGCACATAGTAGAGAGGACGGACTGTCTCGACCAAGTCCTTTTCCACCATGCCCGTTCTCAAAGCATTCACCGTACCAGACAATAGCCCGAGGGCTACGAATGCCACCACAAGCAGGGCGAAGCTGCGTAGGCCACCCAAGCTTCTGAAGACGGTCCATCGGTGCCAGGACAGCGCGAGCGCGGCAGCGCAATAGGCCAAGAACAGGAAGTCCCCTGGTCCTATGCCGAACACATAGAACTCTTGCTGCGGCAGGTGCTGTCCGATGCCCCACAGCCCGGCCAACACCAATCCGAGGAGATACGGAGGCCCGCTGACCGGTAACGGCTCCGGCGCAGGGCGTGCCTTTGGTAACGTCTGGGCACCTGCAGCTGTCATCGTCGCCCAACGAGCGCGTCGCCCTCCTCCATGGCGTCAAACCGCATACTAAGGAGATGTTCGTACACAGAACACAGCGTCCCCAGATCCTCGTGAGTCAGGGGAACTTCGATTCGGTTAAACTCGCCGGGCACCGAGTCCGCGTAGAGCTGGGCGAGGAAATCGATGATAGGCCGGTCATCGCCTGGTGGTCGCGGCATCTGTAGGAGCGAGTTAATCAACGCGGGTAGCTCCCGGGGCGAGTCACAGTGCCGAACCGAAGGCAGCGCGTTGAAATAGAGCGGCGCGAACGTCACCGCAGGGATCCCGAGCAGACCGGCCTCGTACGCAATGGTCCCCGTCACAGTAAGCACCAACGAGGCGCGGCTCAACAGCTCCCGACTGTCGACCAGCGGGTGGATCAGTCGCACGCCGGGAATCCGGCGGAGTGCCCGGTAGAACGACCCTGGCTTTCCGTCGATGTCCGAAGGGTGGGCCTTGACGAACAGGTCGTGGGTCACCGGCGTGGCCCGAGCGATCTGCCCGACAAGAGCCAACTGGTCGGCGAAAAACGACCCCGCTACGTCGATCGAGGACTCTGGCTGGGTGTGCAGCGCATAGAGTAAGTACGGCCGTGTCCCGATCGCGTCGTACGGGCGCGTCACCTTCAGACCAATGAGGTTACGACGGCGACGCAGCCACATCCGCACTAAGTCGGGTAACGTGTAGCGGGAAAATGCGTTGCCGCGGTCGTATACCGCATCGGCCAGCGCCCACCCAAAGAGGCGCAGGTGCATCGGCACCCGGCGCAGGACGTCCCCAAACCCCCGCGCCGAGAACCGAGCCGCTGGCACCAGGCGCCGACCCCGAAAGTCCTCAAGGCACTGCCGTGCGGCCGACCGGTGTGCTTCAGTCACCTCGTGCAGCCGCACGTAAGTGCTGCACTCGTGAGTAGTCATGAACCCGTACCGATCCCGCGGGAGCCGAGTGCGCGTCGGCACTACCCAGAGCCGACCATTTCGCCGACAGACGAGCATCGTGATCATCTGCAGCGCCGTATCGCGCCCACTCGATATCACTCTGATATCTTGCTGCTCGAGAAACTGACCGACCATCTTTGCAACTCCCGCGAGATATCGGAGGGCGAAGTCATGAGGACGTCGGCGGAGCATCCTGTCCATCAGAATCACATCGCGCACTCGTGGGCCGTCCAATTGCTCTAACGTAGCCAACGTCTCCGCACACTGCTCAGGCGTCAGGCGCTCATATGCTGCGGGCGAAGTATCGAGGATGCGGTGTGGCGGTATTCCCTGCCGACGCAGTCGGAGCGCATCGGAGCGGAGGGCGACGATCCAGTAAACCTCGAAGCTTGCGGCTTCCAATCCACGGGCGAAAGACAGGAAGTAGCGTGCCGTATATCCGACGAGCCCTAACTTCTTTTCGAGCACCCTCGCAACTCCCCCCGCTCTAGGTGGAAAACGAGATCGCAGTACTCAATTGTCTCCTTGTGGTGCGCGATGAGAATCAAGGTCTTAACGCCGACGAGGTGTTGCATGGCGCTCGTGATGGCTCGCTCGGTTTCCAGATCGAGGGCCGACGTGGCCTCGTCCATCACCAAAACGTGGGGATCGTGATACAAGGCTCGGGCGATGCCGATCCGCTGACGCTGCCCGCCCGACAAGCGGACGCCGCGCTCGCCTACGAAAGTCTGCAGCCCGTCCGGCAGCGTCTCTACGAGCTCCTCTAGCTGCACCAGCTTCAGGACCTGCCGGACCCGAGCCTCGTCAACCAAGCCATCAGACACGCCGAAAGCCACGTTGCTTAGAATCGAATCATCCGAGAGGTAGATGCTCTGAGGAACGTAGCCGATCGCACGTCGCCACGCTCCCACATCCTCGTAGACGTCAACACCATCCGCGAGCACACGTCCGCTCGACGGAGGCAGCAGGCCGATAATGACATCCACCAAGGTGGTCTTGCCTGCGCCCGACGGGCCGACGAACGCCGCGGCCCGCCCGTGCGGGATGTCGAGCGAAACATGCCGTAGCGCGGGGTCGGTGGCTGAGGGGTACCAGAACGATACGTCCGCGAGTTCGATGCCCTCTCGGAGGGACAGCGCCGAAGCGTCTCCTTCGCGTATTGTCGAGAGCACCACCAATTCGCCGCCGAGCTCCTTTAAGTCGCGATGGACAACATCGAGCGCCGCTCGGTGGTATACGATCCGCGTTATCGATCCAACGACTCGATTAACCGAGGGGATCAGTCGAAAGGAGGCCATCGCGAAGAGCCCGAGAAGGGGAAGGAGAGACCCCCCTTCGTTTCCCCGCGCCAGCATGATCACAACAATGAGCAGCATCGCTGCTACAGCGACTGTTTCGATGAAGAGCCGTGGCAGCTGATTCACGGTCAGCGCGTACTCCGTGGCCTCCGCGAAGGCTCGAACACCTTCGTCGTAACGGTGCAGAAAGTAGTCCTCGCGCCCGAGCACCTTTGCTTCCTTGATCCCGCCGAGCGCTTGATTGATCCACTTGATCATCTCACCGGCCTCTTGCTGTTGGTTTCTTCCAAGCCTCTCGAGGCGTCGGCGGATAATCGAGTAAAAGGCGGCGCTCGTGCCACCAACAAGCGCCAGCACCACCAGAGCCGGCAGCGGCGCGACGATAACCAACACGGCCAGGACCGCGGCCGCGATCGTCACCTCGCTAACCACCACGAGGAGCGGCACCATGAGGTTACTGAACACGTTCAGGACGTCGGTGTTCACGCTTCGCAATAGCTCCGCCGAGTTCTGCTGGAGATGCCACGACCACGGGCGGCTCAAGTACGCCTGCAGAAGACGACTTGATTGCTCAACGTAGTTACGATAAACGAACCGGTTCTGAGCGGCGAGCAACCAGGCAGCATAGGCGTTCTTCAAGAGGTAGAAGCAGAGCAAAGCGATCGCCGCCCATACGAGAAACGCTCGTGACGATCCGACGCCCAGCGTCTCGTACATCCACCGGAGGTACGATCTTTCGTGGATGAGCTCAGGCTGCCCGACGATCGATATGAACGGGAAGATGAGGCCGGCGCCGCCGGCCTCCAGACCGGCACCGATCACGATCAATACCAAGAGCATGGACCCGCGCAACCGAGCAGGCCCGTTAAGCAAGCCAACCAGCTTCGTGAGGGACTTCATCCTCAGTGCACTCCTGCCGCCGTCACGCCAAGTCCGACCAACGAACCTGCGTGTTTTTGGCGAGCGGGCGCCGCGCCGTGCGGCCGAGGACGCGCTCGTAGTCGACCGCCCGAATTTCGCCTGTGCCCGGTCGTTTGACCCACACGTTCTCAGAGGTGAGCCGCTCGCCTGCGGCAACTTCGTCGGTCGTCACCACGCATGCATACGCGAAGTCGATCGTCGGCTGCTCCTCTGGCAATATCGTCTTCGCGCCTCCGAGCGCCGCATGGATAGCTCGGGAGCCAAACACCAGCGCGCTGAGCTCCGTAGGATCGATCGAAATGGGCACGTCCGGACCCGGCCATGTCTTGTCTGACGTGAAATGCTTCTCGAGCACCGCGGCACCGAGGGCGACCGCTGCAAAGCAGGTGAAGTTCCCTAGAGAGTGGTCGCTCAGCCCGAGGACGGCGTCGGGGAAAGCCCGGCGTAGCTCACCGAGGCCGCCAAGTCGAACCTTTTCGTATGGCGTGGGATACATCGAGGTACAGTGCGTGAGCGCAAACGGGACCCCAGCCCCCCGAAGGATATCCACGGCCAGTGCAATTGAGGCTAGGTCGTTCATACCCGTGCTCAGGATCACGGGCTTTCCGTACGACGCTATCAACCTGACAAGCGGGTAGTTATTGCATTCGCCCGAGCCAATCTTGTAGGCTGCCACTCCGAATCCCTGCAGCCGCACGGCCGCGGCTCGCGAAAACGGCGTGCACAGGTAGATCATGCCCTTCGCCTCGACGTACGACTTAAGACGCCGCTCCTCATCCTCGCTCAAGGCGCAACGGACCATGATGTCCCAAATCGTCTCGGTCGTGTTGCCAGGCACGACATCGTTCGGAATCATTTCATCGTCAACCACGTGGCACTGGAATTTGACGCACTCGCATCCGGCTGCATGCGCGTCGTCTACCATCCGTATCGCTTTGGCGTAGTCTCCCTCGTGATTGATCCCGATCTCAGCGATCACCAGCGGTGGGTGGCCCACGCCAATAATGCGGTGTCCAATGCGGAATTCAGGGCCCACGACGATCTCCTTTGAGTCGGCATCCCTCGGCCAAGCCCCGAGCCTCGATTCTACCACGCAGTCCATCCTCCATCGACGACAAGGTTGTGACCGGTGCAGTATGAAGACGCGTCAGACGCCAGATATGCGACCGCGCCCCGAATCTCCTCCGGCTGAGCCATTCGACCGATGGGGCTCAGCCGGGCGTACCGGCCGACAAACGGCTCGGCGTGCTGGTTGAAGACACCGCCGGGCGTAATCGCGTTGACGCGCACGCCGTGCGGAGCCCACAGTGCAGCCAAGTAGCGTGTAAGGCCCAGAACGCCCGCCTTGCTCACAGCATATGCCGCCGGCTGATGAACGCCTGTCCCCTCGTACATCGGATGGTGAGGACTGACGACGCCGTACAGGGAGGCTATGTTTATGATGCTACCACTCCCCCGCACCACCATGTGTTTCCCAATGACCTGACAACCGAGGAACGTCCCAGTGAGATTCACTGCGAGGACCGCGTTCCAGTCGTCGGTGGGGAAATCGGAGAAGGTCGCATCATAGTGCGGCGATCGCGAATCCATAGTCAACGCAGCGTTGTTGACGAGTACATCGATGCGACCAAACGAGCTTACCACCTCATGCAGGATGCTTTCCCACGACGCCCTGTTGGTTACGTCGCACGCAAGCCCCAGTGCTGGCACGCCCGTACGGCGTCTTAGGTTCTCCGCCCGCAGGCGGCACTCGTCATCGCGGCGATCGGCCAGAACCACCCGCGCTCCCTGGTCGGCGAGTACCATGCCGTGCTCCCACCCAAGAAGCCCTGCGCCACCCGTGATGAGCGCTACGCGGTCGTCCAGACGGAAGCCATGCGCGTCGCGACCGAGCACCGAAGTCACAGCTCGGCCCGCTTTCCCGCCATCAGGAATTCGGCGAATCGGAAGTCTAGCTCAGAATCAATATCTAGCCCGCGCTCGCGCGGGACTACGTGGATGCGAAGTGCGGCCTGCGACCAATGCCCGTGCTCCGTCAACGCGCATCGTCGAATCGCGAACACCGAGGGCGACAGGCTGTAGACTCGCGGGGCTGCCTGTCGGTTCGTGACGGGGGGGTCAAGCTGCCTCACGACATGAGCAACGCCGTCGGAACCAATCTCCACCATATTGAAATAGGGGTTGCGCTCAGCTTCGTACGCTGTCGTGGCGACGTCAACTCGTTCGTCTCGCAGGATATCGACGCAGGCATCGATGTCGGCGGCGGCTCGCAACGGACACCCGACATCGAGGTCCGCGAGGATGTCCACAGCAAGGCCACCAGCAGTCTCTAACTGCATTAAGAGGTGTTGGAACACCTCCCACTTTGAGGAGCCATCTTCTGCCAGCTGAGCCGGCCGGATAAACGGCACTTCGGCGCCGTAGCGGCTGGCGACCTCGGCAATCTCCTCGTCATCAGTGGATACCACGACTCGATCCAGGCAGGTCGCGGCTCGCGCGCACCGGATGCTCCAGACGATCAACGGAAGGCCTGCCAGCGGCCGAATGTTCTTGCGCGGCACGCCCTTGGACCCGCCCCTGGCACAGATGGCGCCGACAATCACGTCAGCATCATGGCGTCGAGAGGGTGATCCACGAAGCGACCTTCGCGCGCCGAGTGGTTCGCGGCAGCGATCAGCCGTTGCACACGCACGCCCTCATCGAGTGTGATGCGGGGCGTCTCACGACCCTGGACACACGCGAGAAAGTGCTCCATTTCCGCAAGAAACATGTCGTTCCGTGCAAACGCGCCGTAACGTCGAGTATCCCACGTGCCAGTGGACACGTCAAAGCACCGCACCTCCCCGGCCAAGAGTTCCACGACGATCGTTCCCCCACTACCTATGAGGCGACACGATCGGTGGCCCGACCGCTCGAGATAGTCCAGGTGCACGGCACCGACCGCACCACTGGCAAAACGCAAGATGACTTCCGCGACGTCCTCGGTCTCTATCTCCAGATCCGAGACATGCTCGGCGACACAACCGACCCTCGTTACTGGCCCGGCCAGCCACATCACGTAGTCAAGCTCATGGCAAAGATCCAGCAAGGCGCCCCCACCAAGATTGCGACGCGCGCTATAGCCACGGCGGTAATCCTCCCCAGGGCGCCAGTCAGGCAGGTACTGTCCAACTTCGGCTCGAATCGACAGCAGGCGACCGATACGACCTGACGATAGCAGCTGCCGCGCCTCGAGAAGCCCGGGGTGAAAGCGCAGGGTGTAGCCGGGAAGAGCAACAAGGTTTCGCTCCCGGACCACAGCGACCAGCTCGTCTAACCCATCCAACGAGTGCGACAGTGGCTTCTCGATGAACAAATGACAGCCGGCGACAGCGGCACGTAGTGCCACGGGCAGGTGGAGGCTCGTTGGATTGGCGATGACGATCGCAGTGGGGTGGTTCGCCAGTGCCGCGTCAAGGTCCGAGTAGACCGTCACCGGCTCGCCATCTAAACCCTCGGCTGGGCGTGTCCGATAGGCATCTATTGCCGTTACACCCAGTTGCCGCAGGTTGCGTAGGTGCCGCCGGCCCACAGACCCCAGCCCAACCATCAGGATTCTCACGAACGCTCAGTCAGGCCTGTGACTCGAGCCATGCCTGGAACATGAGGACGTCCCAGAGCAAGTACTGCCAGTTGCGCTGGCCGCTGAGGTGTTCGTGCCACTTATTCTGGATGGGCGCCGGATCGAAGAACCCCTCGCGCTGGAGCCGCGACGGCGATAGTAAAGCTTCGGCCCATCCACGTAGCGGACCTCGTAACCAACTGTCGATCGGGACCCCAAATCCCATCTTCGGTCGGTCCGTGAGCGTGCGGGGCACGTAACGGTCGAGTAGTCGCCTGAGGACCCGCTTCCCCTGGCCGTGCCCAACCTTGAGACGCATCGGGATGCGCCATGCTACCTCGGCGACACGATGGTCCAGGTATGGTGCGCGGGATTCCAGGCTCACGCCCATCGTGGCCCGGTCGACCTTGACGAGGATATCGTCAGGGAGGTAGGTCTGCGCGTCGTGGTACATCATCCACTCGACAAAGTCGCTCGCGTCGAAGCAGCCAGCCCCGTTTGTGAAGCGTCCCTCAGGTTCGCTCCCGCCCACGACGACCGTGGCTGGGTTCGGCCAGTGCGTGACGAGACTACGGTAGACGGCGCCCGGCGAATCAGCCGCCAGGACGTCTGCCAATTTGTGAATCCGAGCTCCAGAAACAGCGAGCCGTCTCGATCGAGGAAGTGCGAGGGCTACGTGCCTTGAGATGGCGTCCCACCGCGAGGGCGCGACGGCATGCACCGCTCGGGCGAGCATCTGACGCAGCACCAGTGGAACCCAGCCCACCGTGGTCCACAGACGCTTGCCGAGGGAATAGCGGTCGTACCCTCCGAAGAGCTCGTCCCCCCCATCTCCGGACAGGCTCACCGTCACGTGTCGCCGAGCCAACTCGGCGACGAGGTAGGTGGGGATCTGCGATGAGTCCGCGAAAGGCTCATCGTAGAGGGTAGGTAGCCTCGGAATGACCTCCAGTGCCTGCGCAGGTGTAACGTAGAGTTCAGTATGATCCGTGCGCAGATGCCTCGCGACCACCTTAGCATGCTCAGCTTCGTTGTAGCCAGGCTCTAGGAACCCAATTGTGAAGGTGCGGACGGGGCGAGTACTCTCCGTTTGCATCAAGGCAACCACGGCGGACGAGTCCACGCCCCCGGATAAGAAGGCGCCGAGCGGCACGTCGGCAACCATCTCCTGTCGGATCGTACGTCGAAGCGTCCTCTCGAGCTCGCT
>VBOT01000101.1:23019-28951 GCA_005893225.1 Candidatus Eiseniibacteriota bacterium
CTCACTGTCCGATCCATCAAGGGGGGAGCGATGACCGCGCGCGACCGTCTCCCGAAGCGACCAGTACTCGGTCTCCTCAATTTCGCCGTCGGCGGTGACGGTGAGAACAGCGGCCGGACGGACCTTCCGGACTCCGGCATAGATGGAGTGAGGCGCCGGCACGTAGTTGTGCCTCAGAAACAGCGTGAGCGCAGTCTTGTCGATGTCCGCTCGCCAATCAGGGTGTACACGGAGCGCCTTGAGTTCCGATCCAAAGATGAAGGTCCGCCCCATCCACGCGTAATACAGCGGTTTCTCACCGAAGCGGTCCCGCGCCAAGTGCAGAGATCGCGCCTGCCGATCCCACAACACAAACGCGAACATGCCCGCGCTTCTCTTGAGCGTCGGCCCTAATCCCCAGCGCACGAGCGCCGCAAGCAGGACCTCCGTGTCCGACCGCCCCCGGAAGACGCAGCCCAAGTGTTGGAGTTCGTCCCGCAACTCGGCAAAGTTGTAGATCTCGCCGTTGAAGGCGATGACGTAGCGCCCGTCGTAAGACGACATCGGCTGGCTGCCCAGCGGCGATAGATCCAGGATCGACAGCCTACGGTGGGCGAGGGCGATCCCACTCGTCGGGTCAGACCAGTAGCCTTCGCCATCTGGGCCGCGGTGCTGGAGACTTTGGGCCATCCGGCGAAGGATCGCATCCCCTTCCAAGGGGCTACCGCTCGGCGCCCAGAATCCCGCCAGTCCGCACACTCCCGGTCTCCTCGGCTTCGGCCTACGTGGGAAGGTCCGAAAAAACAATTCTAACCAGCGGCTGCACCATTGCGGAAGGTTACATCCAGGTTTACTAGTTACCGTGGTCGGTACTTGTCCCGGGCTCAGCCCGACCGCCGCCCTCGGGGCCAACCTTGGCCGTCCTTTAAATCCTCGCGGCTCCGCTGCCCCAATTCCTTCGGCTTGTCCTGAGCCCATGCGGACGGACACGCCGCACCAGCCACGTGCGTGAGTAGCAGCCGACCTGAGAAGACGCAACCTGCGGAGTCCAGGGCGCGTCACGGCCCTCCACCGCGCGATCATCGAGCGCGGGTGCTTCGGATTGTGGGACGTCTGAACATCGGCGGTCCCGCACTCCACGTGATAAATCTCGGGCGGCGACTCGATCCCATACGGTTTCAGCAAGTCTTGGTTGTCGGAAGCGAGCAGGAGGGCGAGGGCTCGCTGCTTACCCAAGCGCGCTCGCAAGGAATCGAACCAGTCGTTCTCCGCGAAATGGTGACGGCCCTCACGCCGCAGCCTCGAGACCTCGTCGCCCTGGTAAAACTCTGCCGACTCATCCGCCGCACCAAGCCCGACATTGTGCACACCCACACCGCGAAGGCGGGCTTCTTGGGTCGCGTCGCCGCGTGGCTTTGCGGCGTCCCAGTGATCGTACACACCTATCACGG
The DNA here is from genome assembly GCA_005893225.1 of Candidatus Eiseniibacteriota bacterium. GTDB lineage: Bacteria > Eisenbacteria > RBG-16-71-46 > RBG-16-71-46 > RBG-16-71-46 > WS-3. Next base: position 24,450 of record VBOT01000101.1, read on the forward strand.
ACACGTCCTGCGCGGCTACTTCGGCCCGGTCACGACGGGCCTGATACGGAACCTCGAGCGCCTACTCGGCTTCGTGACCGACCGAGTCGTGACAGTCAGTCCTCAGCTGAAGTCAGAGTTGGCGGCGCATGGGGTGGCGCGCCCTGAGAAGATCTGCGTGATCCCGCTCGGGCTCGAACTCGAGCCGTTTGTGTCCAGCCCCAGGAAGGGTGGCGAACTCCGCAGGGAACTAGGGTTGGCTGCGACGGATCCGCTGGTCGGCATCGTGGGGCGGATCGTCCCGATCAAGAACCACACTCTCTTCCTGCATGCCGCCGCGCGAATCGTCAGGCGTTTTGACAGGTGTGGGTTTGTGGTCGTTGGTGACGGTCCGCTTCGACGCCAGACTGAGGAGATCGCGCGAGAGCTCGGGATTGGTGATCGGGTGTGGTTCCTAGGCTGGAGATTCGATCTCCCACGCGTGTACTCCGACCTCGACGCACTCGTAGTGTCCTCGGATAACGAGGGCACGCCCGTTGCGGCGATTGAAGCCATGGCGGCTGGCTGTCCCGTGGTCGCCACCCGAGTAGGGGGATTGCCAGATCTGGTGTTGCACGAGTTCACCGGATTGCTCGTGCCGCCTGGTGACTCCGAGGCCCTGGCTGTCGCTGTCATGCGAGTCCTGAACGAGCCGGAGCTCGTCGGACGGATGACTACCGAGGCCAGGGCGCTGGCCCCGCGTCGATTCGGCGCCGACCGGTTGGCTCAGGACATGGCAACCCTTTACGAGGAGCTGCTTGCCACAAAGTAGGACCGATCGCACGACATGCCCCTGCCGTCCCGCGCTCCGGTGTGGTGGGGCGGACCGGTCTCGACGAGCTTAGGGCTGCATGCCGCGCCCGTGATCAGTAGCTTTTGTTACCGCGCTTGTATGCGAACTCCATCGACTGCTAAGTGTGCCTAGCGACGGTGCCCAGGCTGGCGTCAGAATTTAGAAGACTCCACCGACAAGGAATCAATGCGAATACTCGTGACGGGTGCGGCGGGATTCATCGGTTTCCATGTCGCGAACCGGCTCCTCACAGACGGGCACGAGGTGGTCGGTCTCGACTCCGTGAACCACTACTATGACGTCCGACTCAAGGAGGCGCGCCTCGCCCTGCTGCAGCAGCAGCGCAACTTCGAGCTGGTGCGCACCGCCCTGGCAGATCCGGAAGCGATGAATCAGCTGTTCGACCGATGCGACTTTCAACGCGTCGTTCACCTCGCTGCCCAGGCTGGCGTGCGCTACTCCCTGGAGCGGCCGGACGCCTACATCGCGTCCAACATCCTCGGCTTCCTCCAGGTGCTCGAAGAGTGTCGCTACCGCCAAATCCCCCATCTCGTGTACGCCAGTTCCAGCTCGGTGTACGGGGCCAACACGCAGATGCCGTTCTCCGTGCATCGCGGAGCCGACCACCCGCTGTCCATGTACGGCGTGACGAAACGCTCCAATGAGCTGATGGCGCACAGCTATTCCTATCTCTTCCGTCTGCCCACGACGGGGCTACGGCTATTCACGGTATACGGCCCGTGGGGCCGGCCTGACATGGTGCTGTTCAAGTTCACCAAAGCCATTCTCGACGGTCGGCCCATTGACGTGTTCAACAACGGCCACATGAAACGAGACTTCACCTACGTGGACGACGTCGTGGAGTCGGTCGTGCGCATCATGGATGTCATTCCCACCGCTGACACAGAGTGGTCAAGCGACCGTCCCGACCCGAGCAGCAGCTCGGCGCCGTTCCGTCTCTACAACGTCGGGAACCACGAGCCGGTCGACCTGTTGGAGGTCATCGCGCTCCTGGAAGAGGTATTGGGCAGGAAAGCGCACAAGAACCTCCTCCCGATGCAGCCAGGAGACGTTGCCGCGACCTACGCCGACGTCGAGAGTCTGCACCGGACGACGGGCTTCAGCCCGCAGACGTCCATGCGCGAGGGCGTTCAGCGTTTTGTGGAATGGTACAAAGCGTTCTACGGGGTGACCTAGTCTGGTCGCGTGCCGCCGATCTTAAGAGGCGTTCGCCACCACCTGCACGCCGGGGTGCAACACCGGTCCCTGGGCGGGCGCCGGGCCGACGGCAGCCATGTCCGCCCTCGCCCCGTCCCCCGGCACCGCCCGGACGCCGAGATCCAGCTCAAACAGTTCGAGGCCATGGCACGCCGCGTACGCCTGAAGCGCGCGCCTTGCGTCGAACGTCAGTTTCTTCGTGCCGATGAGGATCTGGTGCACGTCGTAGCGCTCCACGACGAGCGCCAGGCTCTCGATCCCCCCAGCGACCGGGACCCCGTGGATCCGTGCTCCGTGCTTCCGCGCGTCGTCGTCCAGAAAGCACACGGGCTGCAGGCGTAACCCGGCGTTGTTGAGCAGCTCGCGTAACGCCAGCTCGCCAGCGTCTCCGGCACCGTAAATCAGGATCCGCTCTCCCGTGCGGTGCAGCAGACTACGGGCCATTTCCAGAGATCGGAACGAGAGGCGGCTGGTGAGCACGAACGCCGCCGTCAACAGCAAGTCGATATAGAGAATGTTGGAATCCGCCAGCACCGGGACCCGCAGTCGCACGTATCCAAACAGGGCGGCCGAGCTGAGGATGATCGCACCCAGGATGCGGTACAGGTCTTCGAGCCCGGTGTACCGCCAGGCACCGCGGTACACACCGAGCAGCCCAAACGCGGAAATCTTTACGGCAATCACAAGGCCGACGGTCGACTCGAACGCCGCCATGTATGCCGGTGGTGCTCCGCCCTCGAACTTCAGCCGATACGCTCCGTAGTACGCTCCGGTGACGAGGAGGACGTCGAGCAGCATCTCGGCCAGGCGCTTCTTGTAGAGCAGCTGCGTGACCAGCAAGGTCGCAGCCTTCGAGCCGGCCCCCGCCTCGGCGTGACCCACCTTCAACCGTCCGAGGTACGCAGCGATCAGGCTCATGCTTGCGAAGAACGCCGTCCCGAGCACGAGGCCCAGCGCCAGGTCCAGCCGCATCAAGACGAGCCCGACGCAGCCACCGAGTGCGGCGAACGCGTACAGCAGCAGCGCGACCTGGCGCTCGTGCAGGCCCAGCGCCACCAGACGGTGGGTACTGTGATCGCGCCCCCCTTGCGAGATCGACCGTGCGGCCAGCGTGCGCGTGACGGTCACGAGCGCCGTGTCGGCGATGGGAACGGCGACGATGGCGAGCGGCACAAACAGCACCGACACCAGGCTCCCCGAGGCCGACGCGGGCCGCGTCACGACCAGCCCCGCCAGCACCGAGCCGATGAACAGGCTGCCCGCGTCGCCCATGAAGATAGTGGCCGGCTGAAAGTTGTAGCGCAGGAACGCCACCGCCGCGCCCGCCAGGGACCAGGCGAGCGCCGTGTGCCACCACGCGCCCTGCTGCGCGAAGGTGACGCCGAGGAAAAATGCAGCGATCGCGCCGACGCCGGCTGCAACCCCATCCATGTTGTCCAACAGATTGAACGCGTTGGTCAGCGTCACAAACCAAAACACCGTCGCCACGACGTTCACGACATACCACGGGGTCAGCGAGAGGGTTGCCCCGGCGCCGACCAGTCCGACACCTGCGAGGGTCTGGAGGACGAACTTGAGCTGTGGCCGCAGGTTCACGATGTCGTCAATCAGACCAACGGCGAACATGAAGACGGCGCCCATGACAACCGCGGCAGACTGCAGCGACACGACCGGCGCTCCCCCGGGTCGTCCCTGCAGCGCTGACACCGCCGTCCAAATCCCCACCCCGACCAGCGTAGCGAGCACGATCGCTACGCCTCCAAGCAAGGCGGTCGGGCGCTGGTGCCAACGATCGGCTGTCGGAGTCGCTACGAGACCCATGCGGAGTCCCACGGTCCGAGCCCGGGGCGTCACGAGCAGTCCGGCGGCGCAGGATACGGCGAAGACAAAAAGACCGGCGACTACCAGGCTCATACCAACTGCGGCTCGACGGAACGCTCGTAGTCGATCACCGACTGCAGCGTCTCGTCGAGATCCACCTGAGGTTCGTACCCGACGGCCCTGCGGATCTTCTCGAGCGAGGGAACGCGCCGAGGCATGTCCTCGAAGTTCTCGCCGTACACCTGCTCGTATGGCGTGAAGGCGATCTCGGACTCCGAGTCGGTCAAGACGCGAACCCGCTCCGCCAGATCCGCAATGCAGATCTCCTGCTCGCTCCCGACATTGTAGACTTCGCCGACGGTGTGGTCCGCGTCCATCAGCGCCATCATGGCCCGCACCGCGTCGCTCACGTGGGTGAAGCACCTGCTCTGCTGCCCGTCGCCATACACGGTGAGCGCCTCGTCGTGGAGCGCCTGCTTGACGAACCGGGGCACCACCATGCCGTAATGACCGGTTTGCCGGGGACCGACCGTGTTGAAGCACCGCCCGATCAGCGTCGGGCAATGCCGCTCGCGCCAATACGCGATGGCCAGGAACTCATCAATGGCCTTGGAGCACGCGTAGCTCCACCGCCCGCGACTGGTAGGACCCA
>VBOT01000102.1 GCA_005893225.1 Candidatus Eiseniibacteriota bacterium
GGTGGTTCAGCTCACGGCGACGCCCTCGACCGGGTGGCATTTCGTCGGCTGGAGCGGCGATGCCGGCGGATCGGCGAACCCGCTGAGCGTGACCATGGATGGGAACAAGAACATCACCGCCACGTTCGCGGTCAACACCTACACTCTGACCGTGTCGGTGGTGGGAAGCGGGGCGATAACGAAGAACCCGAGCCAGCCGACCTACACGCACGGGACGGTGGTGCAGCTCACGGCCTCGGCGCCGACGGGATGGCATTTCGTGGGCTGGAGCGGCGATACGACTTGGTCGGGGGGCCAGTTGAACCTGACCATGGATCGGAACTGGAACATCACGGCCACGTTCGCGATCAACACTTACACGCTGAGCGCGTCGGTGGTGGGGAGCGGGGCGGTGACGAAAAGTCCGAACCAAGCGAGCTACAACCACGGGACGGTGGTCCAGCTCACGGCGACCCCGGCCGCGGGCTGGCAGTTCACGGGCTGGAGCGGGGACACCAGCGGGACGGCGAACCCGATCAGCATGACCATGGATCGAAACAAGAGCGTGACCGCGACGTTCTACTCCAGCGGCTTCACGCTCTCCTACACGGTCGTGGGGCGCGGCGCCGTGTCCGTGAGTCCCGACCAGGAGAGCTATGCCAACGGGACGCTGGTGATCCTCACCGCATCCCCGGGCGCCGGCTATCAGTTCGTGGGCTGGAGCGGCGATGCCAACGGGACGGCGAACCCGCTCACCATGACGATGAACGGGGACAAGAGCGTCACCGTCACGTTCGCCGATCTGACCGCCCCGGCCGTGCACGTGGCGTCCCCCAACGGCGGGGAGGTCGTGTCCGTGGGCGGCGTGGCGCACCTCAGCTGGACGGCGACGGACGGGGCCGGGGATCCGGCCACCGTCGACATCCTGCTCTCGCGCGGCGGTTCGGGCGGCATCTTCCAGGCGATCGCGACCGGCGTCCCGAACACCGGCTCCTACGACTGGTCGGTGACGGGCCCGCCCTCGACCGCGGCCTACATCAAGGTGGAGGCGCGCGACCAGGCCGGGAACCTGGGCTCGGACAAGAGCGACATCAGCTTCACGATCAGCGGAACCACCGGGGTGGGGGACGCCCCCGTCGCCGAGTTCGCGCTCTCCCGGGTGTCTCCCAATCCCACCCGGGGTCGGGCCCTGGTCGAGTACTCGGTCCCGGTTGCGGCACGGGTGAAGCTCAGCGTCGTGGACCTCCAGGGAAGGATCGTGGACGTGCTCGCCGAGGGCGTACTCCCGCCGGGCCGCTACCAGTCGGCCTGGGATGGGCACAGGAACCAAGGGCTCAACGCCGGGCTCTACTTCCTGCGCTACGAGGTGCCGGGAAGGACCTTTACCCGCCGCCTGGTGGTGGCGCGATGAGCTTCCCCGCGCGTGCGCGCCTTCGGCACGTGCGGGAGGTTTCGCTTGTCTCCCTGACCCGGCGACCGCTAGAATCCTGGAGTGCGCGTGCTCCGCACACCCCCCTTCGAGCCAAACGGCCATACCCATCGCTGGGCTTTACGGTAGGTTCATGCCTCCTCCACGAACCGCGCTGATCTTGTGCCTCGGCCTCCTCGCCTCGGGATCCATGGCGGGGGCGTCGCCCCTTCAGATTCCCACGGACTTCACCGACCAGCAGGTCATGGACGGGCTCCGGCAGCCCACCGGGATGGCCTTTCTGCCCGACGGCCGCCTCCTGGTAGTGGAGCAGTCGGGAGGGGTGCGGATGATCGTGGAGGGCAAGCTCGGAGCCATCGATCCCGTGCTGACCGTCGACAGCGTGCTGGTCAGCCCCGAGCAGGGGCTCACCGGGATCGCCGTGGACCCCCGGTGGCCGAGCCGCCCCTACGTGTACGTCTACTACGACGCCCTCGAGCTGAGATGCCGGATCACCCGGTTCAAGGCGATGGGCGACCTCACCGCGCCGACCAGCGGAGTGCTGTGGCTGGATCCCGCCTCGAGGTACGAGGTGATCCGGGACATCCCCGATCTGAGGCTCTCGCACAACGGCGGGTCGTTGCGCTTCGGGCCGGACGGCATGCTGTACGCGGGCCTCGGGGAAGACAGCTTCTCGTGCGCGTCGCAGGACACCCTGAGCCTGCGCGGCGTGATGATCCGCTGCGACCTGACGCGGCTCCCTGACGGTCTGGGCGGTCCGCCCGACAAGACCCTCCTGGTCCCGGCGGACAACCCGATGGCGTCGCATCCCAATCTCAACGCGCGCCTGGTATGGGCGTCGGGGCTCAGGAATCCCTTCCGCTTCCACGTCGACCCGCGAGACGGCTCGCTGTTCGTCGCCGACGTGGGCTGGAACCTCTACGAGGAGATCGACCACATCACGTCACCGGGAGGTGACTACGGCTGGCCCTACCTCGAGGGCCCGGCGCCCTACGTGAGCTCGTGCTCGGGGATCGTCAAGGCGTCCCAGTTCGAGGCCCCCATCCATTACTACGATCGCACCGGGTTCACCGCCACGGTCGTGAGCGGAGACGTCTACCGCCGGGGCAACTGCTTCTATTGCAGCTTCCCGAACGAGTACGTGGGGGATTACTTCTTCAGCGACTACTACGCGGGCTTCCTACGGCGCCTGAAGCACGACGAGAGCGGCTGGAGCCTCGCTGCCCCGGTGCCCGGCCAGCCCGACGCCCTCGACTGGGGGCTGGGCTTCGAGCAGGTGAGCGATTACCTGGTGGCCCCCGACGGCTCGCTCTGGTACTGCAGGATGGCTCGCGACTATCAGGATGGCACGGGGGAGATCCACCGCATCTTCTACTCGTCGCCGCTGGTCTCGGTCGGCGCGCGCCCCACCGAGAGCGTCAGCTTCGCCGCGCCCTACCCCTCGCCGACGCGCGGCCGCGCCACCCTCACCTACACCGTGCCGCGGAGCGCTCGCGTGAGTCTCTCCATCTACGACGCCTCCGGGCGTCAGGTGCGGCGTCTCGGGCCGCCCGCCATCGTGGCCGCGGGCCGTCACACGCAGGTCTGGGACGGCCGGACCGAGCGCGGGGAAGAGGCCGCCCCGGGGATGTACCTGGCGCGGCTGGTGGTGGACGGGGTCAGGTTCGAGCGGAACATCCCGCTGGTGCGGTGACCGGCGCGGACCGGCCTCGCGACACTAGCGCCGGCTGCCTTCGATCACCCTGAGCCCGCGCCCCAGCGCGCGAACGCGGCGGCGAAGATCCTCGAACCCCGCCGCCGCCATGAGGGTGATGAGCGGCTCGGCGGGGACGCGCGTCCTCAGCGAGTCCTGGAAGATCACTCCCAGGATCGAGAAGTAGGTCACGACCAGGGCGCCGAGCGACTGGTACCAGCGCCTTGGGCCGGCGAGCGTGTGCCCGAGACCCCAGGCCGCGAGCGGCAGGACGAGCAGGGACCAGACGAACAGGAGGTCCAGCCGCCCGAGCCGCGCCGCGAGAGGCCCCACGACCCGCCCGGGCTCCTCGCTCTTGATGCTCCAGAGGTGGGCCAGCTTGTCCGCGGCCATTGCCGGCCACGAGCGGAGGTTGAGCGCGAGCATCTTCCAGGCCTCGCGCAGGGCCCGGGCGTCCGCCTCGGCCTCCGAGGTCTTTCCCGCGGCCGCGCCCGCGATCGCGGGCCCGCTATCGCTCTCGAGATGGAGAAGGGGACGGTTGCCGTCGAGCAGCGAGCGTCCGGCGCGGGTGGTGACCAGGACGGGCGCCCGGAAGTCCACCGTGTTGCGGAGGCACCAGGGCCCCGCGACCAGAAGGATTCCGACGAGGACCAGGGTCACCTGGCGCAGGCGGTCGGCCGGGGCGACCGTGAGACCGATCGGGACCCATGCCCAGGCCGCGATCAGCGCCGGCAGGAGCAGGGCCGACTCGAGGGTGAGGGAGGCGACTCCCCACATCAACCCGACTCCCAGGGCGCGCCCCGGCCGCGGAGTCTTCACCCATGCGGCGCTGAGCACCAGGGCGACCAGCAGCGCCGCCGAGAGCGCGCTCTCGAGCGGGGCCCCGACCGAGGCCGAGACCAGCAGGGGATGGCAGGCGCACAACCAGCCCGCGGCGCGCCCGATCGGGCCTCCGAAGGTCGCGGCTCCCAGCGAGGCCACCAGCGGCGGAACCAGGGCGCTCGCGAAGCACAAGAGCAGGGCGGCGAGAATGTAATGATGCCCGGCCGAGCGATAGATCAGCGCCTCCGCCCAGGGGACGAGAGGCGGGACGAGCGCCGTCGGTGAAGGTCTGGAGACACCGCCCAGCGAGAAGCCGTAACCCCTTGCGAGGTTCCAGGCCACCGCGTCCACCTCCGCCGCCGCTCCGGGTGCGTGAGGGTCCGGGCCAAGGGCCCAGAGCGCGTACAGCGCGCGCAGGGCGAAGGCCACGCCGAAGAGGAGCAACCAGGGACCCGGGTGGGCTCGACCGCCCTGACGCGGCCGGGAAGCGGGCGATGGGTCGCGTCTCAGCATGGATCGGAGATTCTAGCAGAGAGCGTTCCAGCGCACGCCGGGTCGTGCAGGAAGCGCGCCGACAGGCCCTGGGGTCCATGCGCGACGCAACGAGGGGAGCGGTTCCGGCTCGTGCGTCCCCGCCCCGAAGAGGCCAACGAATCCGAGAAGACGCTGTATCGCCTCGGTCCCGCCGAGATCGGCAGACGAGTTGCTACCGAGGTCGGGACGGAGGACACGATGGACCATTACACACCCAAGCGGCGCATCCCGGTAACTCTTTGGTCGGAGGACGTGCAGGGCGCGTCCGGCCAGATCTTCCTCGACCTTGGCACCTCGGGGGGCCGGCACCAGACCATTCTCGAGAAGCTCAACGAGTCGTCCCCGTTCCTGCCGGTGGTCATCGGCCAGGAGGGACGCATCCACCTGTTCAGCCGGCAGCGTCTCACGCGCATCACTCCGGGCCGCCAGGTGCTCCAGAGCGACGTCTTCGCGCGCGGCTTCCAGCCGTGGCGCGAGGAGCGAGTGGACGTGTCGTTGACCGACGGCACGCGCTTCTCGGGGCGCGTGTGGACGCCGCTCGAGCGCGAGACCCAGCGGCTCTCTGACTTCATGAACCAGCAGGGGGCGGGTTTCTTCGTCCTCATCACCCCCGCGGGCCTCCACCTGGTGAACGCCGGCCGCGTGGCCGAGATGGCGCTCGCCGAGAGCGTCGGGGCTCCGCTCTCCTCCGCACCCTCGATCGTGTACTGATTCGCGGGAGGCCGCGGCTCGGGGGCGCCGGCCTGTGGTAGACTGCGTCGGTTTTTTCCCCGACCCGCCGGACGAGGCCGTCGCCGCCGGGCGCGGGCGTTCCCGGACCGAGGATCGCATGGAGATCGGCAGGGCCGCGCCGGCGCAGCGACAGGAAGCGGTGGCGCGGTTCATCGACGAGCTGGTCGCCGAGATCGAGCCGCTCCAGCGCCGCTACAACGAGGCGACCTGGATGGCGAGCATCACCGGGGCCTCCGAGCACGTCGCGGAGAGCGCCCGGCTGGACGCCCAGATCCGCAAGGTGTTCGCGCGGCCCGAGCCCTATGCTTTCCTGCGCGAGATCAGGAGCCGGGGAGGCGTCGCCGATCGCTTGCTCCAGCGGCAGGCGTCGCTGTTGTTCGACCAGTTTCGGGCCCACCAGATCGCTCCCGAGACCATCGAGCAGATGGTGCGGATCGAGAAGGACCTCGACCAGCGATTCAACAACTTCCGGGCGAGCATCGACGGCCGGCCCGTGACCGACAACCAGATTCGCGAGGTGCTGCGGACATCGGACGACGTGGCCGAGCGCCGGCGGGCATGGGAGGCCTCGAAGCGGATCGGCGCCGAGGTGGCGGGCGAGCTTATCGAGCTGGTCCGGCTGCGCAACCGGTCGGCGCGCGAGCTCGAGTTCGACAACTATTACTCCATGATGCTCGAGCTCGACGAGCTCGACGAGCGTGAGCTGTTCGGGCTCCTCGACGAGCTGGAGCGGGGGACCCGGCCGCTCTTCGAGGCGTACCGGCGCGATCTGGACGACCGCCTGGCCCGGCGCTTCGGGACGCCGGTCGAGGACCTGCGCCCGTGGCACTACGGCGATCCGTTCTTCCAGGAAGCCCCGGCCCCGGAATACGGCCTCGACCCCTGCTTCAAGGGGCTCGAGCTCGACCGGCTGACGGAACGCTTCTTCGGCGCGATCGGGCTCGAGGTGCGCGACCTGCTCGAGCGCGCCGACCTCTACGAGCGCCCGGGGAAGAGCCAGCACGCCTTCTGCCTCTCGGTCGACCGCGGCTCCGACATTCGCGTGCTCTGCAACCTGCGGCCGAACGAGTTCTGGATGGGGGTCATGCTCCACGAGTTCGGACACGCGGTGTACGACAAGTACATCGAGAGCTCGCTGCCCTACGTGCTGCGCGTGCCGGCCCACACCTTGACCACCGAGGCCAGCGCGATGCTCTTCGGCCGGCTGTCCAAGAGCCCGGCATGGCTGACCCGCTACGCCGGCATGCCGGCCGGCGAGGCGCGTTCCGCGGGCGAGGTCATCGGCCGCGCGATCCGCGCGCAGCTCCTGGTGCAGACGCGCTGGAACCTGGTCATGTGCCACATGGAGCGCGCGCTCTACCGCGACCCCGAGCAGGACCTCGACCGGCTGTGGTGGGACCTGGTGGAGGAGTTCCAGTGGGTGCGCCGGCCCGATGGGCGGCGGGCCCCCGACTGGGCCAGCAAGATCCATTTCAGCGTGGCGCCGGTCTACTACCATAACTACATGCTCGGGGAGATCATGGCCTCGCAGATCCAGTCCCACCTGCTGCGCGAGTTGCGGGGCGCGGGAGCGGACGCCTGGGATCGCTACGTCGCGAGCCCCGAGGTCGGCTCGGCGCTGGTCGACCGGCTCTACCGCTCGGGCAAGTCGCTGGACTGGCGCGAGGCGATCCGCCGGGCCAGCGGCGAGGAGTTGTCGCCGGCGGCCTTCGTGGACGACCTCGCCGGCCGGCTGGCGACTCGTGAGTGAGGCGCGCTAGACTCCGCGCTCGATGACCGAGCAGCGAACCTTTCCGGCGCGGGACCGCCGGGGAGCCGCGTGCGCCCTCCTCGTGATCGCGGCGCTCCTGCTCCCGGGCCTCGCCGGCCGCGCGCGCGCCGACTGGGGCGATGCCGGCGCCGACAGCGTCTATTTGATCGGCGAGTTCGTCGACCCGGTCTGCATCTTCCAGCACGGGATGCAGGGCACCCTGCAGCGCCAGTGCGCCCTGGTGCGGGGCAGGGTCGACCAGGGGATGTGGTTCCTCGACGTCCGTCATCGCCGCCTCTATACCGTGATCGGCCAGACCCACTGGCAGGACCCGCGGCGGGGCTTCCTGGAGTCGCTGGGCGACACGTTCGCGGTGCGCGGGAAGGTGTGGCGTCGCGACGGGGGGGCGGCCATCGCCATCACGGCCGCCTATCCCTACCGCCAGCAGCCGCCCGCGCGCGTGACCTGGTGGCCCTGGAGGTGGGCGTGGAGCGTGCTCGCCGGCTGCGCCCTGCTCGGCGCGCTCTACGCCTGGGCGCTGCTCCTCCGGGCCCGTGAGCGTCCGGGAGGCGAACCGATCGAGATCTGGCGCGCGATCTCGTTCGCGGCCGGCCTGCTCATTGTGGTCGTGGCGCTCGAGGGGCCGATCCACGACCTCAGCGACTACTACCTGTTCAGCACCCACATGGTCCAGCACCTGCTGCTCGCTCAGCTCTTCCCCCCGCTCGTCCTGGTCGGGCTGCCCCTGTGGCTCAAGCGCTCGCTCCTCGCCCCGCGCCCGGTCGCGGCCGTCTGGCGCGCGGCCGCGCGCGTGCCGGTCGGCTTCGCGCTCTACACCATCGTGCTGTGCCTGTGGCACTTTCCGACCTTCTATGAATGGATGATGCGCGATCACGGCGTCCACATCGTCATGCATCTGACGCTGATGGGCACCGCCCTCCTGATGTGGTGGCCGGTGGTGGGGGCGGAGGCCGCCGAGAACCCGCTCTCGCCCCCGGGACAGATGCTCTACCTGTTCCTGCTCGGGACTCCGATGATGGCGGTGGCGGCGCTCATCACGTTCGCCGACCACCCGCTCTATCCGTGGTACGCGCTCGCGCCGCGCTTCATGGGGATGCCGGCGCTCGACGACCAGCGACTCGGCGGGCTCATCATGTGGGTGCCCGGGGGCCTGTACTACTGGGGGGCGATGAGCGTCGTCTACTTCCGCTGGGCCGCGCGCGAGAGCCGCTCCGACGATCCGTTCCTGATCCGGGACGCCGTCTAGCCCAGCCCAGGGGACTCCTGCGGGGCCCGCGGTTGCCCCCCGGCGCGCCGGATGGGATATTCGCGCGACGACTCCGTTCATCCGCGAAAGGAGAACCTGCATGTCCGGCATCACCACCCCGGCGCGGCGCGGCCTCGACGGCGTGGTCGCGGCGCAGACCCGGCTCTCTCACGTCGACGGCCTGGCGGGGGAGCTGATCATCGGCGGCTACGAGCTCAAGGAGCTGGCCGGCCGCGTCACCTTCGAGGAGGCGGCTCACCTGCTGTGGCGCGGCGCGCTTCCGGGCCCGGAACCGCTCTTGGCGCTGCGCCGCGAGATGGCCTCGCAGCGCGCCCTGCCCGAGGAGACCCTCCAGGTGGTGCGGGCGAGCCGGACGGCGCCGCCGATTGACGCCCTGCGCATGGCGTGTGCCACGCTGTCGCTCGACATGGCCGACCCGAACGACATCTCGCCCCAGGCCGATCTCGGCGACGCGCAGATGCTGACCGCGCGCTTTCCATCCATCGTCGCGGCCCACGCGCGCCTGAGCGCCGGGCTGGAGCCGATCGCCCCGCGCGCCGACCTCTCGCACGCGGCGAACTTCCTCTACATGGTGCACGGCAAGGAACCCGACCCGATCGCGGCTCGCGCCCTCGACACCTACTGGGTCACGGTCATCGACCACGGCATGAACGCCTCGACCTTCGCGGCGCGCGTCATCGCCAGCACGCGCTCGGACATGGTGAGCGCCGTGACCGGGGCGGTCGGCGCCCTCAAGGGGCCGCTTCACGGCGGCGCGCCGGGTCCGGTGCTCGACATGCTGGTCGAGATCGGCGCGGCGGAGAAGGCCGAGGGGTGGCTCAAGCGGGAGCTGGCGGCCGGCGAGCGCATCATGGGCTTCGGTCACCGCGTCTACAAGGTGCGCGACCCGCGGGCCGAAGTGCTGAGCAAGGTGGCGGACGAGATGAGCGCCGCGCACCTCGAGGACCGCAGGCTCTTCGACCTCGCCCGGGCCGTGGAGCAGATCGCGCTGCGGGTGCTCGAGGAGGAGAAGCCGGGTCGCAATCTCAAGACCAACGTCGAGTTCTACACCGCGCTGGTGCTCCAGTCGCTGGGGCTCAAGCCCCGCTCGTTCGTCGCGATGTTCGCCTGCGGGCGCGTCGCGGGCTGGTGCGCCCACGTCATCGAGCAGCACGCCGAGGATCACCTGATCCGCCCGCAGTCCGAATACGTGGGGCCGCGCGGACTCAAGACGGGCTAGACCCTCCGGTGGTGGCGCTGATCCTGCTCTCGGGCTGCGTGCTGGCGGTGGCCGCGGCGGGCGCGTCCGCGCTGCTCGGGCTCTACCCGCTCTTGCCCTCGGATCTCGGCGGGGTGCGGAACCTGGACCGCAAGGCGCGCCGCGAGCGGATCCCGGTGGGCGCGGGCGACTGGATCGACGGCTGGTACCTGAGCGGCACCCATCCCGCGGTGGTGATCATCTTTCACGGCTACGGCCGTAACCATCATCGCGCGTGGCGCTACGCCTCGTTCCTCCGGGCCGCGGGCTTCGCCATCCTCGCGGTCGACTTCCGCTCGTCCCGCTACCGGGGGCGGAAGCCCACGACGCTCGGGCACTTCGAGCTCGAGGACGCGCGGGCGGCGCTCGACTGGGTGAGGCGGGAGCCCGGACTCGAGGGTCACCGGATCGCGCTGTTGGGCGAATCGCTGGGCGGCTCGGTGGCGCTGATGCTCGCCGCCGAGAGCCCCGACGTCGCGGCGGTGGTGGCCGACTGCGCCTTCAGCCACGGGTGCCAGGCGCTCGGGGATTCGTGCGAGCGCTGGGCGCGGGTGCCTCGCTGGCCCAGCGCCGAGCTGCTGCGCGCCCTGGGCAGGCTCGCGACCGGGCACGACCCGGGAGCGGCGGACGTGCTCTCCCGCGCGGCCCGGCTCACCGACCGGCCGGTGTTCTTCATCCACGCCATGGACGACAATCGCTTCGCGCCCGAGCAGGCGCGCGAGCTGTGGCGTGCGGCGGGATCGAAGGACCCGCTGTGGCTGATCCCCGGCGCCGGTCACAACGAGGGCTGGCTCAGGCAGCGGCGGCTCTACGAGCGCCGCGTGACCGCGTTCCTGGAGCGGCAGCTCCTCGGCGCCGGCGAGGGGATTCCGGCGGGAGTGATGTGAGGCCGCAACCGGCCGCTCGCCCGGAAGCGTCTCCTGGCGCGGCGCCGTGGCGCCGGCCCGCTACGCTGCTCCGCCCCGCGAGCCTTCCTTGCCGCTCACGGTCTGGAGCCCCCGGAGCGCCGCGTCGCGCGCCGCGTCGATCTGGGCCTCCGGCCCCGAGAGGTAGAGACGGCCGAAGGCGCCGAACAGCGAGGCGTCGATCATTTTGACCCGCGCCGCCTTCAAGGCCTCGTTGGCGGCGAACGCGACGTAGCCCGCCGGCTCGGTCTCGAGGATGAACAGCGACTCGCCGGCGATCAGCATGTCGCCGTAGCGGATGCGGTTGATGAGCTGGGCATGGTAGGGCTCGACCGCCCGGATGACCTGGTCCGAGACCACGCGCGGCTTCACCCGATCGGCCTCGCCGATGCCGAGATGGCTCAGCACCGCCTGTCCCCCGAGCAGGACCTGGCCCTTGTCATCGTGATGGATCTCGAGCAGGCCGAAGGCGCGCTCCACCACCATGATCGCCGGGGTCGCCCGCGTGGCCTTGAGTGCCACGTCCATGATGCGGTTGATGATCAGGCCGGGAGCGGTCTCGATGAACATCGATGCCACGCCCGCCACCGGCAGGAATCCGCGCGCGGTGGTGCCGATGAACGCCGCGAGCTGGGGCTGGAGGCTGTCGAGGAAGACGTAGGTCCTGAGGGTCACTTCGGCCATGGCGGGGCACCTTAGCGGCGGCCCCGAAGGTCGTCAACCAGCGGCTGGTGTCTCCTACCCTGTCTTCCGGTCCAGCTCCGCGAGGCGCTGCCACAGCGACTCGACCTCGGCGCGCAGGCGCTCGTAACGGGTCACCAGCTCGCGCGCCCGCTCGCCGTCGCGGTACACGTCCGGGTCGGCGAGCTCGGCCTCGAGCTTGGCGATGCTCGCCTCGCGACTCTCGATGTCGCTCTCGACGCGGCGAGCCTCGCGCTCGCGTTTCCGGTCCTCGCTCGGTCCGCGCCGGGCCGTCGCGCGCGCGCCGCGGGGCGCGGCCGCCGGAGAGGCCCCGGGAGCTCGCGCCGGGGCGGCGGGAGCGCCCGGGCCGGCGGCGCGAGACGCCGCCTTGCCGCCCGCGCCCGCGCGCGTCTCCTCCCCGGGGCTCTCCGTCGCCGCGGTTCGGGCGAGGCGGGCGGACTCGTAGTCCTCGTAGCCTCCGGGGTACAGCACCACGCGCCCGTCGCCGACCTCCAGCACGCGGGACGCCACGCGGGCCATCAGCGAGCGGTCGTGAGTGACCACCACCACCGCGCCGAGGTACTGGCCGAGGGCCTCCTCGAGCACCTCCTTGCCGGCGAGGTCGAGGTGGTGCGTGGGCTCGTCCAGCAGGATGAGGTTGGCGGGCTCCATCAAGATGCGCGCCAGGGCCACCCGCTGGCGCTCGCCCCCCGACAGCACCCCGCAGCGCTTGAACACGTCGTCGCCCGTGAACAGGAAGCTGCCGAGCAGCGAGCGCAGCCTCGGGCGCCACTCGGGCGGGGCCGCCGCCTCGAGGGCCTCCAGCACCGTGCGGCCGGTCTCGAGCGTCTCGGCGGCGTGCTGCGCGAAGTAGGCGAGTCGGGTGTGGGGGTAGACCTCGCGGGCCCCGGCGCGCGGCTCGAGCTGGCCCGCCAGCACCCTCAGCAGCGTCGTCTTCCCGGCGCCGTTCGCCCCCACGATCGCCACCTTGTCGCCGCGCTCGAGCTCGACGTCGGCGTGCGCGAAGACGTCCCGGGCGTCGTAGCCGAAGGCGACGTCGCGCAGCCGCACCAGCGTCCGGCCGGCATGGGGCGGCTCGGGGAACTGGAAGCGGATGCCCTTGGGGCGCCGCGGCAGCACGACGCGCTCCTCGGCCAGGCGCCGGATCTGCTTCCGCTTGCTCTGGGCCTGCGAGGCCTTGGTGTTCTTGGCGCCGAAGCGCTCCACGAAGCGCGTCAGCTGGGCGATGCGCTGCTCGACCTGGGCGTTGTGCGCCTCTATCCGCTCCCGGCGCGACTCGCGCTCCTCCAGGTAGCGCGTGAACTTCATCGGAAAGCCGGTCAGGGCTCCGGCGTCCAGCTCGCGCACCTCGGTGGCGGCGCGGTCGAGGAACACCCGGTCGTGCGAGACGATCACCAGCCCGCCGTGGAACTCCTCGAGGTAATCCTCCAGCCACTCCATGGCGGGCAGGTCGAGATGGTTGGTGGGCTCGTCGAGGAACAGCAGCGTGGGATCGGTGAGCAGGAGCGAGGCCAGCGCGGCGCGCATGCGCCACCCGCCGGAGAACTCGGTCAGCCCCCGGTCCTGGTCGGCGCGCGAGAACCCGAGCCCCCCCAGCACCCGCCGCGCCTCCGGCTCGAGGGCGTGCTCGTCGGCGAGCTCGAGGTGGTGCTGGAGCTCGCCGGCGCGCTCGAGGAGCGACTCCAGTGTGGGGTCGTCGGGGGCGATGCCGTCCAGCCGCCGGTGCAGGAGGTCGAGCTCCTCCCGCATCTCGATCAGGTGGCGATGGGCCTCCATGGCGCGCTCCAGCACCGTCCCGTCGTAGCGCTCCGCGGCCTCCTGGGGCAGATAGCCGAGCCGCGTGCCGCGCGCGAGCACGCGCGCGCCCGACTCGGGCGCGTACTCGCCCAGCATGACCTTGAGGAGGGTGGTCTTGCCGGCGCCGTTCGGCCCCACCAGCGCGCAGCGGTCCCCGGGCGAGAGCACCCAGTTGACGCGGTCGAACAGCACCCTCTGGCCGATGGAATAGCGCAGGTTCTGGAGCTGGATCATGGATGTCGGGTGGCCGCGAGCCGCGGTCGGCCAGGGCCCGAGGCCGGCTACAGGTTCAGCCGTTCGGGGTTGAGGCCATCGAGCTCGGGCACCACGAAGCGGCCGTCCCGGCGCACCAGCTCGCCGTCGAACCAGACCTCGCCGCCGCCGTACTCGGGCCGCTGGATCAGCACCAGGTCCCAGTGGATCTGGGAGCGGTTGCCGTTGTCGGCCGCCGCGTAGGCCTGGCCGGGCGTGAGATGGAGCGAGCCCGAGATCTTCTCGTCGAACAGCGTGTCGTTCATCGGGTGGAGGACGTAGGGATTCAGGCCGAGCGAGAACTCGCCGACGTGACGGGCGCCTTCATCGGTGTCGAGCAGGGCGTCGAGCTTGTCCTGCGGCTGGCCGGCCGCCCGGACGATCCGTCCGCTCTCGAAGGTGAAGCTCACCCGGTCGAAGGTGGTCCCGAGGTAGAGCGAAGGAGTGTTGAAGGCGATCGTGCCGTTCACCGAGTCCCGCACCGGGGCGGTGAAGCACTCGCCGTCGGGGAGGTTGCGGCGTCCCTCGCAGGGGACCACGCCGATCCCCTTGATGCTGAAGCTCAGATCGGTGCCGGCGCCCCGGATCCGGACCCGGTCGGTGCGTCTCATGCGCTCGGCGAGCGGCCGCATGCCGTCGGCCAGGCGCGCGTAGTCGAGCGTGCACACCCGGTAGAAGAAGTCCTCGAACTGCTCGGAGCTCATCTGGGCCATTTGCGCCATCGAGGCGGTCGGGTAGCGCAGCACCACCCAGCGGGTGTGGTTCACGCGATGGGTGAGGTGGACCGGCTTGAGGACCAGGGCGCTGTAGAGCGCCAGGCGGTCGGGCGGAACATCGGCGAGCTCGGAGCTGTTGTGGGCGGCGCGCAGGCCCACGTACGCCTGCACCTTCTCCATCTGGGCCAGCTCGATCTCGGCCTGGAGCCGGAACTGCGCCTCGCTGCCGCCGGAGACGAGCGCGCGGGTCACGGCGTTGCTGCGCAGCGCGACGAGCGGAATCGCTCCGACGCGGTGGATCGCCTCGATCAGGTCGAGCACCAGGCCGTCGCAGAGATCGGTCGACTCGATCAGGGCCGTCTCTCCGGCCCTGATCGCTGTGGAATGCCCGACCACGACTTGGGCGAGTCGGGCGTTGCGCGGATCGCGCATCGGGGTCTCCTCGGATGGCTCCGGAGCCTGCAAGTGTCTCGAAGGGCGAGCGAGAATAGCACAACGCCCCGGTTTGACGCCTCGCGCACCGCCCGGCAGGATGCGCCTCCGGTCCCAGGGGAGAATCGGAGCGGCGCATGAGACGTTTCACGGTTGCCATCGGCGGCACCTCGTTCGGCCGGTCCGTGCAGGCGGTCGCGTTCCAGCGCCATCCCGGCTTCGAGCTCGTGGCTCTCGCCGGCTCCGACCCGGGGAGGACGCGGCGGATCGCCGACGAGCTGGGGGTCGCGGGCGCTTACACCGACTGGGCGCGCATGCTCCACGAGCTCGAGCCCGCGCTGGCCAGCGTCGCGAGTCCGGTCGACCTGCACCACCCAATGACGATGACGGCGCTCGAGCGCGGCAGCCACGTGCTGTGCGAGAAGCCCACGGCCTTGAATCGCTTCCAGGCGGCCGAGATGCGCGATCGGGCGCTCGAACTCGGGCGCGTCGGGGCGGTCAATCACGAGTTCCGCTTCTTCCCGGCCCGGCGTCACGCGCTCGATCTCGTGCGGCGAGGAGCGATCGGTGTCCCGCGGCGCGGCGAGATCCTCGGTCGCTACGCGCTCTGGCCGCGTCCGGACTCGCGGGCCATGACCTGGCTCTCGGAGCGCGCGCGCGGCGGTGGGATCCTCGGCGCCCTGGGCTCACACCACACCGATTGCCTGCGCCAGTTCTTCGGCGAGCCGCGGCGCGCCCTGGCGTCGGTGCGAGTGGACCAGCCGCGCCGGGGGCCGACCGCCGAGGTCGCCGCCGAAGGCCAGGCGACGGCGGACGACGCCTGCACGGTGCACTACGAGTTCGAGGGCGGCGCCACCGGGATCGTGGACCTGTGCGCGTGGGCGGCTTACCGCTGGGAGCGCTTCGAGGTGATGGGGAGCGAGGCCACGCTGCGCTGGGACGAAACCGGCTACCGGCTGTGGCGGGTGGTCCCGAAACAGAGCCCGGAGGAGCTGGAGATCCCCGAGGAGCACCGGCTCTCGCCGCGCGAGGGCGACGCGGCGCTCGTGGCGCCCTTCACGGTGATGGTGGAGCGCCTGCACCGGGCCCTGAGCGGCGAGGCTCCGATGGAGCCTCATCTCGGAGACGCGGTGGCGGTCCAGAGCGCGCTCGACGCCGCACGTCTCTCGAGCGCGGCGGGCGAGTGGATATCGGTCGACATTCCGGGCTCCGTTCCGCGCCCGGGCCGCGGGGCCCCCGAGGTGCAGCCGTGACGGGGGGGTGCGCGAGGGCCGGCGGCATTGGACCCTCCGAGGGCGGCGCCGTTATACTCCGAAACGCCGGTCGGAGGGCGGCCGGCGCCGTCGATTTCAGGCCGCAGAGGAGCATTCCATGGCGGATTGGGATGTGATCGCCAAGCAGCGCTTGACCGAAGACTGGTCGACGCTTCGCGCCTCGTACCTGCCCTTGAACCAGGCCATGCGCCGCACCGTGGAGTTCATCGACAAGGGGGAGGGCAGCTTCGCCGACCTGCTGGTCGTGGCGCGCGAGCGGCTCGAGGGCACGCTCAAGAACCTGACGGCGCTGTGCAACCGGCGCTCGCCGTGGGTGAGGCTCGAGGCCATCCGCAACCTCCGCGTGCTGGCCACCGGCCTCAAGGGCGCGGCCGACGACGACCCGCGAGCGCTGCTGCGTTTCTTGTTCGCCCTGAGCGAGTTGCTGTCCAATGTGTGGAAGGACGCCCCCGCCGAGGGCCGAGTGGCCGAGAACCTGGTGCTCCGGGGACAGCCCGAGTTCTGGTTCGGGTGCGACTGCTGCGCCGTGGGCGTGCTCAAGCCCGCGCGCCCCGACGACCCGCCCGATCTGACGCGGGGCAAGGAGGTCAGCATCGTGTGGGAGGTGGACGCCCTGTTCGCCTGGACCCTGGACGAGTTCGAGGACTTCCTCGCCAGCGAGCGCTACTCGCTGCCGGGGACCCCGAAGATCGCGGCCACCGAGGATCTCGGACTGCCCGTGGTGGATGTTCCGTCGGAATGCCTGCGTCGCGGCAACGAGCTGTTCGGCGCCCAGGGCGGCGGCTTGTTCGTGCCGCTCGACCTCAAGCACGTCGAGCTCACCTAGCTCCTCCGCGCGACGGTCGCTTGCAGCTAGGGCCGAACGTTCGGGCCGAAGCTGGCCGCGTGGATTCCGCAACTCTCGAGGAGGAACCCATGATGAAGCGCGCAGCCTTTCTCGCCGCTATCGCCGCTTGCGCGGCGCTCGCTCTCAACGCCCTGGCCGACAAGCCGGCGAGCGCGTCCGGTGAGGCGAAGGCGAAGCCCAAGGTCATGACGATCAAGGGGGAGATCGTGGACACCGGGTGCTACCTCGGCCACGGGGCGAAGGGGGAGAAGCACAAGGAGTGCGCGACCAAGTGCGTCGCGGGAGGGATGCCGATCGGGCTGCTGACTGCGAACGGCAAGCTCTACCTGCTCACTCCCAACCACGACAGTGCCGACGCCTACAACCAGTGCAAGGACCTGGTGGCCTCGATGGTGGAAGTCACCGGGACCGTGATGGAGCGGAGCGGCATGATGGGACTGGACGTGACCGACGTGAAGGCGGCCGACGCGGTCGCCAAGTAAGGCCTCCCGCAGGCAAGGCCGGAGGAGGGGAGCGGGCTCCGGAGCCACGATGGGCGCGTGGCGCGGGATCGAGGCTTCGCGAACCCGCGCCACCGAGCCCGCCTCCCGGGCGGCCGGGCGGGAGATGGTGGAGCGGGCCTGGAGCCTTTAGCGGCGCGAGGCCTTGCGGGCCACGCGCTCACGCTCCTTCTTCTTGCGGGCGTTGGTTCGCGCTTTCTTGCGCCGCAGGCGGTGCTTGAACGAGGTCATGGATCCCCGAGAATGAGGGCCGACTTCACGAGCGAGCGGCCAATCTAGCTCACCGCCGCTCGAGATCGCAAGCAGCCGGGAAGACCTCGGGGCGTCCCCGATCGGGGCGTCGCGCCCGCTTCGAGGCCGGAGGGCGCGGCGATCAGGCCACGCGGGAGTCGAGAACCTTCCTCGCCAGCTCCTCGGCTGCCTCGCGTTCGCGGATCTCCAGCACCGCATTCACCACCACATAGATGCTGAGGTTGTTGGTGCCAGGATCGGCGGGGAATATGAAGAAGCCCTCGCGGCGCGGCGAATAGGCCAGCGAGTATCCGCACAGGAGCTCGCCGTCCGGGAAGAGCACCGCGATCTTCACGCCGAAGGAGTTCTCCGTCGGGGCCCTCAGGAAGCCGCGCAGATCCATCCGCACCGGGTCTCCCGCGAGGTTCCTCACGAAGAAAACCGCCTTGAGCTGATTGAGGCGGACCTGGGTCGGCGCGCCGCCGGATGGCGGCGTCACGTGGAAGGCCGGACGGCTGGGGGAGAAATCCTGACAGCCCCCCTTGACGACCCTGCCGTCGATCAAGTGAGCGACGACCTCGTTCGGTCGGGACATGCACCCTCCGTGGTCCGTGGCGCGGGGAAAAAAGCCGTCGCGCCGGGCCCGTCGATCATCCCCTTTCGGCGGGGACCGCGGGATGCCTGTGTTTTCGGCAGGCGTCCCACCGCGCTTGAACGTGAAAATCTTGGAGAAGAGAGCCTACGTTCAAGCGAACAGCCCGGCGCGACTCGGAAACGGAGGAAGTCCGGTTAGTTGCCTCCGGTACCGGCACCCTCGTTGTAGCAGCTGCGCTTGCACTCCTGCATGTCGCGGACGCACTGCTTGTGCATGGCCTGGTGCAGCGTGTTCTCAGCCTTCTTGCAGGAATTGTCGTTGCCGCAGGTTCTCAGCGTCGACTTGTGGCGCGCTTCCTCGCCACGCCGGCACGCCTTGTACTTCTCGTTGCACTGGTGGACGCAATCGCTGCGCGCGTTCAGACCAGGATTGGACCTTAGGTCCACTCCGGTCACCGTGTCGCCGACGAGGCGACACTGGCTGAGGCCAACGGCAGTCAGCCCCAGAACTGCCGCAAGCGCAACGAAGGCGAAGCCCCGGCGAACGCGCGGGTTGCGGTGATCGATGTTCATCGCGGTCCTCCATCTCCTCGCGCACGGCCAAGGGAGGGCCTGTGGCGCAGAGCATTTTACGTCCTCCTTGACGAAGCGTGGCACAACCATCCTTGGTCGCGCAGTGGCCTGAAAACTCTCGCTTACAACTCGTGTCTCCAGCTCGCACCGACGCTCAGGCTCTCAAAGTTGAGCGCCGCTATGCGCAGCCGCAACCCGAAACCGAGCCCGACTCCGGCTCCCACGTTCCACTTCTCGGAATCGTACTCGACTCGGGCTGCCACGTCCCGCCAAGGCGACACCTCGAAAGCCCCGAAACCGCCGTCGAGGACATGGCGAGTCGCTGTGAAGACACGAGGAGCATAACCCAAACTGATACGGTTTTGCACGTGAAGAATTGCGGATGGCATCCCAACCACCATATAACTCGAGTGAAAGCGCCGCGTGCCCTCGATGTCCTCGACGCCCACCGCGAGACCCGGCTGCCATGGGCGCGGGGTTAGCAGCATCAAACGAAAGCTCGCCATGTGGTCCGTATCCGTTGTGATTCGGCTGCTCGGGTCATCCCGTGCAAAACCGTGGAGGCCAGGAACGCGCGTAAACCGTAGCCCGATCTCGGTATGGGGCAGAACACCCAGCGCGCCGAAATAAGGCTCATTGGCGTGAGAGCCGCGGGCATCGTAGGCCCAAGCCTTGGGGATGCGGTTGTAGCCGAGTTCGACGCTGCGATCCTGCATCACGCCGGCCCAGGGCGTGTTGATGAAGCCCGTCATGCCGGTGAAGGAGACCCAGTCCGCTTCCCCGGATCCGGCGCGCCGCGGCGAGCCACTGAGAGCGCGCTGGTAGCGGTCGCGATTCGCCTCCAGGGCGGGCATGCTGAGCTGCCGAAGGAAGTCCTCTCGGGACGCCACGCCGCCGACGAAAGTTCCCACCGGAGTGGCGTCGGTGCGGTAGTTGGCGGGGAAGCGTTCGATCGGCTGGAGCCTCACGACGTCGTGGCTCGAGCGCACCATCGGCGGGACCGGCAGGACCACCCGCACGCCTTTGATGTTGTATCCCTCGGCGCGCACGTTGAAGAGCGCGAAGTCCAGATCGCCGAGCGTGCGGCGAAACTCGAGCTCCGCGCCGCGGTCGCCGTAGAGGAACCGGCCGGCACGCACGCGCACCGCGACGTCGTAGATCGGCGCGCGCCACGTGAGGCCCCCGAACGAGCTCCACCGCCGCATCGGAGAGTAAGTCGCGCCCTCCTCGGGAAAGGCGGCGAACCCGGTGAGATCGGCCTGGGTGTCGACCAGCAGCCGCCCCTGCGCGAGCGGCCGCGCGGCTCCTACCGATACGCCGTAGCGGTTGTCCGCGAACAGGCCGGCGGTCGCGGAGGCGAGGGCCACTCGCGGCACCCAGGCGAACTGTTCGAGGGTCACGAGCCCGGGCCGGAGTTGCTCCACGTCGGGGTGGAGGTTGTTGAAGACGAAATCGTTGTAGACCGGGATCACGAGCGTCGCCGTGGCCCTGGCGCCGGGCCACGGGCTGTAGCGCAGGCGCGGCTCGATCTGGAAGCGGAACTGGATCGGCTCGGTGATCCGGCCGAGCTCGTAGGCCACCAGGGGGCCGACCACGAGATCGAGCGTGCGCGACGTCGGCGACAGCCGGCGGCCCCTCGGCGCGGGCTGGAAGTCGCGATCGCTCGGGTAGCGGACCGTGAAGCGGGGCGCCTGGGGCGGCCCGGCCACCGAGACCGCCGCCGCCACGAGATCGAGGCGCCGCTCGTAGGCCACCAGCGAATCGTCGCGCAGCCGGGCCAGCAGGCCCAGGCACTCCGCGCTGTGCCGGTAGCGCCGGTTCTCGAACGTGAGGCGCGTGCCGGCCGGGTCGGATTCGATCGCGACGTTCTCGAACCCCGCGTCGATGAGCTTCCGCGCCTGGGCGGCGGCCGAGCGATCGGCCGGGTCTGCCGGCCCGCCGAGAGCCGCCGCGATCCCGTCACCCGGGCGTCTCGGCCCCCGGCGTGCCGAATCGGGCGCCGCCGCCGCGGACCCGGCCTTCGCCGCGGCTTCCTTGCCGGTCGTCAGGGTGGGAGCGAGCAACGCCAGCGCGGCCGCGGCCACGACGATCGGGAACCGCGGCGGCCAGGGCGCCGCCGATGGATGAGGCCGGGGGATCACGTGGAGAGTGGGCCCTCGAAGATCTCGCAAGGGGACGCGAGTGTAGCACATGGCCCGGCCGGGCAGGACGGAGTCTTCCACTTCCTTGTGAGCCCACCTCCTCGTGCTTGCTCCGCCTCGGGCGCCGCCGCTAGGCTCTCGCGCTCGTGGGCCGTGGTCCGCGGTCTCGCCGCGAACCGAACCCATCCGGCCCAGGGAGGAAGCAGATGAGAATGTTGCCCAAAAGCGTGCGCCTTTCAACCGCGCTGTTTCTCATCGTCCACGGGACCGCCCTGAACCTCTCGCCCGCGTTCGCGGGCCTGGCTCCCTCGCGCCTCTCCGGCGAGACCTCGATCGCCTCGACGCGGGACGCCGACCTGGTGCTGGTACGCCGCGCGCTGGAGCACCGGCTCGTGGCTCAGAAGCTCCGCGACTACGGCGTGGCGCGTGCCCAGGTCGAGAGCCGGCTCGCCGAGCTCTCGGACCGGGACCTTCACGACCTCGCCTCGGTCTCGAAGGGGCTCCCGAGCGGGAGCGACGGTCTCGGCTCGCTGGTGACGGTGCTCGTCATCATCCTGCTCGTGATCGTGATCCTGAAGCTCCTCAACAAAGAGATCGTCATCAAGTGACGGCGGTCCTCGCGGCGGCGGCGGCCGCCTGGATCGCGGCCGCCCCTTCCGTGCGGGCGACGGCGCTCGCGGTGCCGGTGGTGCGGCAGGCGCCGGAGCGGTGCGGCCCGGCGGCCCTGGAGATGGTGATGCGCTTCTATGGGGCGGACTCCGCGGGGCCCCTGGCGCGGCGGGCCTACGATCCGGTCCTGAGGGGGGCGCTCATCACCGACCTGGCGGCGGCCGCCCGGCGGGGCGGTTTCCGGGCCGCCGTGGAGAGGCCGGGCGAGGACTCGCTGCGGGCGTTGCTCGGGGCGGGCGTTCCCCCCGTGCTGCTCTACGATCGAGGAGGGGGCCCGCTGGTGCGGCGCCACTACGGCGTGCTCGTGGGCTGGGATCCGGCGAGAGGAGAGTACGTGCTCCACGATGGTGGGGCCCTGCCGCGACGCATCGGCCGGGATGAGCTGATGCGGCGCTGGCGTGCCGCCGGCGGCCAGGCGCTGGTGGTGCGGCGGCCCGCCTGACGTGCGCCACCTGGCTGGGATTGCCTGGGCGGGGCTCGCGGCCACCCTGGCGGGCTGCGGCCACCTCGTCGTGCTCCACGATCCACTCTCCGCCTCCGAGCACAACGACCTGGGCGTGGCCTACGAGGCGCGCGGCGATCTCGACTTGGCGGCTCGCGAGTACCGGCGCGCGCTGCGGCTCGACCGACGCCTCGCGCGTGCGCGCGTCAACCTGGGCAACGTTTCGGCCCGGGAAGGGCGCTGGGGCGACGCGGAGGCGTGCTACCGGCGCGCGCTGCGCGACCAGCCGGAGGACCCGGACGCCCTCAACAACCTGGCCCTCGCGCTGGTGCGCCGGGGCGGGGACCTGGCGGAGGCCGAGCGCCTGGCGCGGCGCGCGCTCGCGCGCTGTGGGCAGCCCGACTCCCTCTATCGATCGACCCTGGCCGAGGTCCGTGCGGCCCGCAGGCGAGGTCCCCGCCCGGGTCCCGCCGGGAGCGGAGAGGCCCCGAGCCGCCCGCCCTGACACCGCGACTGCCGGCGCCGGCGTCCCGGTGCACGAACGCGCCGGCTCCTCCGGCCCGCGGAGCGCCGCTTGAACGCCTGCCGGCGATGTGGGACCGTCCCCGGCCGCGGCTCACGATGGACGCACGATCTCATCCGGAAGGAGCACCTCATGAAGATGGCGTTTCGCTGCTTCGCAGCCTTGATGACCCTGGCCGCCCTCGGATGCCAGCAATCCGGCACCGGCGGCTCGACGGCCGCGACGACCTCGAGCTCGTCCTCCTCGTCGTCACCCCAGGGCACGGCCGCGGAGCCTTCGGTGAACCCCGATGCCGCGGCGGGCGAGAAGGCGGTCGCCGGCCTCAAGATCGATGACCTCAAGGTCGGCGAGGGCGCCGTGGCCGAGACCGGAAAGACGGTCAAGGTCCATTACACCGGCACCCTCACCGACGGGACCAAGTTCGACAGCTCGCTGGACCGTGGCGAGCCGTTCAGTTTCCAGCTCGGCGCCGGCCAGGTCATCAGGGGATGGGATGAAGGGGTGAAGGGAATGCGCGTGGGCGGGAAGCGCAAGCTCACGATCCCTCCGGACATGGGCTACGGCGCGGCTGGAGCACCTCCGAAGATTCCACCGAACGCGACCCTGATGTTCGAGATCGAGCTCCTCGAGGTCCAGTAGTGACGGCTCGGTGCCGCGAAATCGGCTTCCGTGATCGCGGTGGGAAAGCAATGGGATCAATTGTCGAAACAATTGCTTGACCGGTGGGCCGGGGGCGGGGCAAACTTCTCATCGTCGGAGCCGCGCCGGCGGAAGAGCGCGAAAGCAACGCAGCCGCGGACAGGTGGGTTCGCGGCTGCTTTCGTGCTCGGGGGTCTCGCGCCCCGACCGTACTCGACGACGCGCGATCGTCGTCCGAACCGCGTAGCGGGGACCTCGAGTCCCCGGAGCTAAGGAGTCTGCAGTGGCTACTGGTACAGTGAAGTGGTTCAACGACGCCAAGGGTTTTGGATTCATATCCCAGGAAGGCGGGGAGGACGTGTTCGTTCACTTCTCGGCCATCCAAGCGGACGGTTTCAAGACGCTGGCCGAAGGCGAACGGGTGGAGTTCGAGATCACGCGGGGACCGAAGGGACTCCAGGCGGCGAACGTGCGTCGCACCGCAACGGCGGCGTCGTAGAGACCTGCACCCTCGAGGGGCGGCGAGCGCAAAGCCCGGTGTGACGCCGGGCCGCGCCAGCCGCCCTCTCCTTTGCGGGGAATCGCCGGACCGCCGGCGCCCGCCCTCGGCGAGGCGCCTTGCCCGCCTCCCGACGCCCCCGTCGACGGCCGAGCCGGGCCCCTCACGCGCAGCGCCCTGGGCTAGAATGGGCTTTGACCCCTGAGGCAGGCTCGCGCCCGCGGACCATCCGTCCCAGGAGAAAGCACCGACGCCGGGGAACCGGCTCGAATTCACCCGGCGAGCGGAGCCCGGAGAGCCCCTCCCTCCCCTCCCGGCCGCAAGCGCGCCCTGCCTGGAACGATATCGAGGAGAGACCATGTCCAAGGTGAGTGCGATCGTCCTGACCTTCAACGAAGAGAGACACATCAGGGACTGCCTGGCCTCGTTGACCTGGTGCGACGAGATCTGGATCGCGGACTCCAACAGCACCGACAGGACCCTGGACATCTGCCGGGAGTTCACCCCGAACATCGCCCAGTGTCCGCGCATGGACTTCTCGAGGCTCCGGGACTGGGCGCTCGTCAATCTCCCGGTCCGCAACGCATGGATCCTGTTCCTCGACAGCGACGAGCGGATCACGCCCGAGCTGGCCCGGGAGATCCCGGAGCGGATCGGAAAGGAGCCCTATGCCGGTTACTACATTCCGGGCCGGCAGTACTTCTGGGGGAAGTGGCTGCGCCACGGCGAGGCTTCGCCCTACTACCAGCTCAAGCTCTTTCGGCGCGACTTGGCTCATTACGACGGCCGGCTGGTACACGAGAGGACCGTCATCGACGGGGAGGTGGGCTTCCTGCGCTCCCAGATGATTCACCTCTCCCGGGAGACCATGGAGGAGACCATCTCCAAGCTGAACAAGTACACCACCGCCGAAGCCCTCCGGATGTACCGCACCGGCGAGGAGCTCTACCTGGCGGCGAGCGGCTCGCACTCGAGGCGCAACCAGGTGCTGAAGGCGGTGTTCAAGTACCTGCCGGGCAAACCGTTCATGAAGTTCTTCTACGATTACGTGATTCGCCAGGGCTTCAGGGACGGTTATCTGGGGTTCGTGTGGGCCGCCTGCCAGGGTCTCTACGTGTTCCTGTGCTACTTCAAGCTGTGGGAGCTGAAGCAAGGCAGGGTTTCGGAGGCGGAGGCGGAGGCGAGGTTCCTGAAGTAACGCCGCCGGCCTTTGGCCCGGGGCCGCCGTGACGGGCTAGGCGCCTTCGCGCATCTGCACCGGCGAGGCGCCCAGCGAATCGATGCCGATCAGCGCCCCGCGGCCGTTCACCCGTCCGAAGCGCAGCACCCCCGTCGGGCAGACTTGGACGCACGCCGAGCAACGCACGCACTCGGGGTCGGCCATCGGGACCCCCTTGTTGGCGAAGCTCATCACGTCGATGCCCTGATGGCAGGCGCTGGTGCACAGGCCGCACGAGATGCACTTCTTCTTCTCGGCCAGGATCCGGAAGCTGCTGAAGCGCGCGTAGACGTGCATGAGCGCGGCCAGCGGGCAGAAGAAGCGGCACCAGAAGCGGCCCGAGTACCAGAAGTAGACCCCGTAGCCGACCACGCCGGCCAGGAAGACATCGACCGTCCATTGGTACGGCGCCTTGAGCCAGGGTTCGAAGACGCGGTCCGCCCAGTTGCCGTGGGGCAGGATCCAGCCGGCGATTCGCACCCCGAGCAGCAGCACCGCCACCCCCAGCACGCCCTGGCCCGCCAGATTGAAACGGTTCCAGCCCGGGCCGTGCGGCATCTTGTGGCGGTGGGTGTCCCCCAGCGTCTCGGCCAGCGCCCCGCAGGAGCAGATCCAGCCGCAGTAGATCCCCTTCCCGAAGAAGTAGATCCCGAGCGGGATCAGGACACAGGTCTGGAGGAACGCGATCGCGATCCACCAGGGGAGCGGCTCGCGGGTGAAGAGGTTGTAGACGTCCAGCGGCCAGGCCAGGATCAGGCCGTAGGCGCGCCAGAACTCGCGCCCGTGCCCATAGGCCACGGCGGGGAACAGGGCGTCGGCGAGGCCCCGGGGCAGCCAGCCGTGGTAGTTGAGCTGCGGCAGGATCACCTCCGGGATCAGGAACAGCGGGAAGACCTGCACCGCCATGAGGCACAGCGTCTGCGCCGTCACGTAGGGCGTGCGGCGCCGCCGGATGCGGCGGATCCCGAACGTCACGACCACGATCGAGTAGGTGAGGGTGTACCAGAACGACGGCCCCGAGGCGCTGATCGCCAGCGTGCCGAGCAGCGTCCGCGGGTCGGCCGCGGCGGCCCCGAGGGCTCCCCCCGCGGCGCGGAGGAGGCCCGGCAGGTTGACGGGGAACCAGCGCTCCCGGTACCAGAGCGCGGACATGATCCCGCCCGACTTCCAGTCGTAGAGCCAGGCGCAGAAGAGCAGGAAGAGCGCCATCGCCGTCCATCGCCGGGGCGTCATCTCGCCCGCGATCCCGATTCCCGAGCGCCGCAGGAAGTCCAGCGGCGGCTCGCGCCCGATCATCGTGAAGACCGCGTCGTTGGCCAGGACCTCCGCGCCGGCGGCCGAGCGGAGCACCACCTCCTTGTCGCGGATCTCGCTCACCGTGACGCCGAGGCGAAGCTGGATCCGTCCGCGGCCACGGGCCCCCATGAATCTCCCGGCCGCGGTCGTCACCCGCTCGGCGCTCGGGCGCTCGATCGCGACGTCGGCGGCAGGATCCAGGGTCAGCCGCTCGAGCTTTTCCAGGTTCTCGGTCTTGGGCCGCGAGAGCTCGGCCCGGCGATGGGCCAGCGTGACCTCTGCTCCGGCCAGCTCGAGGGCGATCGCGGCCTCCAGGGCGGCGTCGCCGCCGCCGACCACCAGCACCCGCTGCCCCGAGAAATCGCGCGGGTCGTGCAGCCGGTTGGAGACCTTGTCGAGGTTCTCGCCCGGCACGCCCAGCTTGCGGAAATCGCCGCTCCTGCCGATCGCGACCAGCACGCGGCGCGCCAGCAGCGCCTCGCTGCCTTCGGTGGTCACCGCGAGGTGCGGGCCGGCGCGGCGCACCTCGCGGGCGCGCGCGGCGAGCGGAGTGATCCCGGCTTGCGCGACCTGCTGCCTCAGCTCCTCGAGCAGGGCCTCCTTGACCTCGGCGCGGACCTGCAGGTCCCCGGCCGGCGTCATCGCGCGAGGGTAGGTGTAGATCGGCTTGGCCTTCGGGAAGTTGACGATGGTGAAGAACGGCTCGGCGGCCTCGAGAACCCGGAAGGAGAGCCCGCGCTTCTGCGCCTCCATGGCGGCCGCCATCCCCGAGACCCCGCCCCCCACAATGACGAGGTCCAGCAGGCCTGCGGGCCCGCCTCTCTCGCGCCACGCCCGGTCGGCGTCGATGCGCTGCACCGCGCGCGCGCCGCCATCGAGCGCGAACTTGAGCAGCGGGATCCCGGTGAGGTCGCCGCAGAGGTACACCCCGGCGACCCGCGTGCCGCCGCCCTCCCGGACCTCGGGCAGCCTCTCGACGGTTCCCGCCGGCCATTGCGTGTGAAGCCACCGCGCGTAGCGCCGGAGCGCCTCAACCATCGGTCCCCCGTCCCGAACGTCTCCGCTTCACTGCAATGACGGCTTTTCCCTTGGAGCGTGACGGAGCGCTGGCTACACTGCGCCCCGCGTTCGCCGTTCTTCCATTTCGATTCCGGGGCATCCTGTGTGGTTCCGCATCGCCAACGGCCTCATGGCGGTCCTGTTCGCCTACTGCGCCGCCGTCCAGTTCAACGACCCCGACCCGATCCGCTGGGTGGCCGTTTACGGGGCCGCGTGCCTCCTCACGGTGCTCGCCCTGCTGCGCCCGGGGCACTATCCCTGGTTCCTGCCCGCCCTGCTCGGAACGCTCGCGGCGATCTGGTGCGCGACGATCCTGCCACGGGTCGCCGGCAAGGTCCGTCCGGCCGAGCTGTTCGGCTCGAGGGAGATGATGAGCCCCCTGATCGAGGAGGGCCGCGAGGCCGGAGGGCTCCTCATCGTCGCGGTCTGGATGGCGGCGCTGGCGGTCGCCCGCCTCCTCTGGCACGGCTGAGCGGAGAGCCCAGAGCCGTCACCCGGACGACGACCTCCCGCCGGCGCCCGCCTCCACCGCTGCCGCCGCTCGCGAGGTCGCGCCCGGTCGCCTCGTCTCCCAGACCCGGATCGGGAGAATGATCACCTGCACGCCCCGGAACTGCAGCCGGCGCTGGATCGAGAAGGCGGTCTCGTGGTGGAGCGAGCGCGTGAACAAGTTCTCGCGCTGAAACACCAGCTGTCCGGCGAACACCAGCGACCGCCGAAACTCCTTGATCAGGTCGATGCACATGCCCTCGAGCTCGGCGATGAGGTCGGTTCCCAGCGTGTAGCGATACTCGGCGTAGTAGCCCATGCGCTGGGCGAGGTGGACGTACTTCTCCAGATCGCGGACCACGTTCTCCTCGAGCGCGTGGACATCCTGGGCGCCCTTGAACTGGCCGGAATCGACCAGGCCCACGGTGCAGAACACGATGTTCTTGAAATGGCGCGGCAGGAGCCTCTGCACCGAGAGCAGGGTGTGGATGCCGAGACCGGCGTAGGACTCGACCAGGATGATGGCGGTCGGGCCATCGGGCGCGAGCTCGGGCATGGTCTTGGGCTCCGGGAGCGGGAGGTTGGTGAGCGTCTCGTCGAGCGAGAGCAGCATGCTCCGGACGCGGCGGTAGTGACCGCGCACCGTGAAGCAGAAGGCGATCAGAGCGCCGGTCACGGTCATAGTCACCCAGCCGCCTTCCAGGAACTTGAGGGTCGAGGTGATGACCAGGATCATGGCGGTCACCAGCGTGCCGGTGCTCGCCACGATCAGGCGCCGGCGCCAGTGCCCCTCGGCCCTCCGGGCGTTCCACCAGTGGCGCACCATCCCGAGCTGGGTGAGCGTGAAGGTGAGGAACACGTTGATCGAGTACATGACCACCAGGATCCGCACCAGCCCGCCCGTGTAGAGGAGCACCGCGCACGCCGCGATCCCCATGGTGATCACGCCGTTCTGGGTGACCAGTCGCTCGGAGAGATGGGCGAAGCGCTTGGGCACCCACTGGTCGACCGCCATCGAGGCCAGGGTGCGCGGCCCCGCGACGAAGCCGGTCTGGGCGGCCACGAACAGCAGGGCGCCTTCCGAGAGCAGGGTGAGCACCGCCACGGCCGAGCCGGCGTCGGCGTCTCCGATCCGCCAGCCGCGCGTGATCTGCTCCCACAGCGAGGCGTTGAGGGTCTTGCCGGCTACGTGCTGGACGTCGTTCAGCAGGTAGCAGAGCAGGATGCCGCCGGCCGTGAAGGCCAGCGAGGTGGCCATGTAGAGCATGGTGCGCCGGCCGGTCTCGACCCGCGGCTCGCGCAGGATGTCCGTGCTGTTGCTCACCGCCTCGATGCCCGTGAACGTCCCGCCGCCGAGCGAGTAGGCGCGCAGGAAGATGACCACCACTCCCGCGAGGCCGAGCTCCGAGACGGCCCCGCGGCTCTCGCGGACCGTGTCGCCGAGGACGTGGTGGAGCGTCGGACCGTGAGTCAGGATGCCGACGGCGATCAGGACCACGTGGCTCGCCATGAAGGCGAGGAAGATGGGCGTCAGAATCAGGACCGACTCCTTGACCCCGCGCAGGTTGAGCCCAGTGAGTCCCGCGACGATCACCATCTTGGCGGCCAGCCGGTAGGGCGCCCACTCCGGCGGCAGGAACGAGAAGATGGCGTCGCACCCCGAGGCGACGGAGATCGCGATCGTGAAGACGTAGTCCACGATCAGCGCGCAGCCCGACACCAGGCCCGGGACGGGACCGAGGAGCTTGGTGCCGACCAGATACCCGCCGCCGCCGCTCGGGAAGAGCTCGATCATCTGGGTGTAGGACGCCGAGATCAGGAACACCGTCCCCACCATCGCGAACATCAGGTAGAGGGCGAGGTGGTGGTGTCCGTGGAGCTGGAGGTAGGCCTCCTCGGGCCCGTAGGAGGAGGAGGAGAGGCCGTCGGAGCCGAGTCCGACCCAGGCGAAGAAGGCGATGAGCGCGATCCGCTGATGGATCAGCGGGTCGAGGAGGTTCTTGGGTCTGCCGAGGAGCAAGCCGCGCAGTCGCCCGAGCACGGCGGGAATCTAGAGTGTCGATCCGGCCGACTCAAGCACGCCTCCCCGGCCGGCGCTCGAGGCCGCCACGCCGGCCGGCACCCGGGGGAGTCGGGGCGCCTCGATCGGGCGGGTTTGAACCGCTCCCGGGACTCTCCTACCTTCCCGGCTCTCGGCGTACCTGGGAGGGCGTAGGCGTACCTGGGAGGGCGGATATGAAGGAAGAAGACCTGCTGCGACTGGTGTGGGTGGCGGACCCCCAGGTCTCGCCGGATGGGACGCGCGTCGCCTTCACCCGCGTGGCGGTGGATGCCGAGGCGGACGCATACGTCACCAGCCTGTGGCTGGTCGAGGCTCCCGCCCCCGAGCCGCAGGGGCGGTTACCCCGGTCGCCCGAGCCGCCGCGCCCCCTCACCTTCGGCCCGCTCGACTCGCAGCCGCGCTGGTCGCCGGACGGTCGCGCGCTCGCCTTCGTGCGCGCGACGGAGCCCAAGAAGCCCGGGCAGCTCTTCGTGCTGCCGATGGCCGGCGGCGAAGCGCTCCGGCTCACCCGGCTCGAGCGCGGCGTGTCCGAGCCCGCCTGGTCGCCGGACGGCCGGCGCCTCGCGTTCCTCAGCGCCACGAACCCCGCGCTCGACACGCCGGAGGAGAAGAAGCCGAAGAACGAGCCGGCCCGCCTCGTGACCCGCCCGGAGTTCCGCGTCAACAACGAGGGCTTCATCGACCCGGACCATCCCGACCACGTGTGGGTAGTCGGGGTCGACGGCGCCGAGCCGCGCCCGCTCACCGCCGGAAGGTTCAAGGAGATGTCCCCGCGCTGGTCGCGCGACGGCAAGTGGATCTTCTTTCTTTCCGACCGCCGACCGGAGCCGTGGTTCGGCCCCGAGGACGTCGACCTCCTCGCCGTCTCGCCCGACCTGGAGCGTCCCACCGACGGCCCCGAGCTCCGGACCGTCGCCGACATCCGCGGGCCCCTGAGAGCGTTCGCGGAAGATTCCGGCGGCCGGATCGCCGCGGTCGGAGGGCTCCGTCCCGAGCCTCCCCGCTCCTACGACCAGAACGATCTCCTGCTCTTCGAGGGGTCCTGGCCGCGCACCACGGCCCGCGTCATGACCGCCGATTACGACTTCGATGTCGCTCCTGACATCGCCTCGGACCAGCACCCGCCGCGCGGCGGGGGCTCGATGCCGCTTTCCTTCGCCGCCGGGGAACGGGCGGTGCTCGGGGTCGTGGGACGTCACGGCGCCGCGATCCTGGCGCTCATCTCGCTGGCGGACGGAGGGGTCGAGGAGCTCACCGACGCCCGTCACGAGGTGATCGCCGGCAGCGTCACCCCCGACGGCCGCCGCGCGGCACTGACGCTCGGCGACGTGACGCGGCCCGGCGACCTGCACGTCCTGGACGTCGACACCCGGACGCTCGTCCGCCTCTGGGGTCCGAACGACGCCGTGCTCGGCGGGATCCCGCTCGGCGAGGTCGAGGAGATCTGGTATCCGTCGTTCGACGGGCGCTCGATCCAGGGCTGGATCGTCAAGCCTCCCGGCTTCGATCCGAGCCGGAAGCATCCCCTGATCCTCGAGATTCACGGCGGCCCCCACGTCGCCTACGGCGTGGGCTTCTTCCACGAGTTCCGCGTGCTCGCGGCGGCCGGGTACGTGGTGCTCTACGTGAACCCGCGCGGCAGCACGACCTACGGTCAGGAGTTCGGAAACCTCATCCAGTATCGCTATCCGGGGGACGACTATCGCGACCTCATGGCGGGAGTGGACGCGGTGATCGCGCGCGGCTACGTGGACGAGTCCCGGCTGGGCGTGACCGGGGGGAGCGGGGGCGGGCTCCTCACCAACTGGGTGATCGCCCACACGGGCCGTTTCGCCGCGGCCATCACGCAGCGCTGCGTGGCGGACTGGATCTCGATGCACTACACCAGCGACTTCACCCTGTTCACGCCCACGTGGTTCCGCAAGCCGCCATTCGAGGACCCGGAAGAGTATCTCGAACGCTCGCCCGCTCACTTCGCCGGGAACGTGCGCACGCCGCTGATGGTGATCCACAGCGAGGAGGACTGGCGCACGCCGATCGGGCAGGGTGAGATCATGTTCCGGGCCCTCAAGCAGCAGCGCAAGGCGGCGGTCATGGTGCGCTTCCCCGGCGAGAACCACGAGCTGTCGCGCAGCGGGGCACCGTCGCGCCGGGTCGAGAACCAGCGCCACATCCGCCGCTGGTTCGACAGGCACCTGCTGGGCAAGCCGGCCCCCGAGTACGACGCAGGCTGCTGAAACCCTCGACCCGCGCTGCGCGCGGGTGCCCGCTGCGTTGCTCGGTCGCTCCTCGCGGCGGAGTATCTGACTCTCGTCGCTTCCCTCGCGCCTCGGGGTACCCACGCGAAGCGTGGGTCCGAGGGTTTCAGCAGCCTGGAACGGGGTCCGAGAGAATACTCACGGCTGGGCCGTGGGCTGCCGATACCCTGCTCGGCGACTCGAACTCGGTCGACGGGAGAATTTCTCATGCCCACGTTCCTCATCCTGGCGGTGGTGCCGATGGCCATCATCCTGCTCATGCGCGCCCTGAAGCTGGATCCGTTCACCGGCTCCCGGGGCTCGCGCCTCACCGAGATCGGCCGGGAGGCCCTCGGCCCCCAGCCCGACCGCATCCACCTGTCGCGCATGGCGCCTCACGCCTGGAAGAACGCCGAGGCGGCCCGCCGTCTCGCCGAACCCCTGCTCTTCATGGGCTTCGATGACGTGGGCACCTTCGGCATCGCCGAGATACCCGGGATCACGGTGCGCATGATGGTGAAGGGCGAGGCGAAGATGTACGCCACGATCTACGAGCACCCGAGGGCGGAGCCCTGGCTCGACCTGATCACTCATTACGAGGGCGGCGCCAAGGTCACGTTCACGACGCTCGAGGATCCCGGGCTTCCGGTGCGCCCGGGGCACACGATCGTGCGCGGGATCGGGTGCGACGCGCTCGCGCTCTGCGACCGGGCGCTCGAGGAGCGTCCCAAGTCGGGGATCCGGGAGATCGGCGGGGACGAGGTGGTGCCGATGCTCGAGCACGACTACGCCGAGTGGCGTGACTGGATGAACGCGGCGGCCGCCTCGGGAATCGAAACCGGGAAGCAGAGCCGCAAGGCGGCCTGACCCGAGCGCCGGTCCGGGTCCGCAACGCGGCCCGCCCGGAGCGACAGCCGGCCCGCATCGCGACCCCGCCGAGCCTCCGCCAAATCCGGGCTAGGAGCCTGTCCGAGTAATCGTCAAATCTCTGGCGTGGCGAGACGGGGTGTGGATACTGCGGGACATGAAAACCTTCCGCCCGTATCAACCCGACCAGCTGTTGCTGTTGCCACCCTCGATCCAGGAGTGGCTGCCGGAACATCACCTGGCGCGGTTCGTGAGC